>JAIUNQ010000146.1 GCA_020161475.1 Pseudomonadota bacterium | reverse complement strand
GAGCTGGAAGCGGTGATCACGCACCTTGAGGGGCAGCTCACCGCCGCGCTCCATGTCGCGGCCTCCGATGCCGCGACCGCCAAGGCGCTGATCCCCCAGCTGGAACTGCTGGCCGGGCGCGTGGTGCTCAACGGCTTCGGCACCTCGGTCGAGGTTTGTCCGGCCATGGTGCACGGCGGGCCCTATCCCTCGACTTCGGACGGGCGCACCACTTCGGTGGGGACGCTCGCGATCCAGCGGTTCCTGCGCCCGGTGTGTTACCAGAGCGTGCCGGAAGAGCTGCTCACCTTCTGAGTTAAGGCCCCGCCCTGAATGGCGGGGTTTTTTTGACTCATAAATAGCAATGAATTGACATAAATGAAATCTCGCGCTACGCCTTAAAACAACAATACAATGATATAACGGGGTGGCGATGGCGAACGAGGGCGACATCTTTCTTGGCTGGAGCGCCGATCAGGCGGCCTTCCGCGAGGCAGCCGAGCGCTTCTCGCGTGAGGTTCTGGCCCCCCGCTACAAGCAAACCGAGAAGGATGGCGTCATCCCTATGGATCTGCGCCGCCAGATGGGCGAACTCGGGCTGATCGGCGTCGAATTTCCCGAAACCTTCGGCGGAATGGGCGCGGATCACGTCACCTCGGGCATCGTGCTCGAAGCCATCGCCGAGGGGGATTTCAATGTCGCCTATATCCAGCTGCTTGCGGGGCTTTGTGGTGCGATTCTCGCCCGCCACGGGACGCCAGAACTTGCAGCGCAGATCCTGCCCAAGGTCGTGGCAGGCGAAAGCGTGATCGCGCTGGCGCTTACCGAGCCGGGCGGCGGTTCGGACGCCGGAAACCTCAAGCTCAAAGCCGTTCGTGACGGCGATGTCTATCGTCTCACCGGCGAGAAGACTTCCATCTCGATGGCTGAGCAGTCCGATTGGGCCATCGTTTTCGCCCGCACCGGCACACAAGAGGAAAAGGCGCGCGGCATCACAGCGTTTCTCGTCGCGCTCGATAGCCCCGGCATCACCCGCACGCATTTCTCCGATCTCGGCCAGCAAGCCGTGGGGCGCGGCTCGATCTTCTTTGATGATGTGAAGGTGCCGCTCGCGCATCGCCTTGGGGCGGAAGGCACCGGCTTCGTGCAGGTGATGCAGGGGTTCGATTTCTCCCGCGCGCTCATCGGCTTGCAGTGCCTCGCGGTGGCGCGAAAAGCGTTGGAAGAAACCTGGGCCTATATCCAGCAGCGCGAGGCTTTCGGCAAACCGCTCAGCGCCAATCAGGGCGCGACCTTCCCGCTCGCCGAGCATGAAACCATGGTCAAGGCCGCGCGCATCCTCTGCTATCGCACGCTGGCCGCCAAAGATGCCGGGGTGGCCCACACCTCCGAAGCCGCGATGTGCAAGTGGTGGGCACCGAAACTCGCGTTCGAGGTGGTGCACACCTGTCTGCTGCTGCACGGCCATTCAGGTTGGTGCGTCGATCTGCCCTTCGAGCAGCGCCTGCGCGATGTGCTGGGCCTCCAGATCGGTGACGGCACAGCGCAGATCATGAAGCTGATCATCGCGCGCGAGGCGCTCAAAGCGGCTCAGCAAGGATAATCCGGCGCCCTCATTGAGGGCGCCGTAGGAGCGAAGGCGACGCCGAACAGCCGCGTTTTGTGGCGTTGCGAGGGAAAAATGGAGCGAAGCGGATGAAATACGAGGATATTCTCTACGAGGAGCGCTTCGAGGGCGCGGTGCAGATCACAATCAACCGCCCCGACAAGTACAACGCCTTCCGAGCGCAGACCGTGGAAGAGCTGATCCACGCCTTCCAGCGCGCGGGCTGGGATCGCGGGGTATCGGTAGTCGTGCTGGCGGGGGCAGGCGACAAAGCCTTCTGCACCGGGGGCGACCAAAGCGCGCATGACGGACAATATGACGGGCGCGGCACCATCGGCCTGCCGATTGATGAGCTTCAGAGCTTGATCCGCGACATCCCCAAGCCGGTCATTGCCAAGGTGCAGGGCTTTGCCATCGGCGGCGGCAATGTGCTCGCAACGCTATGCGACATGACGATTGCGTCGGAAAAGGCCCAGTTCGGGCAGGTGGGGCCGAAGGTCGGCTCGGTCGATCCCGGCTTTGGGACGGCCTATCTTGCGCGCATCGTCGGCGAGAAGAAAGCGCGCGAAATCTGGTATATGTGCCGCCGCTACACCGCCGCCGAGGCGCTGGCGATGGGCCTTGTCAACGCGGTCGTGCCGCACGAGGAACTGGACGCGGAAGTCGATCGCTGGTGCGCGGAAATCGTCGAGAAATCGCCCGGTGCCATCGCGCTCGCCAAGCGCTCCTTCAATGCTGATACCGAGAGCATCCGCGGCATCTCCTCCATGGGGATGCACGCGCTCAGCCTCTATTACGACACCGAGGAATCCAAGGAGGGCGGCAACGCCTTCCGGGAGAAGCGCAAGCCGAACTTCCGCCGCTTCGCACTCAAGGGGAAATGACGCCTTCGGGGCAGGAGGGGGCTAGTCCTCCTCCTCGCTCCCCAGCGCATGAAGGTTCACCTTGAGGCGGTCGAGCAGGCGGAAAAGCTGCACCTGCTCCTCTTCCGAGAAGTCCTTCAGGGCATCGCCGTAAAAAGCGTTGATCGCGCCCTGCATCTTCACCCATACGCGCTCCCCCTCGGGCGCAAGACGCACAAGGCGGGCGCGGCCATCCTCGGGGTCGCGCACGCGTTCCGTCCAGCCGCGCGCCTCCAGCCGGTCCAGCACGGCGGTGACATTCTGCCGAGAGAGCAGCAGGAAGGCCATGAGATCCTTGACGGAAACGCCGCGTGTGCGCACGCCGGGGCGGGCCAGCGCCCCCACCACCGCCCATTGCTGGGTTGTGGCGCCAAATTCCGCCATCGCCCGCGTGCCGTTTTTGTGCAGCAGGTTCGAGGCCTGATAGAGGCGGAAAAACAGGCGGTTGGCGGTGTCAAAATTCATCGGGTCAACTCGGGCTTCCTGCGCCCCTCTTGCCGCCCAAACGGCTCGTGTGGCAAGGGGCGGGCTAGATGCAACAATGAATTGACATAAAATCCACAAAAGGCAATAGGTTGATATAAAGGGGGAGGAAAAATGATCAGCTTGACGATTGAAAACGGCATTGCCGCGCTCACGCTCAGCCGGCCACCGGTCAATGCGCTCGATGAAGCGATGCTGGAGGCCGTCAACGGTGCGCTCGACAAGGTCGAGGCCAGTGATGCCCGCGTCCTCATCCTCCAATCCGACCAGAAGAGCTTCTGCGCGGGCGCGGATCTCGCCATGATCAACACCCTCTTTTCGGCGCCCAGCCCATCAGAGGCCATGCGTGGTTACGCAGCCCGTTTGCACGCCACCTTTGACCGCATCGAGGCGCTGCCACAGGTTTCTCTGGCCGTCATCAACGGCCATGCCTTGGGCGGCGGGCTGGAGCTCGCGCTCTCCTGCGATATGCGCATCGCGGCGGAGGAAGCCTCGCTGGGCTTGCCCGAGGCAGCTGTGGGCCTGCTACCGGGAGCGGGAGGCACGCAGCGCCTGACGCAGCTGTGCGGACCGGGGGTGGCGCGCCGCATCATCCTGAGTGCGGAGCGCATCAACGGCGCTGAGGCTGAGCGTGTTGGGTTGGCGCAATGGGTGTTCCCACGCGCTACGCTGGCGGAGGAAGCCATGGCCATCGCTACCCGCATTGCCGGGCTCTCGCCGGCATCCCTTCAGGCCTCCAAGCGCTGCATCGCGGCGGCTGGCAGTCCGGAGCGGGCGGGCTTCGCACTGGAGCAGCGCGAAATCTGCGCGCTCATGAATTTGGATGAAACACGCCAGCGCATCGCCGGCTTCTTCAAGCGCTAAGGAATGATGGCCATGAATTTCAAGGACAAATCGGTTCTCGTGACGGGGGCTGGCTCGGGCATCGGCGCGGCGACAGCGCGGGCCTTTGCTGCGCTGGGCGCCAAGGTCCATGTGACCGATATGAACACGGCTGCCGGTGAAAGCGTTGTCGCCGGCATTAAGGCGGCGGGCGGCTCGGCCCAGTTCCATCTTCTCGATGTCACCTCGCGCGAAGCTGCCAACACACTGGCGGCCGAGTTTCAAACCCTCGATGTGCTGGTGAACGCGGCGGGCTGGGACATCATTCAGCCCTTCATGGACAACAGCCCGGAGTATTGGGACAAGATTGTCGCGATAAATTACCTCGGTCCTGTGGCGGTCACGCGCGCATTCTTGCCGGCGCTTATCGCCTCCGGCTCTGGGCGCATTGTCAATGTGGCGTCCGATGCTGGCCGCGTCGGCTCGTCGGGCGAAACGGTTTACGCCGGGGCCAAGGGCGGCATCATCGCTTTCACCAAATCGCTGGCGCGCGAGATGACGCGCAAGGGCATCCGCGTCAATTGCATCTGCCCCGGCCCTACCGATACCCCGCTGTTTGCGGCGCAAGGCGACAAGATCAAGGAAGCGCTGATCAACGCCATTCCGATGAAGCGCCTCGCCAAGCCGGAGGAGATTGCCGACGGCATCCTCTTCTTCGCCTCCGATCGCTCCAGCTTCTGCACCGGGCAGGTGCTTTCGATCTCCGGTGGCCTGACCATGGTGGATTGACACGCGCCTGTCGTCGGGCTCGTCCATAAGGGCAGGGCGCGAGATCAAGGACGCCAATGCTGCGTTGCGGCATAATGCATCCGACTCGCCCCCGAACCAGGAGACCCCGATGGCCGAACGCCGTTTCAACACCCCGTGGGACGAACTGAGCGCGGGGCAGACCGCGCGGATCGAGCGTGTCGTGCGCGCGCAGGATCTGCTGGTTTTCGCCCATGCCTCCGGCAACACCAATCCGCTCACCCTGCCCGGTGCCATGGCGCCGGAGGCAGGGGAAACGGTCGCCCCCTCGCTCTGGGTGGGGTCCTTGGTCTCTGCAGTGCTCGGCACGGTGCTCCCCGGTGCGGGTACGCTTTACCGCGTCCAGAACTTCCGCTTTCTCGGTCGCGCCCATATCGGCGACACCCTGAGCATCGAAATCCGCTGCACCGAGAAGCTGGAGAAGCCTTTCGCGCGCTTCGAAACCCGCGTGGTGCGGCAGGACGGCGTGCTGCTGCTGGATGGCGAGGCCGAAGTGCAGGTGCCGCTGTACAAGGTGGAGGTCGATGCCGCCGAACTCCCCACCCTGGTGATCGACCAGCATGATCACTTCGGCGCGCTGATCAAGCGCTGTCGCCAGCTTGAACCCATGCCCACGGTCGTCGTCTGCCCGGATGACAACAACGCGCTCGCGGGCGCTTTGATGGCGCGGGACGAAGGGCTGATGAAGCCGCTTTTCGTCGGCAACGCCGCCGCGATCCACAAGGCGGCCGAGGCGCTGGGCGCGGATATTGCTGGCATTCCCTTGTTTGATGTCCCGGATCACGTCGAAGCGGCGGCAAAGTCCGTAGCCATGGTGCTCGCGCGCGAGGCCCGCGCCATCATGAAGGGCAATATCCATTCCGACGAGCTGCTGGCGCAGATCGTCAAGAAGGACGGCGGCCTGCGCGGCTCGCGTCGTCTCTCCCATGTTTTTGCGATGGATGTGCCGACGCTGGATCACCTGCTCTTCATCTCGGATGCCGCCATCAACATCGCGCCCGATCTCGCCTGCAAGGTCGATATCGTCCAGAACGCGATTGATCTGGCCCTCGCCTGCGGCATCTCCGAGCCCAAGGTCGGCGTGCTGGCGGCGGTGGAGACGGTGAACATCAATATGCCCGCCACGCTGGATGCGGCGGCGCTTTCCAAAATGGCCGAGCGCGGGCAGATTCGCGGCGGTATCGTCGATGGCCCGCTCGCCATGGACAACGCGATCGACCGCGAGGCCGCGCGCACCAAGGGCATCAAGGGTGTCGTGGCCGGGCAGGCGCAGGTGCTGATCGTGCCAAACCTCGAAGCCGGCAACATGCTGGCCAAGGAACTCACCTTCGCGGCGCGCGCTGAAGCTGCGGGTCTTGTTGTGGGGGCCAAAGTGCCGATCATGCTCACCTCACGCGCCGATAACGCCCGCGCGCGCCTCGCCTCCACGGCGCTGGCCATGCTCTATGATTACTGGCGTGCGCGCGGCGGTGCGCTGGAAGATGCGCAGGCGGGTGCGTGATGGACCGCGCGATTCTCACCATCAACGCCGGCTCCTCTTCGCTCAAGTTCGCGCTGTTCGGCTCCGATCTCGCCCCCCTCGCCAGCGGCTTGATCGATGGTCTCGGCACGGACCCGGAGTTCGCGCTCAAAGACGCCTCGGGGGTGAAAATCCTCGTCGATCATCTGGAGGGGAGCCGTTACGTGGCAAACCACGCGGAGGCGCTGAAGGTCGCGCTCGAAGCACTCAGCGCGCATTTCCCGAACCTCGAGATTGCCGCCGTGGGGCACCGCGTCGTCCATGGCGGCATGGCCTTCACCGATCCGGTGGCTGTGGACGAGCCCATTCTCGTCGCACTCGAAAAGCTCTCCCCGCTCGCGCCCCTTCACCAACCGCATAACATCGCGGGCATCCGTGCCTGCCGTGCGGTCTTCGGCGATGTGCCGCAGGTCGCCTGCTTCGATACCGCTTTCCACCGCGCCCACCCCAAGGTGAGCGACACCTTCGCGCTGCCCCGCAGCCTGTATGA
>JAIUNQ010000145.1 GCA_020161475.1 Pseudomonadota bacterium | reverse complement strand
GGGCCTTGTCCTTCAACTCCACGCAGATGCGTTCCGCCAGCTTCGGGCCAACGCCGGAGGTGCGGGCGATGGCCGCCTTGTCTTTCATGGCGATGGCATTGGCGAGTTCAGCGGGCCGGAGGGTGGAAAGGATGGCGAGCGCGACCTTCTGTCCCACGCCCTGCACGGACAGCAGGATGTTGAACCAGTCCTGCTCCGCCGCGCCGGCAAAGCCGAAGAGGCGGATCATGTCCTCGCGCACCACGGTTTCGATGAAGAGCGTGGCGGCCTCCCCCGGCTGGGGCAGCGCCTGAAGCGTGCGCGAGGAGCAATGGACGAGGTAGCCCACGCCCTGCACATCGAGGATGACGGTGTCGTCCCCGTAGCTGTCGATGATGCCCTTGAGCTTGCCGATCATGTCATTTTCCGCAACGGCTGTAAAAATCGCTCATTTCACTGTCCGACCAGACGACGCGGACACTCGACCCGCGGGCTTCGATTGAAAAATCGAGTGCATGGACGCCCCCCGAATGCAACTGGCATTCTCTGGAGGAGACATTCCAGAGCGCACGGTCTCCCGGCCCGACACGTTGCCTGCGATAAACAGGCTTTTTGCAGGAAACCGCATTCCCGACTTCAAAAAGGTCGCGCTGAATCAGAATAGCATTCCCTGCGCAGGCCTCTCGATGGAGCGCGTAGCGCCCTTCCAGCGGGCGCGGCGCAGGCTGCTGGGCAAAGGCGGGGACGGCGAGCAGGGGCAGGAGCAGCAGCGCAGCGAAGGATTGTCGCACCATCGTTGTCCTCACCGATGAACCCCTCTGTTATGCGCATGGCAGATGGCAATGGCCAGTGCATCGGCCATGTCATCGGTGCGGAATTCCGCTTTGGGGAGGAGCACCTTCACCATCATCCGCACCTGCCCTTTCTCCGCATGGCCTGCGCCGACGACAGTCTTTTTCACGTGGTTCGCGCCATATTCGGCCACAGGCAGCCCCGCGAGCGCGGGCACCAGCAGGGCAACGCCGCGCGCGGCGCCCAGCTTGAGCGTCGCGCGGGGGTCCTTGTTGACGAAGGTTTCCTCGACAGCGGCTTCCTCGGGGGCGTGATCATGGATGACGCAGCGCAGGCCCTCGTGGATGGCGGCCAGACGATCCGCCAGATCGAGCGTGGGGGTGGGTTCGACCACCCCGCAGGCAACATAGGACAGGCGTGTGCCTTCCACCTCGATGATGCCCCAGCCGGTGTGGCGCAGGCCGGGGTCGATGCCGATGATTCGCGTGCGCTTGCTCATGGCGCAAGGTTATGCCCGCGCAAATGAGAACGAAAGGTGAAAATAGGGGCGCGGAAAGAAAGTCGTGGATGCCCGCCACAAGGGCGGGCATGACGGGTTGGCACTTGCTTAGGCGGTAAGCTTGGCCATCACTTCGTCGGAGACTTCGAAGTTCGAGAAGACGTTCTGCACGTCGTCATCGTTATCGAGGTTGTCGATCAGCTTCATCACGGAGGTGGCCTTGTCGAGGTCGAGCTCGACATTGTTCTGTGGCTTCCAGATGCCCTTGGCGGAAGCGGGCGCGCCGAGGCTGGCTTCAAGCGCCTTGGAGACTTCCGAGAGATCCTCGAAGGAGCAATAGATGGTGTGGCCATTCTCATCCGAGACGACGTCTTCCGCACCGGCCTCGATGGCGGCTTCCATCACCTTGTCGGCATCGCCAACGCTGGCCGGATAGGTCACTTCGCCCACGCGGTCGAACATGAAGGTGGCCGAGCCCGAAGCGCCGAGTTCGCCGCCCGCCTTGGTGAAATAGGAGCGCACAGCGGCGGAGGTGCGGTTGCGGTTGTCGGTCAGCGCTTCGACAATGAGCATGACACCGCCGGGGCCGCGGCCCTCGTAGCGCACTTCATCGTAGCTCTCGGCATCGCCGCCCGAGGCCTTCTTGATGGCGCGTTCGATGTTGTCCTTCGGCATGTTTTCGGCGCGGGCGGCGAGCACTGCCATGCGCAGACGCGGGTTCATCGCCGGGTCGGGCGTGCCCATCTTGGCGGCGACGGTGATTTCTCGCGCGAGCTTCGAGAACATCTTGGAGCGCACGGCGTCCTGCTTGCCCTTGCGGTGCATGATGTTCTTGAATTGCGAATGACCGGCCATCGGGGCCCCCTGAGAGCAGAAATTGCGGAATGCGCGCTCTTATCAAAGGCGCGGGGGGGAAATCAAGGAAGGTGCCTACGCTCCTTCGGTGGTTAGTCCCACTCGGGGATGCGCTCTTCGATGTTCGGGCCCTGCCGAACGGGCGAAAGGCGTTTCGTGAGGCCGGTCTTGTCGTCCGTTTCCACCAGCAGCCCGCAGAGGGTGCCTTGGCCGGAGGCCGATTCCCAACGCACGCCGGGGGTCTTCTCGATCAGGCGGCGGGTCGGCTCATGGCGTTCGAAACCGATGACGGAGATGTAATCGCCGCACATGCCCGCATCGCCCAGATAGCCGGTGCCGCCGGGAAAAATGCGGTGATCAGCTGTGGGGACATGGGTATGCGTGCCCACACCAAAGCTGACGCGGCCATCGAAGTGCCACGCCAGAGACTGCTTCTCGGCGGTGGCTTCCGCGTGAAGGTCGAGCACGATGGCATCCGCGCCCATGCCGAGCGGGCAGGCGTCGATCTCGCGCTCCACCGCGCGGAAGGGGCAATCGACCGGGTCCATCTCGATGCGGCCCAGCACGTTGATGACGAGCACCGAGCGGCCATCCGGTAGCATGACCATGGCCGCGCCTCGCCCCGGGGTTCCGGGTGGCAGGTTCGCCGGGCGCACCAGCATGGGGCAGCGCTCGATGTAAACGAGGGTTTCGCGCTGATCGAAAGAGTGGTTGCCGAGTGTGACGGCATCCGCCCCCGCGTCCATCAACTCATGATAGATGGCTTCGGTGATGCCGAAGCCGCCGGCGGCGTTCTCGCCGTTGATGATGCAGCAATCGACCTTCAGCTTGCTCTTGAGTGCGGGCAGGTAACGGGTGACAGCCTCACGGCCGGGGCGGCCGACGACATCGCCAAGGAAAAGAATGCGCATGAAACGTTACTCTTGGGGGCGGTAATCTTGGGGGGCGTTCCTTTTGGGGAGCGAGGCGGAGCCACATGGACCGCATAGCGTTTTCGGTGAGAAAACGCGTCAAACCAAAACAATCCGCCGGTCGAGGGGTGAAGAAAATTCTCGAAACGAGAATTTGCGGAGCCACGGAGACCGGTGGAGTGTCGATCCCGGGAACCTACATAAGTAGGTGGGCGCCGTGTACCCGGACCCACGGGTCCGGATAGGTACAGCTCCCTAAGGATCGTTAAGGCCCCGGGGAATACGTATAACCTGCCGCATCCCGCAGCCCCGCTTGAGCAATGTAGGCGCTTCGGGCACGAAAGAGAAGGGCGAAACGCTCAGTTGCCCGGCGTCAATACGCGGGTGATGCGCTCGATGCGGGCGGTGAGGCCGTCAATCGCCTGCGCGACGGCGGCATCGCGGGCCTCCTCGTCTTCTGAGGCATGGGCGCGGGCATCCGCCTCGCTGGCGCGGGCCTCGCTCAATTCGTCGTTCTTGCGCTTTTCCTCGAAGAACTCGTCCGCCACCATCAGGGCCGCCATAACGGTGAGACGCAGGTCGCCGATTTCGCCGAAGCTCGAGCGCATCATCTTGACGCGAGCATCAACATGGGCGGCGAGCTTGACGAGGTGATCCTCCTGTCCGTCTTCGCAGGCCATGCGGAACTGCTTGGCGTCGATGGTCAGGGTCACCTCGGCCATGCGCTTCAGCCTTCCGCCAGGGCGGCGCGAATGGCGGCCATGGCGCGGTCGACGCGCGGGGAAATCTCGACAAGGCCATCTTCAGCGCGAAGCCGCGCGGCGCGCTCCCCATCCAGCTCGCGCGCGAGGCGATGGCGATCCTCACGCATCAGCAGGATCTCGGTTTCGAGCGCATTGCGCTGCACCTCCCCATCCGCCAGACGGAGGGAAGCCGCATCCAGCCGGTCGATGGCGGCGCTCAGGCGCGAGATCGCCGCTGCAATCGTCTCGCTCACGTCAGATCCTAAGGGGTTCGCGGCCCTTCATCGACCGCAGTTATCGCGGCAAATCAGGCACATTTCACGATCAGCTTATGCAGTGCATTGAGTTGAGGTCAACCAGCCCAAAGGTCTTTTTGCAGTGCAAAATGATGAGTTGATCTTCCACAAATTGCTAAGCGCGGAAATTTGCGAGAGCCTCTAAAGAGATGCTTTCATGCCAAGACAGTCTTGCGGAGGAAGAAACAATGACGCAGAGCCGCTATCATGAGGTTTATGCCCAATGGCAGAAGAACCCGCAGGGGTTCTGGGCGGAAGCCGCCAAGGGGCTGGATTGGGTGAGCGCCCCCAAGACCACCTTCGATCCGGATGCCGGTGTCTATGGTCGCTGGTTTGCGGATGGCGCGTGCAATACCTCGTACAACTGCCTCGATCGCCACATTGCCAACGGGCGCGGCGATCAGGCGGCGGTGATCTATGATTCTCCCGTCACCAACACCAAGCGCGTGCTGACCTATAAGGAGCTGCTGCGCGAGGTGGAGCTGACCGGCCATATGCTCAACGGCATGGGCGTTGAGAAGGGCGACCGCGTCATCATCTACATGCCGATGATCCCGGAAGCCGTGGTGGCCATGCTGGCCTGCGCGCGCATCGGCGCGGTGCATTCGGTGGTGTTCGGCGGCTTTGCCGCGCATGAGCTGGCCACCCGTATCGATGACGCCACCCCCAAGGCGATTATCGCTGCCTCCTGCGGCATCGAGCCGGGTCGCGTCGTGCATTACAAGCCGCTGCTCGATCGTGCGATCGACGAAGCGCATCACAAGCCGAGCGCCTGCCTGATCTTCCAGCGCGAGCAGGAAAACGCCAAGCTGATCGACGGGCGCGACCATGACTGGGCCGCGCTGCGGGCCGATCTCGTGGCCAAGAACGCCGGTCCGCTGGCGCCTGTCACCGTCAAGGCGACCGATCCGCTCTATGTGCTCTACACCTCCGGCACCACCGGCAAGCCCAAGGGCGTCGTGCGCGACAACGGCGGGCACATGGTGGCGCTCAACTGGACCATGGGCGCGATCTACGACATCAACCCCGGCGATGTGTATTGGGCGGCCTCGGATGTGGGTTGGGTCGTCGGCCATTCCTACATCGTCTATGCGCCGCTGCTGCGCGGGGCGACCACGGTGGTCTATGAGGGCAAGCCGGTCGGCACCCCCGATCCGGGTGCGTTCTGGCGTATGATCTCCGAGCACAAGATCAAGGTGCTCTTTACCGCGCCGACCGCCTTCCGCGCGATCAAGAAGGAAGATCCGGGTGCGGAATTTCTCAAGAAGTATGACATCTCCTGCCTGACGGCGCTGTTCCTCGCCGGTGAGCGCGCCGATCCTGATACCGTGAAATGGGCCGAGGATATCCTGAAGGTGCCGGTGATCGACCATTGGTGGCAGACCGAGACCGGCTGGGCCATTGCGGGCAATCCGCTGGGTCTGGGCATGCTGCCGATCAAGTATGGCTCGCCCACCGTGCCGATGCCGGGCTACGATGTTCACATCCTCGATGAGGGTGGGAAAGAGGTCGAGGCCGGCAAGATGGGCTCGATCGCGATCAAGCTGCCGCTGCCGCCGGGCTGCCTGCCCACGCTCTGGCACGCCGAGGAGCGCTTCACCTCGGGCTACCTCACCGAGTTCAAGGGCTACTACAACACCTCGGACGCGGGCTTCAAAGATCAGGACGGCTACCTCTTCATCATGGGCCGCACCGACGACATCATCAATGTCGCGGGCCATCGCCTCTCCACGGGCGGCATGGAAGAAGTGCTGGCCTCGCATCCGTTCGTGGCCGAATGCGCCGTCATCGGCGCCAAGGACAGCCTGAAGGGCGAGGTGCCGCTGGGCTTCGTGGTGCTGAAAGCGGGCGTCACCGCGACGCAGGCCGAGATCGAGAAGGAATGCGTGCGTCTCGTGCGTGACCAGATCGGCCCTGTCGCCGCCTTCAAGCATACCCTCGTTGTCAACCGCCTGCCCAAGACCCGTTCGGGCAAGATCCTGCGCGGCACCATGAAGAAGATCGCGGATGGCGACGCCTGGTCCATGCCGGCGACCATTGATGATCCGGTTGTGCTCGATGAGATCGGCGCGGTGCTCAAAACCGGGCATCACCCGGAATAAGGCGCGCTGGCGCCCGGAATAACAAAGGCCGCCCTCGGGCGGCCTTTTTTGTCAGGCGGGTTTTCTACGAGAAACCGGTTCCCACCTCGCTCGACCTGGAGGGCCGTTGAGCGACAAATGCCTGATTTTTTTTAGTTTTACGGGTTTGCTTCACGAAAAGTGGAAGCCACTTTTCTTGCAAACCCTATGCTGCTTTCCCCTCCATTTCCGCCATGGCGGCGGCCATGTCGAAGTCGGGATCGCCCGCATTGGCGGCGTCAAAATCGCTCATTTCATCCGGCCCCGGCTCGCCCAGCACATCGGGTGCGTTGGAGACCAGGAACTCCGCCGAGGTGGAACCCGGCTCGATCTTGTCGCTAAGCGGCTTCTCACCAAAATCGTAGCCTGATTCCTTGGGGTCGGCCCAAGGGTTGAGCACCTCAATGTTGAAGG
>JAIUNQ010000144.1 GCA_020161475.1 Pseudomonadota bacterium | reverse complement strand
TTCCTGCCCAAAGTGCACGAGGGCGACAAGCGCATCATTCTGGTCGATGGCGAGGCGATTGCCGGGGTCAACCGCGTGCCCGCGCCCGGCGACATCCGCTCCAACCTCGTGCGCGGCGGGGCGGCGGGTGCCACCGAGCTGACCGCGCGCGAGCGTGAGATCTGCGCGCGCATCGGCCCGTTGCTGAAAGAGCGCGGGCTGATCTTCGTCGGCATTGATGTGATCGACGGCAACCTCACCGAGATCAACGTTACCTCGCCCACCGGCATCCGGGCCATCAAGCGTCTGGGTGGCCCCGATCTTGCTGTCGCGATCTGGGACGCGATCGAGCGTCGCCGCACTGACTCTGCCGGAAAATCGTCCCTATGACTGAACTTCTCGCCCCGGACGCGTTGCCGGACGCCACGCCCGAGCAACTGCGCGCGGCTTTCGTTGCTTCCGCCAAGGCCGTCTTGGCCAAGGCGCAGATCGAGGCGGAGGAGGTGCTCAATCGCGAGGGTGGGTTTGCCTGCGCGCGCCACCTCTCGCGGGCGCAGGATGAGGTCATCATCGCGCTCTATAACCTCGTGCGTGAGCGCTTCTACCGGGCCGACAACCCCACCATGGGTGAGCGCATCGCGGTCCTCGCTGTGGGCGGTTACGGACGCGGCACGCTTGCGCCGGGCTCGGATACGGACATCCTCTTCCTGCTGCCGGTCTCGACCGCATGGGGCGAAAGCATTGCCGAGGCCATGCTCTATGCCCTTTGGGACATTGGCCTGAAAGTCGGCCATGCCACCCGCACCATCGAGGAATGCATCCGCGCGGGTCGCGAGGACCTCACGGTGCGCACGGCACTGCTCGAATCCCGCCTTATCGTGGGCGATGAGGTGATCTTTGCCACCTTCGAGGATCGCTTCGACAAGGATGTGGTGGCCGGGCGCGCGCTGGAATTCGTCAAAGCCAAGCTCGCCGAGCGCGACGAGCGCATCCTGCGCGCCGGCCAGTCCCGCTATCTGGTGGAGCCGAACGTCAAGGAGGGCAAGGGCGGCTTTCGTGACCTGCAAACCCTCTACTGGATCGCCAAATACGCCTATCGCATCAAGAATCCGTGGCAGCTTGTGGAGAAGGGTGTCTTCACAGCGCGCGAGATGCAGCTTTTCGAGCGCTGCGAGGAGTTTCTCTGGCGCGTGCGCTGCCACATGCATTTTGCCACGCGCCGGGCGGAGGAGCGGCTGAATTTCGATCTCCAGCGCACGATTGCCGCACGCATGGGCTATCGGGATCGCGCCTCGCAAAGTGCTGTCGAGCGCTTCATGAAGCACTACTTCCTGATTGCGAAAGACATCGGCGACCTCTCGGCCATCCTCTCCGCCGCGCTCGAAGCAACCCACCAGAAGCCCAAGCCGATGCTGGATCGCTTCATGGGCCGCTTCCGCCGCAAACCCAAGGTGCTCACCGGCACGCGTGACTTCATTCTCGAGAATGACCGCCTCTCGGTGCGCGACAAGTCAGTCTTTATCGAAGACCCCGTCAACCTCATCCGGCTCTACTGGTATGCGGATCGCGATCAGCTCGCGATCCACCCCCATGCGACTCGCCTCGTCACGCTGTCGCTCAAGCTCATCGACGAAAATCTGCGCACCAATCCCGAGGCCAATCGTCTCTTCCTCGATATCCTGACCTCGCGCCGCTCCTCGGAAGTCGTGCTGCGCAAGATGCATGAATCGGGCGTTCTGGGCCGCTTTATCCCGGATTTCGGGCGCATCTCGGCCATGATGCAGTTCTCGATGTATCACCACTACACCGTGGATGAGCACACGCTGCGCTGCATCGGTATTCTCGCGCAGATCGAGCGCGGGGAACTTGAGGCTGAGCTGCCGGTGGCCCATGCCTTGATGCCGGGCATCACCAATCGCCGCGCGCTCTATGTCGCGCTCTTCCTGCACGATATCGGCAAGGGCCGCTCCGAGCCACATGAAATCGTAGGCGCGCGCATCGCGGAAAAGCTCTGCCCGCGTCTGGGGCTGAACGCGCAGGAAACCGAAACGGTGGTCTGGCTGGTGCGCGATCACCTCGTGATGTCGCAGGTTTCGCAAAGCCGCGATATTGCCGATCCGCGCACCATTTCCACCTTTGCCGCGCAGGTTCACACCATCGAGCGCTTGCGCCTGCTGCATATCCTGACGGTCTGCGACATCCGCGGCGTCGGCCCCGGTGTCTGGAATGGCTGGAAGGGCCAGCTGATCCGCGCCCTCTACCGCGAAACCGAGGCGCAACTCTCCGGCGGGCATGCGGAAACCGGGCGTTCCGAGCGCATTGCGGAGGCGCAGAAGCGCCTGCACGAGCACCTCCCCGATTGGGATGAGGACAAGTTCCGCGCCTACACCCAACGCCACAACGGGGCCTATTGGCTCAAGGTCGATGCTGCCCAGCAGCTGCGTCATGCTCACCTGATGGAGCGTGCCGCTGCCACCGGCGAGCGCTTTCAGGTGGACAGCTACACTGATGCCTATCGCGGCGTGACCGAACTCACTGTCATGGCGCTCGATCATCCGCGCCTGCTCTCGATTCTGACCGGCGCTTGCGCGGCGGCGGGCGCCAATATCGTCGAAGCACAGATCTTCACCACCAACGATGGCTTCGCGCTCGATACCATCACCATCTCGCGCGCCTTCAATCAGGACGACGACGAGATGCGCCGGGCGGACCGTGTTGCCAAGCACATCATCTGCACGCTCAAGGGTGAGGTTCGCCTGCCCGACATCGTGGCCTCGCGCCGCGCGCAGTCGAATGTGCCGCGCGCTTTCGAGGTGCCGCCCTCGGTGATGATCGACAACAAGCTCTCCGAGCGCTCCAGCGTGCTCGAGCTGAGCGGGCTCGACAGGCCGGGCCTGCTCTATGAGCTGACAACGGAACTGGGCAAGCAGAACCTCAACATCAACTCCGCCCGCATTGTCACCTATGGCGAAAAGGCCGTGGACGTTTTCTATGTGACGGACCTCACCGGCTCGAAGATCACGGAATCCCCGCGCACCAATCGTCTCAAGGCAGCGCTGCTTTCAGTGCTGGCCGGACCGGAGAAGGATAATTCCGCGCCCGCCGCTTGATTTTGCGGGCCCGAACCCTGATATCCGCATCTGTCAAACACATGCGGCGGGTGAGCGCGCATTTTGCGCCGCCGGTCATCTTTTGAAATTTGGAACGGAAGGACTTCCCGATGAGCGCTGACGAGGCCCCCAAAAGCGAAGCCCCGATGGAAAACCCGGCCCCCGAAGCCGAGCGCATCGCGACGCTGGAGCGTGAAAACGCCGATCTGAAGGATCGCCTGCTGCGCGCGCTGGCCGAGATGGAAAACCTGCGCCGCCGCGCCGAGCGCGAGCTTCAGGATGGTCGCGCCTATGCCATCACCAAGTTCGCAGGTGATATCATCGGCACTGCCGACAACCTCCGCCGCGCGCTCGACACCGCCCCCAAGGCGGCCGAGGGCGAGGCCGAGGATGAGGCGTTGGCCCCTTTCAAGGCGCTCATCGATGGTGTGGAACTGACCGAGCGCGAGCTGCTCAAAGCGCTGGAGCGCCATGGCGTGAAGAAACGCAATCCGAAGGGCGAGAAATTTGATCCCCATCGCGATCAGGCGATGTTCGAAGTGCCGGATGAAAGCGTTTTCGCTGGCACGGTGGTCGAGGTGGTCCAGCCGGGCTATGTCATCGGAGAGCGCGTGCTGCGCCCCGCGATGGTCGGTGTCTCGCGCGGTGGCCCCGCCCGACCGGTGGAAGCGGCACCCGCCGCCGAACCGCCCCCCGCGCCCAAGCCGGAAGGGGCCAAACCCCACATCGACAAGCGCGCCTGACGGCCGCCCAACACATGAAAAAGCCCGGCTCAGCCGGGCTTTGTTTTTTCTGGTTCCCCGCCTTCGCGGAAGAGACATCCTTAAAGCCCGCCCCCTCACCGCGAGGCACCCTGCCTTGGCGCAGCCAAGGCTAGCCGCAACGCGGCGCCGAGCTTATGCGAGGGACCGCCGGGGCCATGCCCCGGCCAACAGGAAACCGCGAAGCGCAAGCCCGAACGGGCGTCCGAGCTTATGCGAGGGTCTTGCTCGCCCGGCGAAGCCTCGGGCGAGCCTTATCTCAAGCCAGCTCTTCCTTGGAAGAGATGCTGCTGTCGGCATTCAGGCGATAGACGATCGGCACACCGGTGTTCAGCTCCAGCGCGAGAATCTGCTCCGGTGTCAGGCCTTCCATCGCCATGATGAGCGCGCGGAGCGAGTTGCCATGCGCGGCCACCAGCGTGCGCTTGCCCGAGAGAACCTGCGGCAGGATCTTGTGCACGTAATAGGGCAGCACGCGCGCAGCGGTGTCCTTCAGGCTCTCACCGCCCGGCGGGGGAACATCATAGGAGCGGCGCCAGATGTGCACCTGCTCCTCGCCCCATTTGACGCGCGCCTCGTCCTTGTTCAGGCCAGAGAGGTCGCCATAGTCGCGCTCGTTGAGCGCAAGGTTCTTGTGGGTCTGAAGCCCGGTCTGGCCCAGTTCGCCGAGGATCAGGTTGCAGGTGTGCTGCGCGCGGGTGAGATCCGAAGTGAAGGCGACATCAAAGCCGATACCCTTGGCCTTGAGGCGTTGGCCTGCGGCCTTGGCTTCCTCGACGCCCTTGGGGGTCAGGTCGGGGTCTTTCCAGCCGGTGAAAAGGTTCTTGAGGTTCCAGTCGCTCTGGCCGTGGCGGCACAGGACAATCAGACGTTCCATGGTCAATTCCTGAGGTTACTTGAGAAAACGGCGGCTGAGCAGCAGCCCGGCATGGGCCCCGATGAAGCCGATGAACAGCGCGATGGCGTAATCGATCCCGAAGAAGCTGAAGAGCACGAAATAGGTCGCAAAACCGCAGATCGTGGCGATGAGATAGGCGAGAGGCGGATCATTTCCCAAGGGGTCAGTCCTTCAGGTTGAGCACATCTTGCATATCGAACTGGCCGGGGTTGCGCCCGCGACCCCAAAGCGCGGCCTTCAGCGCACCGGTGGCGAAAAGAGAACGGTCCTCAGCCACATGGCGCAGCTCCAGCCGCTCGCCGTTGCCGGCAAAAATCACATTGTGATCGCCGATGACGGTGCCCCCGCGCAGCGCCTGAAAGCCGATGGTGCCGGCTTCACGCGCGCCGGTATGTCCGTCACGCGCACGCACGGCAGCATTGGACAGCGAGACATTGCGCCCCTTGGCGGCCGCTTCGCCCAGCAGCAGGGCGGTGCCGGAGGGCGCATCCACCTTCATGCGGTGGTGCATCTCGATGATCTCGATGTCCCACGCGATATCAAGCGCGGCGGCGGTCTTCTTCACCAGCGCGGCGAGCATATTCACGCCCAGCGAGAAATTGCCGGAGCGGATGACGGTGGCATGGCGCGAGGCCGCCTCGACCAGCGCCAGATCCTTCTCGCTCATGCCGGTGGTGCCGATGACATGGACAAGGCGCGCCTGCGCGGCCAGTGCCGAAAACTCGACGGTGGCAGAAGGGGCGGTGAAATCGATCACGCCCTCGGCTTTCACGAAGGCCGCGAGCGCATCGGTGGTCACCGGCACGCCGTTGGCGGGTAGGCCCGCCAGCACGCCCGAATCCTGCCCCACGGCGGGCGAACCCTCACGCTCGATGGCCGCGTGGAGGACCGTGGCGGGGTTTTCCGCAATCGCCTTGATGAGCGCGCGGCCCATGCGGCCGGAGGCCCCCGTGACGACAAGGCGCATCGGCGCGCTCGCTTCAGCCATTGCGGCCTCCCTTACCCCTGATACCCCGGCACGATCACGAGATCGACCTCGCCGACCTGCGCCAGAAACTGCATGGCTGCCTGATATTCCTCGGAGTGGTAGCAGGCAAGCGCCGTCTCATAGTCGGCAAATTCGATCACGACGTTATGGGCGCGCTGGGTGCCCTTCGGATTGAGCCCGGCCGGCCCCCGCACGATGAAGCGCCCGCCGAATTTCTCGAAAGCCTTGCCGTTGAGCACGCGATATTGCGTATAGGCTTCCGGGTTCGACACATCCACCCGCGCGATCCAATAGCCCTTGGCTCTTTCCATTTTTGTGTTCCTCCCTTTATTGCTGCCCATGTGGTGCCGCCTGTCCCCTTCGGTCAAGCGCGAACAGACGGGGCAAGAGGCCCCCGCGAAGGAAAGATGATGATCAAAGGTTTCGCCCTCGGCTTCGCAGCGCTGGTCATGATGGGGCTCGCCCCCGCGCAGGCGCAGTCGAAAAGCGCCTTTTCCTTCGTGGCGCTGGGCGATACGCCCTATTTTATCCCCGAGGATTACGCGAAGTTTGACCGCCTGATTGATGCGATCAACCGCGAGAAGCCCGCCTTCTCCGTGCATATCGGCGACATCAAGGCCGCCAATGCACCCTGCTCGGAAGAGATCTACGCGAAGGTCCTGAGCCAGTTCGCCCGCTTTGAAGGCCCGCTTCTCTACACGCCGGGCGATAATGAGTGGACTGATTGCTACCGAGAAAAGGCGGGCGGGCATGATCCGCTCGAGCGTCTTGCGCGGTTGCGCCAGCTGTTTTTTGCCAACCCCACGCAAAGCCTCGGCAAGATGCCGCTGAGCGTGGAGAGCCAATCCAAAGCCATGCCGGAGAAGTTCGGCGCTTATGTCGAAAACCAGCGCTTTGAGAAGAACGGCGTGCTCTTTGCGACGGTCCATATCGTCGGCTCGAACAACAATCTTGAAGCGCGCGATGCGAAAACCGCGATGGAGTTCTTCGAGCGCGATGCCGCCAATATCGC
>JAIUNQ010000143.1 GCA_020161475.1 Pseudomonadota bacterium | reverse complement strand
CAGGCGATGGCATCCGCCTTCTGCTTTGCCTCCAGCCCGCGCCAGTAGCGGTAGGCGTTCATCATGCACAGGAAGCGATCCTCGACCTCGGGTTCCGTTTCGCCCGAGCGCGCCGCAACCGCCTGCCCGATGGGCCCCAGCGGATACCCCAGATCATGCGCAATATCGGCGGCAATCGCCCCGGCGATCTCGATCGCCGATTTATGCAGGAGGGGGCTGGCATAACGCCCGCTCCATACCACGCGGTGCTCCGGCTCCTGATGCATCAACGCATAGACCATGAAGCCGGTGCTGGTCTTCTCCATCACGGCGCTCATGGTGAAAACCTTGGGGGGGAGGGGGCTTGAGGGCGAGAATTGTTCTTCGATGGCCACCGCCAGCCAGCTCTGCTGGGCCAGAAGGGCCGCCAGCTGTGTGCGAAGCCCCGGAGCGAGCGCATGGGAGGGCGGATCGGTGGCCTCGATCGGCAGCAGCACCAGCCGAGGCGTTGCGACCGAATAGGCGGGCCGCTGCGCCGTTTCCGGCGGCGTGACGCGGCGCTGCCCCAACCAGAAGGCGCTGCCCCCCACCACGAACAGCAGCAGCAACACCAGAACCCATGAGCGCGACCAGCGTCGCGAAGGCAAAACGCGTCCGCTGATGGCTTGGGTGGCGGGGGCGGAAGCATCCTCTCCATCTTCCACATCCAGCACATCGCCTGCGCCCGCCTCACCGCCGATAACCGGGCGATAGCCCCCGCGCGGAATGGTGATCTTGAGCGCCTCTTCGCGCCCCTCTGTTGCGTAATAATAGTCCAGCGCCCGGCGCAGCCGAGCCACCTCGACCCGCACGATGGAGTCCTGCGAGGGGTCGAAGGAGGAGGTGCGTCCCAGCACTTCCGTGGCAATGGCATAGGCCTTCAAGCGGTCACCCCGCCCGGCCAGCTCTTCGCTCACGAGATAGCGCAGAAGCGCGGGCAAGCGGCCCCCCGCGCCCAGCGCGCCGCATTCCTCCAAGCGCCGGACAATCTCCAGAGCCCGTGCCGCGCCTTGTGACTGATAAGTCTCAGTCATACCCGAAAATACCCCGTAAATACCCGAAAATACCTTATTTCCCAGCCGGGGCGAGGGCACAGCTACGTATCAGTAGCGTGCTGGATTCTCGACATGACCAAGAACAGAAACACCAAGAATAACAACGATATGTTTAACCCGACTACGCCCCTCACACCAGACGGGATACCCCCGCCGGAAACTTCAACACCGATCCAGTCTCTCCCACCCGCGATGACCCATAAGCAGATGGCCGAACTCTGGGACATCGTCATCCGGGCACATTACCTTGCCCATGAATTGGGCGATGCTTGCGCAAGTTCAAGCCTCGCCTCGGCCCGCATGGCGCTTTCGCTCAGCGAAGTGCTGTCCTGCTGGGCACGCATGTTCGGCGAGGAGCTGGAAGCGCTCGAAAAACGAGAGAGGACTGAAAAGACATAAACAAGAACCCGCGCATCAAGCAGGCCGTTCTCTCTGCCTTCTATGGTCGGCACTATATCGGGCGCCCTCACGCACCTCAATTGGCGGCAGCCGAACGGAGGGGGAGGCGGCAACAAAAAAGGGCGGGAAAACCCGCCCTTTTCGTCCCCTGCCTTCGCTCAAGCTCAGAGCATGCCGAGCATGCGCGGCAGCCACAGTGAGATCTCGGGGATATAGGTCACCGCGACCAGGAAGCCGAGCATGGTCAAGAGCCACGGCATCACCGCAATGGTCAGCTCCGTGATGCCCATCCTCGTGATGCCGGAGGCGACATAGAGGTTGAGGCCCACCGGCGGGTGGCACATGCCGACCTCCATGTTCACGACGATCAGGATGCCGAAGTGAACCGGGTGGATGCCGAGCTTGGCCGCCACAGGAAACAGGATCGGCGCCATGATCAGCACGATGGAGGAGGGCTCCATCACGTTGCCGGCCAGCAGCAGCAGGATGTTGACCACGAGCAGGAAGCTGATGACACCCAGCCCCTGATCAATCATCCAGTTCGCCATGGTCTGCGGGATCTGCTCCGAGGTCATCAGGAACGAGAACAGCACTGCGTTCGTGATGATGTAGAGCAGCATCGCGCTCATCGCCGCCGAAGACAGCAGAATGCGCGGCACGTCCTTCCAGGTGATGTCCTTGTACACCCACATCGCGATGACGAAGGCATAGACCGCCGCCATGGCGGCCGCTTCCGTCGGCGTGAAGAAGCCGGTGTAGATGCCGCCCAGCACGATGACGATGAGGAACAGCCCCCAGAAGCTCTCGGCCAGCGCCTTGAAACGCTCTGCCCAGGTCGCCTTGGGCAGACGCGGGTAGTTGTTCTTCCACGCGCGATACCAGGTGGTCAGGCCGAGCAGGGTCGCCAGCATCAGGCCGGGAATGACACCCGCCATGAAGAGCTGGCCCACGGAGGCGGAAGACACCATCTTGCCGTCCGGCCCCGTCACGGTGATGCCGGCGGTCGCAACCGCATAGATCACCATGGTGATGGAGGGCGGGATCAGGATGCCCAGCGCGCCGGAGGTGGCGATGACACCCGCACCGAAACGCGGCGGAAAGCCCTGCTTGACCATCGCAGGCAGGATGATCGACCCGATGGCCACGACGGTGGCGGGCGAGGAGCCCGAAACCGCTGCGAACAGCGCACAGGCCAGCACGCCCGCCAGACCCAGACCACCATGCCAATGCCCGATCATGGACGTGGCGAAGTTGATCATGCGCCGTGCAACGCCGCCATGGGTGAGGAAGTTACCGGCGATGATGAAGAACGGGATCGCCATGATCTCGAACTTTTCGATGCCGGTGAACAGCTTCAGCGCCACAGTTTGCGGGTCCACGCTGGTGAGCGTGAACATGAAGGTGAGCACCGTCAGGCCGAGCGCGATCGAGATCGGCATGCCGGACAGCATCAGCGCGACGAGCAGGCCGAAGATCAGCCAGACACGGGCGCCTTCGCTCAGGTGCACCAGGCCGAACTTGCCGGCAAAGCACAGGGCTGCCAGCACGAGTGGGGCAAAAATCGCGAAATTGACGAGACCATTGCCATATTTGGCCGAGGAGGGGGCGGTTGCGGTGCTCATGCCTTGGCTCCTGCGGTATCGGTGACATCATCCATGCCATCGACATGGGCGTGGTCATGGTGGGGCAGTTCGCCGGTCTTCAGGAAGTTGGCGAGCGCCTGCAGGAAGCGGAAGCACATGAGGTAGGAACCCAGCGGAATCGCGAGATACACCAGCCACATCGGCACTTCGAGATCCGCCGAGACCTGCGAGGTCTGCGCCATGTGGTACACGAAGTTGGTGCCGAGCGAGCCGATGATGAAGGTGAACAGCGCGCCCGAAAGCAGCGCGAAGCTGACCAGCGGCTTGCGCTTTTCCGGCTGCACGGCATTCACAAGCACGTCCACACCCACATGGATGCCGGTTCGCACGCCGTAAGCCGCGCCGAACTTGGCCATCCACACAAACATGTAGATGCACAGCTCCTGCGCCCAGCTGAGGTCAATGTGGCGCAGGTAAGGATACAGGAAGCTGATACCGGAACCGTAGCGATGGACGACGGCGATGAAGATGAGAAGCGTCGCACCCGCCATGAGCGATGCGATCAGAATCTCCTCCAGCCGGTCAAGAAATTTCATGACCATGTTTTTTGTCCTTGGGGTTTCATTTTTATGGGTCATTTGAACCCGCTTCGACCAAAGTGTGAAGCGGGTTCAGGACCTCTTGTGTGGATGGACCTCAGATCGTCGGCTTGACGAACTGGGCCTCCTTGTAGATCCGCTCGATCAGCTCCTTGCCGATGCGCTTTTCCATTTCCTGATGCACGGGCAGAAGCACCTTGATCCAGGCGTTGCGCTGGGCATCGGTCAGGGTGTGCAGGGTGGTCTTGCCCGAGTTGCGGATGAGGCCGAGGGCCTCCTCGTTATCCTTGCGGGACAGCGCATTGACGTATTCAGTCGCCTCGCCCATCGCCTTTTCGAGGTTGGTGCGCACATCGGCGGGCAGGCCATCCCAGAATTTCTTGTTCACGATCACCGCATAGGCGAGGTGGCCGTGGTTGGAGAGCGTGATGTGCTTCTGTACCTCGAAGATCTTCTGGGTGAAGAAGTTCGAGGCCACGCCTTCGGTGCCGTCCACCACGCCGGTGTCGAGCGCCTGATACAGCTCCGAGAAGGCCATCACCTGCGGAATGGCACCCAGCGCGCGCATCTGCGCATCAAGAACCTTGGAAGACTGGATGCGCATCTTCAGCCCGCGGAAATCATCCGGCATCAGCAGCGCCTTGTTGGCGGACATGATGTGGAAGCCGTTGTCCCAGTAGCCAAGCCCCTTGATGCCCTTGGTCTCGAGACGGCCGAACAGATCCTTGCCGATCTCACCCTTGGTGACGCGCTCGAAAGCGGCATCGTCCTTGAAGACGAAGGGAAGGTCGAACACCTCGAATTCCTTGACCCCGAGCGGACCGAACTTCGCCAGCGAGGGGGCGAGCATCTGCACAGCGCCAAGCTGGAGCGCTTCCATCTCCTCCTTGTCCTTGTAGAGCTGCGAGTTGGGGTAAAGCTCTACCTTCACCTTGCCCTCGGTGTACTTCTCGGCCAGCTCCTTGAACTTCTCGGCCCCCTTGCCCTTGGGCGTGTTGGGCGCGACCACATGGCTGAACTTGATGATGATCGGCGCCTGAGCCACGGCCGGCGTCTGGGTGATGCCCGCACCGGCAGCGAGCGCAAGACCACCGGCCAGGACATGACGACGGGTCAGCGAATTCATGGTCATTGGCTTTCCTTCCCTTTTCTTTGCCGCGCTTCTGCGGCGCATGGCTGCTTCATACGGCGGACGAAGCGTCACCTTGCGCTATAGGCGCGTGCGGGCCGGGGCGCGATTGTGGTTTTCCGTAGCTGCACCGCACCATGGCGCAACGCGCCTTGCCCAAACGCGCCGAACCGTATTTTGTGGGGGAACGCGCAAAAAGAGAAAACAAGACGCGGGGAGAGGGACCGCCGGACGCATGGCGAGCGCCGCAAAATCCATGTGGCTGCACCGCTTGGGCAGAATGCTGCTCACGGCGACGCCTTTGCTCGCCACGCTGCTGCTCTGCGCCATGGTGGCCTTGCTCTATTTTTACGGCGAGCGGCAGGCGCGCGAAGCCGAACAGACCGCGCTCCTCACGGACTCGCTCTGGTCCGAGCAGGCGATTCAGTTTCAGGTGAATGCCGATGAGGAGGCACTGGCCCGTCTCGCGCTGGAATCGGCACGCAATGGTGCAACACCCCAGACCATGCGCCCCTCGCTCGTCCAGTTCATGACCTCGAACCCGGAAATCATCGCCCTGCGCTGGGTGGATGCTTTCGGGGATACGCGCATCGCCATTCCGCCGGATGCACCGCTCCCGCCTGCTCACGCCTTGGCGGACCTGCTGGCGCGCGAGCAGAAGGCCTCGCGCCGCCTGCGTTACACCGAGCCGAGGCTGGCCCGTGATGGCGCCCGGCTGATCGATATGGTTGCCCCCATAACCCGTCAGGCCGAGGGCAGCGCGCTGCTGATTGCAACGCTCTCGCTGGATGCGCTGCTCCTGCGGCACCTGCCGTGGTGGATCTCCGAGCGCTACAACGTGCGCCTTGTCGATGCCGAGGGCGAGGTTCTCGCGGCCAAGCCGCGCGACGCCGATTTCGACGAAAACGCGATGCACGGCATGGGTCTCAATTCGCTGATCCCCGGCGCGATGCTCCAGATTTCCCCGCGCACCCGCGCTCGGGCCGACGGAAACCGCCTGCTACTGGTCTCAACCGGCGGGCTGGCCATGCTCTCGGTGCTGGCGCTGCTCTTCGCGCATCGCCATGTGCAGCGCCGCCTCGCGGCAGAACAGGCGCTGGGCATGGAAATGGCCTTCCGCCGTGCCATGGAAGATTCCCTTACCGTGGGCATGCGCGCGCGCGACAGGCAAGGCTGCATCACCTATGTCAACCCGGCGTTCTGCCGCATGGTCGGCATGACCAAGGAGGAGCTGGAGGGGATGTCTCCGCCCATGCCCTATTGGGACCCCGGCGACCTTGAAACCGCCCGGGCCTGGCATGATCGCGTGTTGCAGGGCGATGCCCCCGCCGAAGGCTTCGAGCTGCGCTTCCGCCACAAGGACGGCACCATGCTCGATGTGCTGATCTATGAATCGCCGCTGATCGACGCCGAGGGAAATCATGTCGGCTGGATGGCCTCGATCCTTGACGTGACGGAGCGAAAGCGCGCCGAGGAACGCGCCAAGGCGCAGGAAGCCTCACTTCAACGCACCGCGCGCCTCGTCACCATGGGCGAAATGGCCTCCACGCTGGCCCATGAACTCAATCAGCCGCTGGCCGCCATCGCCTCTTATGCCGCAGGTTCCCTCAACATGATCCGCTCGGGCCGCGGCAGCGCCGAGGAGATCGCCCCTGCGCTGGAAAAGCTCGAGGTGCAGGCAAGGCGCGCGGGCCACATCATCCGCCGCGTGCATGATTTCGTCCGCAAGAGCGAGCCGCGCATCGTGCCCTGCGATCTCGGCCCCGTCATTCACGAGAGCGCGGAATTCGCCGAGGCCGAGGTGCGCAAGCACCGTGTCCGCATCGAGATCGACATGCCGGCTGGCCTGCCGGTGGTCGCAGCTGATCCGATCCTGATCCAGCAGGTGCTGCTCAACCTGATCCGCAACGGTTCGGAGGCCATGGCCCAGACCCGCAAGCAGGAGCGGGTGCTCGAACTCAAGGCGCAGGATACCGGGGAGGG
>JAIUNQ010000142.1 GCA_020161475.1 Pseudomonadota bacterium | reverse complement strand
GCGGTTTGCACCAGCCCGGAACAATCGAGCCCGAGGCTCGACTTGCCACCCCAGAGATAGGGCACACCAAGAAAGCGTTCCGCCACGCTCACCGGATCATGCCCATCGGGCACGAGCGGGCCGAGATGGCGCGCGTAGAGAAAGCCATCCTCGGTGCGCAGGAAATCGCCCTCCTGCCCCGTGACGCTGACTTCGGCACCGAAGGGCAGATGCCCCAGCGGCGTCACCTTGATGCCCGGCACAGCGTACAGAAAGCTGCGCAGCGCGGTGATGCGATGGGTGGGCGGGTGTGCGCAGGGACCAAGCGTATCGGCGCGCAGATAGCCGACATAGCCATCGCGCTTGGCCTGCCCCCAGGCCCAGCCTTCCTTCAGCTCATAAACCTCGAAGATCTCGCCGAAGACCAGCTCTGTTTCATAGCCGAGGGTTGCATCCTTCGCGCGGCGCAGGGGGGCGGTGGCGCGGATGACGCGCAGGGGCGCGCATTCCGCAAAAAGCGGTGCCTCCACCAGCCCTTTCAGGTGCGCCGCCGCAAGATCCTCGCGATAAGGATTCAGGCGGCGATCAAGGGCAGGAACAGAAGACATGGGGGTCACGCCGGAAGGGTGCCGGCGCATTCGACGATGAGATCACCGAACTGCTCGACAAACAGCGAGCCGCGCACCGTGCGCTGGATGATGACGTTGCGCCTGTCCTGCGGATCCCGGCGGCGGGAGACGAGATCAAGATCACCCATCGCGTTGAGCGCGCGCGTGATGACGGGCTTGGTGACGCCCAGTTTGGACGCAAGACCCCGAACCGTGTGCGGCGGCGGCTCAAGATAGATCGTCAACAGGATAACGGCCTGGCGAGCGCTCAGGTCGACGCCATGATCGCGAATGGTTGCAAGCCCAACCTCTTGCCAGAGCTTGAGGGCCTGCAGAGGGCGCAAACGGACGCTCATTCTGAAATGTCCCAAAGGTCGCGACGGTTCATGCACGACCTGCGGATCAGTTTAAAAGTTAACTGTTTCGTCTCCGTATCATGGAAACATCAAATCCATTGTTATGCAACAGAAAGCCGCTCCACTTATCCGTATTTACTACGGATAAGTGCAACCACCAATCGAGCCGCCTGCGGCTCGCCCCCCTCGGGGCGACCGGGCTTGGCCGAGGGGGTCCAGCCGTAGATGTCGAAGTGCACCCAGGAGGTTTTCTCTTCCACGAAGCGCTTGAGAAACAGCGCCGCCGTGATGGAACCGGCGAAACCGCCCACGCCTGCATTGTTGATATCGGCGATTTTCGAGTCGATCATCGTGGCATAAGGCTTCCAGAGCGGCAGGCGCCACACCGGATCGTTGATCGCGATTCCGAGCGAGGACAACTCCCCGGCGATCGCCTCATCCTCCGTGTAGAAGGGGGGAAGATCCGGCCCGAGCGCGACACGCGCCGCGCCCGTCAGGGTTGCGAAATCGATGAGAAGATCGGGGCTGTCCTCACAGGCCAGCGCCAGCGCATCCGCAAGGATCAGGCGGCCTTCCGCATCGGTATTGCCGATCTCGACGCTCAACCCTTTGCGGGAGGTGTAAACATCGCCGGGGCGGAAGCTCGACCCGGAGACCGAATTCTCGACGATGGGAATGATGACGCGCAGGCGGATCGGCGCGTTCAGGGTCATCAGGATATCCGCCGCCGTCAGCGCGGCGGCAGCCCCGCCCATGTCCTTCTTCATCAGAAGCATGGCGTTGTCGGGCTTCAGGTTCAGCCCGCCGGTATCGAACACCACCCCCTTGCCCACCAGCGTCACTTTGGGGGCACGCGCATCGCCCCAGGTGAATTCGACGAGGCGCGGAGCCACGGCTGCCGCGCGGCCCACGGCATGGATCAGCGGAAAATTCTGGGCGAGAAGCTGATCACCGGCAATTTCACGCGCGGAGCAGCCATGGGTTTCCGCCAGGCGGTGCACCACCCGCGCCAGATCGTCAACGCCCAGTGCGTTGGTCGGCAGGTTGATCAGATCGCGCCCGGCGTTCACGGCGCGCGCGGTTTCCTCCATGGTGTGCTCATCGCAGCCTTCAGGCGGCACAAGCGTCACCGCAGGCACTTCAGCGCTTTTGAACCGCGAGAAGCGATACTGCCCCAGCAGAAAGCCGAGATAGGCAAGATCGGGGTTCTCCAGCGCACCAACGATACGATAGCGCCCGGCGGGCAGCTCGCTGGCGAGCTTGGCCAGCGCAAAGGGCGCTGCCGCAAGACCGGCATCGCTGCCAACCCCTAGCAGCACGCCCTCCACGCCGCTTTCGCCCCCCGGCAGAACCAAGAGCCGCCCCGCTTTGGGTTCGAAGCCGGTGGCACGGGCATAGGCCCGCGCGCCGGGCGACAATTCGAGGCCATCGCTGCCCTGATCGCCCCAATGGGCTTCATCGACGAGATAGACGGGCAGCGTGTCGGCGGCGGGCTGATGGGTCATGGAAGGCTCGTTCACAAGAGTCGCAGGGCGGGAATCGGTCGCGGCAGAATCGCAGCAATTAACGGTACATTAGGGTTAACGAGTTATTGGTGAAACAAGGTTGGGCGCGTCAAAAACCCTGCAAGGGGCGCCCCGGTGATTTTCACCCCTCGTGTTCCCGGAGGACAGTCCATGCGTTCACGCTCCCACACCGGCGTCATCGCCGCACTCCTGATGGGGGTCGCGCTCGGCGGCTGCTCCACCAACCTCAAGGAATACACGGGCTCCATCGGCAACATGAGCCTCTCGGCACCGGGGGGAACTTCGATCGAAGCGCTTGCCGCGCGCTATGACGCGCGCCCCGGCGAGAAGCGCGCTTCGCTGGAATATGGTGCGGCGCTGCGCGCCCGCGGGCAGCTTCCGCAAGCGGTGGCGGTGCTCCAGCGCGCCTCGGTAAGCAATATCGGCGACCGCGATGTCGCAGCCGCCTATGGCAAGGCGCTCGCCGAGGCCGGGCGCTTCGACGAGGCCATCGCCGTGCTGGGGCAGGCGCATACGGATGATCGCCCCAACTGGCAGGTGCTCTCGACCATGGGGTCGATCCATGACCAGCTCGGCAAGCACGAACAGGCGCGCGAACTCTATCACCGCGCCCTCCAGATCGCGCCCAAGCAATCTTCCGTGCTCAACAACCTTGGCCTGTCCTACATGCTGACGCAGGAGCTTGCGCAGGCAGAGGCCACGCTGGCGGAAGCCGCTGCGCAGCCTGGTTCGGACCAGCGCGTGGCCGCCAACCTTGCCCTGGCCCGCTCGCTGCGTGCCAAAGCCGCAGCCCCCGCAACACCGGCCGCGCCAGCCAAGACGCGCAAGGTCAGCGCCGCCGGGGCGGCCTTCGATCTCAAGGGTACAATGCGCTGAGCGCGCAACATGCGCGTCCTCGGCCCACGGGATGGCACACTACTCCGCAGGGGCCATGCCGATTTCTGATGTGATTTGACGGGCGTGCGAATCGCCAAGACCTGCCAAGGCCGCCCCCGCTTAAACAGGCCAGGGCGTGTCGACGCGGGCTAAGCCCATTCTGCGCGCTGAAGCATCAGATTTTTCGGCAGGAACGGCGCAAGGACTGCGCCCAGTTCATCTGACACCAAGAGGCCCTGAACGCTGACGTCGATCCAGAAATGGCAATCACCGACACAGGTCCGGCGGATATAGAGCGTGGGCTTTTCACGCGGCCGCACCCAAGCGCTTTTGCCATCCATATATGTTGTTAAAATATAGCCAGATCGTTCTCGGTCAACGCAGTTCGTCGAATTGATAAAACGATAGATCCAATATTTTAGTTCAAATTCGTCATGAACGAGATTTGCAGGAAAGAATTGCATATTTACATTCGAAAAAGAACTTAATACACGATATAGACCATCTGATATCATGGGATATGGGCCAATATCGCCCATCGCCAACAGCGGCTTGGCCGGTACCTTCTTCAATCGAAACGTCGACATCACCTGTGCCGGATCAACCGGAAATCCGGTTATCTGGGAAAAGGGGTCACCCGAGCAACGCGCCCCTTCTGGATGACGACGGGAGAAATCCTCTTGCCGGGCCTGAAACAGGCGATCCTCCAGCTTGCCGTCAAACTTGACCAGCTCGATCATCGGTTTGGGCGAGGGTTTGCCGCTGCTCGTCATCTCGAAAGGCATTGATGTCGCTCGTCAGGACCGGATGTGGATCAGGCGTGATCATTCGTCTGCTGGATACGTGCATTCAAGCCAATGACACCCCCAACACGCCCTTGCACATGGCGGGGAGATCACTGCCACTTGAAGATGCGGATCAGGGCTGGCGAAAGGATGACGATGAAGAGCGCCGGCATGAAGAACACGATCATCGGCACGGTGAGCTTGGGCGGCAGCGCTGCGGCCTTTTTCTCGGCGTCCGTCATGCGCTGGTCACGGCTTTCCTGCGCCAGCACGCGCAGCGCCTGCCCGACCGGGGTGCCGTAACGCTCGGCCTGAATAAGCGCGGTACAGACGGAGCGGACGCTGTCGAGCCCACTGCGTTTGGCAAAGTTCTCATAGGCGGAGCGACGGTCCGGCAAGTAACTCAGCTCAGCGGTGACCAGTGCCAGTTCCTCGGCAAGTTCCACTGAGGCCGGGGCGATCTCATGGCTCACTTTGGTGAAGCCATGCTCCACCGACATGCCGGATTCCACGCAGATCAACAGCAGATCGAGCGAATCCGGGAAGGCCTTGCGCATCGATTCCTGACGCTTCTTGGTGACGTTGCTGAGATAAATTTCCGGCGCCTTGATGCCGAGGTAAGCAGCGAAAATCCCCAGCATCAGCTTGCCACCGCCGGACATAGCGGAAACCTTGGGGTGCACCAGCATCAGGAAGCCCGCCACCGCCATGAAGCCCAGCGGCGCCAGAAAGCGCGCGACGAGAAACATCGTCTCGGCCTTGGGGCCGCGCAGACCCGCGCGCATCAGTTTCTCGGTAGAGGTGTCGGTGGAGAGCCACTTGTCGAGGTTGAACTGCTCGACGAAGCGCTTGGCCTTGGCACCGGGGTCCGAGCGCAGGGCGGGCTTGAGATGGCCTTCCTTGCTCAGGCGTTCGCGCTCGCGGGCGCGGATACGGTCGCGCTCCACCGCCACGGTGCGCATGCGCTCGTTGATGTCGGAGCGGTCGAGATAGGGCATGGCAAGGGTGACCACGCCGGCAGCGACCGCGACCGCAGTGAGCGCGGAGGAAAGAACGCGCGGATCGGTGAGGGTGTCGATGAGCGCCATGTCACACCTCGAAGTTGATCATGGCGCGCATCACCATGGTGCCCACGAACATGATGAAGGCCGCAGCGCCCATGGCCATCTTGCCGGTGGTGGTGGTCCAGAGCAGCGAGATGTAATCCGGGCTGCCGAAGTAGACGAGCGTGCCGACGATGAAGGGCAGCGCGCCGATGATGGCGGCAGAGGACTTGGCCTCCATCGACATGGCGCCGACCTTGTCGCGCAGCTTCTTGCGGTCGCGGATGACCTTGGACAGGTTGTGCAGGATCTCGCCCAGGTTACCGCCGGATTTCGACTGGATCTGGATGACGATGGAGAAGAAGTTCACTTCCTGCGTGGGGATGCGCTCATAGATGCGCGCGGTGGCCTCGCCCACGGAAATGCCCATGGTCTGGGCCTCGATGACCGTGCGGAATTCCGAACGTACCGGCTCTTTGGCCTCGTTGGCGACAAGGCGGAAACAGTCGTTGAGCGGCAGGCCGGAGCGGATACCGCGCACGATGGCTTCGATGGCGTTGGGGAACTCTTCCAGAAACTTCTTCGTGCGGGTCTTGCACATGCGGTTGAGCAGCCAGCGCGGAATGACAAGGCCACCGATCACCCCGCCGCCGATGAGCGAGACCGGCTGCCCCGTGAGCACGAACAGCAGAAGCGCGACGATGCCGCCCCCCACCGCCGACATCGTGAAGAACTTCTGGCGCGTCCAGTCGAGCCCGGCGCGTTCGAAACGCTGCTCAAGGGTCAGCTCCTTGGAGCTCTTGCGCGCCTCAAGCTCTTTCAGGCTCTCCGAAATCTGGCGCTTGCGGGTGCTGGTGTCCTCGGCGGCGCGGCGCTTGGCGCGTGGTTCGATGAGCGCGGCCTGACGCTTCTCGGCGCGGTTGGCCCCCGAGAGCAGCGGTTCGAGGAAGGCAAAGGCAAGACCGCCCGCACCGAGCGTGGCCAGAACCGCGATGATGATCTGGCGGGTATCCATCAGGCAATCCTCTCGTCACGCACTTCGGCGGCATCGAGGGCGGCAGCCAAGCGCTTGTCCTCGTTGTAGTAGCGGGCCCGGTCCCAGAAGCGCGGGCGACCGATGCCGGTGGAGCGATGGCGGCCAATGACCTTGCCGTTGGCGTCTTCACCCTGAATTTCGTAGAGGAAGAGATCCTGCGTTGTGACCACGTCGCCTTCCATGCCCATCACCTCGGTGATGTGCGTGATGCGGCGCGAGCCGTCGCGCAGGCGCTGGGCCTGAACGATGATGTCTACCGAGGAGGTGATCATCTCGCGCACGGTTTTCGGGGGCAGGTTGTAGCCGCCCATGGCGATCATGGCTTCCATACGGCCCAGACATTCACGCGGGGAGTTGGCGTGGATGGTGCCCATGGAGCCATCGTGGCCGGTGTTCATCGCCTGCAAAAGGTCGAACACCTCGGGGCCGCGGACTTCGCCGACGATGATGCGTTCGGGACGCATACGCAGGCAGTTCTTCACGAGGTCGCGCATGGTGATGGCGCCCTGCCCTTCCAGATTCGGCGGGCGCGTTTCAAGGCGCACCACGTGGCTCTGCTG
>JAIUNQ010000141.1 GCA_020161475.1 Pseudomonadota bacterium | reverse complement strand
TGGGGCGGTTGTTTCTCGGCATTTTCCAGTGGGGGCCGGTGCAGCGCCTGCTCGAACCGCTCTTTCGGCTGGAACAGCGCGTCGCGGTGCTGCTGAATCGGGTGCTGCCCAAGCGGCTTTATACGCGTGCGCTGATGATCATCATCGTGCCGATGGTGCTGCTTCAGGCGGTGGTGGCCTATGTCTTCATGGAGCGTCACTGGCAGGCGGTGACGGCGCGTCTGTCCGGCTCTCTCAGTCAGGATATTTCGGCGCTGATCGATCTTTACGAAGCGCGCCCGGCCGGTTCCAGCACCGTGTTGCTGGAGCAGGTGGCGAACCGGCGTCTGGGGCTGGAAATCGATTTTCTGCCCGCCGAGGGGCTGCCCCCGCCCCAGACCAAACCCTTCTTCGATATTCTGGACGAGGTGCTGACGAGTGAGTTGCGCAAGCGGCTTCAGCGCCCGTTCTGGCTGGATACGGTCGGCTCCTCCTCGGTGCTGGAAATTCGCGTGCAGCTGCCCGATGCGGTGATGCGGGTCACCGCCCGGCGCAGCCAGGCCTATGCCTCCAACTCCCACATCTTCCTGATCTGGATGGCGGGCTCCTCGCTGGTGCTGATTTTCGTCGCGGTGATCCTGCTGCGCAACCAGATCCGGCCGATCCTGCGGCTCGCGGATGCGGCCGAGGACTTCGGCAAGGGGCGTGATGTGCAATTCCGTCCGCGCGGTGCGCGTGAAGTGCGCCGGGCGGGCCTTGCGTTCCTTGAGATGAAGAACCGCATCGAGCGCGCCATCGAGCAGCGCACCACCATGCTCAACGGGGTGAGCCACGATCTGCGCACCATTCTCACCCGCTTCCGCCTCTCGCTCGCCTTCCTGCCGGAGGGACCGGAGGTGGAGGACATGAAGCGCGATGTGGACGAGATGGGCCGTATGCTCGAGGCCTATCTTGCCTTTGCGCGGGGCGAAGCCTCAGAGAGCGCGGAACCTGCCGACATCCGTGCCTTGCTGGAAGTTTTCGTCTCCGATGCCGAGCGCACCGGGCATATCGCCTCGCTGCATGTGGAGGGCGACCCCGTGGTGCGCGTCCGGCCGCAGGCTTTCCGCCGTCTGCTGGGCAATCTCGTTGCCAATGCCGCGCGCTATGGCGATAAGATCGAGATCGTCGCGGTGCATGACGACCGATACCTGACCGTAACGGTGGATGATGACGGCCCGGGCATTCCGGAGGAGATGCGCGAAGAGGTGTTCAAGCCGTTCCTGCGTCTGGATGCCGCGCGCAATCAGGATGGCGATGCGGGCACGGGTCTTGGTCTTGCCATTGCCCGCGATATCGCGCGCGGGCACGGCGGGGATGTGACGCTGGAGGATTCGCCGCTGGGCGGCCTGCGGGCGCGTGTGCGGGTGCCGGCGTAAAAGCCTGAAGGATCAGAAAAGCCGCCCGCCGTTGGGAACGGGGTGGGAGGGGTGCACCAGCACCACCGCGCCTGAAGCATCGGGAAAGCCGAGGCAGAGCACCTCGGACATGAATTTGCCGATCTGGCGCGGGGCGAAGTTGAACACCGCCGCGACCTGCTTTCCTTCAAGCGTTTCCGGCGTGTAATGCACCGTGACTTGCGCGGAGGAGCGGCGCGTGCCCAAGGGGCCGAAGTCGAGGGTCAGCTTGTAGGCCGGTTTGCGCGCCTCGGGAAAAGGCTCCACCGCCAGCACCGTGCCGACGCGGATGTCGAGGGCTTCGAAGGCCGCAAAAGGGACCTGCGGCGCCGCATCCTGTGTCATCAGGCCGCATTCTCCTCGCTCGTGGCATCACGGCGCTTGAGGCGCGCATCGCGCGCGGCACGGAAAAAGCCCCGGAAGGGTGAGAGCAGCCGATCCACGCCCTCGGCGCGGCGCAGCACCCATTCGCCCCGGCTCAGCTCGCGATCAAGCGCGGCCATGGTGCGCGGCAGGCCTTCGCCCTCATCCTTGAGGAAGACCGGGAAGACGCGGGCGAAGACCAGAATGGCGCCCTGAAGCTTCACAAGGCCCAGCGGTCCCTCTGTCTCCACCCCCGCCGAGGCCAGCAGATAGCGCCACGAGTTGAGCGCCTGACTATTGAGGGCGGCAAGGCCCAGCACATCATGCGCAAAGGCGGCATGGATGGATTTGAGCGCCTCGCGATAGGGTAGCAGCGCATCGAACCGGCGGATCATCAGATCGAGCACGCGGTCACGCGTGGGGTCATCCGCCATGTCGCTGGCGCGCCCTTCTAGCACGATACGGTCGATGCGGCGGATGAAGCCGCCCAGCATCGCCCCCTTGGAGGGGAAAAGATCACGCAGGTCCGCCAACGAGAGGTCTGCCTGCCCGGCGATGTCATCGAGCGTGATGTCATCCCAGCGGCGCTCCGCGGCCAGCGTCATCAAGGCATCGACCACGCGGGTGCGCGGATCGGGACGGGGGTCGGATTCCGGTTTTTTGGCCATGTCAGCCTCCTCGGCGCGACGTTCGATCTTGCCAAGGTATGCCGATTGGCGGCGCTTTCAAGGGAACTTCCTTGTCTCGCCTCAGCCCGCGAGTTCCCGTGCGCGGTGGAGCGCGGCGGCGACTGCCTTGGTCATGAGCGGGGTGAGGCCCTCTTCGCCCATCAGCACGCCCAGTGCCGCAGCGGTGGTGCCGCCGGGGGAAGTGACATTCTCGCGCAGGGTGGACGCCGGGGTGCCGGGTTCACGAAAGAGCAATTCGCCCGCTCCTTCAACCGTGGCGCGGGCGAGCCGCAACGCGAGATCGGGCGGTAGACCCGCTTCTTCACCGCCTTTGGCGAGCGCTTCGACCATGTTGAATACATAAGCCGGGCCGGAGCCGGAGACGGCGGTGACCGCGTCGATGAGGTCCTCACGCTCCACCCAAACCACCTGCCCCATGGTGGCGAGCAGGTTTTCCACCGTCGCGCGTTCCTCTGCCGAGAGGGTTGGCGTGGGGTAGGCGCCGGTGATGCCGCGCCCGATGGCGGCGGGCGTATTCGGCATGGCGCGCACCAGCTTTTTCACCACCGGCAAGCGCGCGGTGATGTTGGCAATGCTCTTGCCCGCCAGAATGGAAACCACCACGCTGTTCGCATCCAGCGCCGGGGCGATGCCCGCTGCCGCCTGATCGAGCATCTGCGGCTTGATGCCGAGGAGCGCGATATCCGCCGGGGTGACGCTTTCCGGGTTGAGCGCGAAGCCGTGCTCCCGCGCCAAGGCTTCCAAAGCCGGGGAAACGTACGGCTCGATGACCGTGATGTTGGCCGCAGGCCAGCCCGCTCGCAGGGCACCCGCGAGCATGGCACCGCCCATCTTGCCCGCGCCGATCAGCGTCAGGCGTGCCATCACGCTTCTCCCGCCGTTTCAAACAGGGCGGAATCAAGGGCTTCGGCGGCGGTTTTGCCGGCCCAGACGACGAACTGGAACGACTGGAAATAGCGCTCGCAGGCTTCCACCGCGATCTTCATCGCCGCTTCGCATTGATCTGTGGAGGGGTGCGCGCCACCCGCCAGCAGCAGGGCGTGGCGGAACATAACAGCCTGACCGGAGGACCAGAAATCGAAATGGCCGACCCACATCTGCTCATTCAGCCGCGAGATGAGCTGGACCACCTCGTTGCGACGGCGATCGGGCACCTTGAGGTCAAAGCCGCAGCCCAGATGCAGGGCTTCCAGCTCGCTGAGCCAGGTGAAGTTCATCTGGTATTCGCACCAGCGGCCTTCGATGGTCAGGGTGATCTCTTCTTCATCGTCGCGCTCGAAAGACCAGCCGTTGCGCAGGGCGATGTGTTCGACCAGATCGACCGGGTTTGCAGGGGTCTCGAGATCGCGTTCGAGCAGGGACATTGGCCAGCAAGGCTCCTCATTGGCTCCGACGAGGGCGCAAAAAGCCCCGCGCGCCGGAAAAGGCACGTTGTTTTCTACTCTCACGCAACCGAGAAACGCAGGCGATGCGCCCCTTCGAACCAGTTGCCGGCCAAGCCGGGAACCGGGACGCGGACCTCGCGAAACCCCTCACATCGGGACCGCGAATCACCTGAGCCGAAACTAGCATGGCCAGAATCGCGCTGTCGCCAGCCTTATGTGACCGGAGTCACGCTGGGTTGGGGATTTCCCCAGCCGCCGAACGGGGCGGGCAGGGCTAAGCCGTTGTCGAGGAGGACTTTGGAAGGATTCGCGAAAGTGTCACAATCGCTCAGGTGGTTTGATCCACAGAGAGCCGGTCTTTCCACAGGCGCGGGGAAATTTTTATCCCCGCGCTGGCACCGCGCTCATTTTTTGCTTGCGAGGATTTCTTCCAGCGCGGCGACTCGCGCCGCCAGCTTCTCATTCTCGTCACGCGCGGCAATCGCCATGGCGCGCACGGCTTCGAACTCATCGCGGCTGACAACATCGGCATCGCGCAGGATGCGCTCGATCTGGGCGCGCATCGCGCTTTCCGCTTCGCGCTTCAAGCCCGAGGCCGCGCCGAAAGCGCCATTCACGGCGCGGGAGAGTTCATCGAGGATGCGGGTGGAATTTTCGCTCATGTCTGGGCCTCGTCCAATGATGCGGGGGTTCTAGCATGGGCGGCGCGCTTTGGTTAGAGATGGGGGCCTGATATTCGCGCTGCTTCGCTGTGCCGGAGCGCTCCCTTGAGGAACCCTGATGCTCCTGCCTGATCTTGATCCCGTGGCGTTCTCGCTGGGGCCGCTGGTGGTGCGCTGGTATGCGCTGGCTTATATCGGCGGGTTGCTGATCGGCTGGCTTTATGCCCGCTCTCTGGCTTCCAAGCCCGCGCTTTGGGGCAATTTGCGCGCGCCGACCAAGGCAGAGCTGGATGATCTCCTGTTCTATGCGGCGCTGGGGGTGGTGATCGGCGGGCGCATTGGCTTCGTGCTGTTCTACAAGCCGGGCTATTACCTCGCCAATCCGCTCGAAATCCTCCAGACATGGAAGGGCGGCATGTCGTTCCATGGCGGGCTGATGGGGGCCTGGCTCAGCGTGTTCCTGTTTGCGCGCAAGCGCGGGCTGGAGCCCTTCGCCACCTCCGATCTTGCCGCTGTTGTCGCCCCGCTTGGTCTGCTGTTCGGGCGGCTCGCCAACTTCATCAAGGGCGAGCTTTGGGGACGCCCGGCCGATGTGCCTTGGGCGATCATCTTTCCCGATGCCGGGCCGGAGCCCCGCCACCCCAGCCAGCTGTATGAGGCGGGGCTGGAAGGCTTGCTGCTGCTCATCGTGCTGGCGATTCTGGTGCGCAAGGTAGGGTTTCATCGTCCGGGTCTGCTCGCCGGGGTTTTCGGCATGGGCTATGCCGCCTCGCGCTTTTTTGTTGAATTCTTCCGCGAGCCGGATCGCTATCTCGGTTTCATCGCCGGGGGCTGGCTGACCATGGGGATGGCGCTGTCCATCCCGATGTTTCTTGCTGGCCTTGCGCTTTTTGTGCGTGCCCAGCGCCGCGCCAACACCAAGGGGGGCGCATGACGCTTCAGGATGAGCTGATCGCCGAGATCCGCGCCAATGGCCCCATGGGCGTGGATCGCTTCATGGCGCTGGCGCTGGGGCATCCGCGCTATGGCTATTACATGACGCGCGACCCCTTGGGGCTGGCGGGCGATTTTGTCACCGCGCCGGAGATTTCCCAGATTTTTGGGGAGCTGCTGGGACTGCTGGCGGCAACCTCGTGGCAGGCGCTGGGTGAGCCTTCGGAGGTGGCGCTGGTGGAGCTGGGGCCGGGGCGCGGCACGCTGATGGCGGATGCCTTGCGGGCCGGCAAGGCGCTGCCGGGGTTTCTGGCGGCGCTGGATGTGCATCTGGTCGAGATGTCGCCGGTACTTCAGCGCGCGCAGGCGGCGAGCCTCAAGGATTCCGGCAAATCGCCGACGTGGCATCCGTCGGTGGCCAGCCTGCCGGATGATCGTCCGCTGATCATTCTCGCCAATGAGTTTTTCGATGCGGTGCCGATCCGCCAGTTCCAGCGCTATCAGGGCCAGTGGCACGAGCGTCTTGTGGGCGTGAGCGCGGAGGGGAGGCTGGCGATGGGGCTTTCCCCCGTTCCTTCCGCCTTCGATGTGCAGGCCGAGGATGGCGCGGTGTTCGAGACCTCGCCGGTGAGCCACGAGATCATGCGTCAGCTGAGCGAGAAGATCGTCGCGCAGGGCGGCGTGCTGGTGGCGATTGATTACGGCCATCCGCGCTTTGCCTTTGGGGACACGCTTCAGGCCGTGCGCAAGCACAAGTTCGCGCCCGTGCTGGAGAACCCCGGTGAGGCGGATATCACCGCGCATGTCGATTTCTCGGCGCTGGCGATTGCCGCCAAGCGCGCCGGGGCGCGGCCCTATCCCATTCTTACGCAGGCCACCCTGCTCGATCGCCTCGGCGTGCATCACCGCGCCGAAATTCTCAAGAAGAAGGCCAAGGACCCGAAAGAGATCGATGTCGCGGTCGAGCGTCTCGCGGGCACCGCGCCGGAAGCCATGGGCCTGCTGTTCAAGGCGCTGGCGGTGACCAATATCGGCCTTGCCGCGCCGATCGGGTTTGATCAGGACGATCCGAGGTTGAAGACATCATGAGTGTGCCCAAGCTGTCCCCGCTTTCCTCGCCCGCGCTGGCCGAGGCGGGTATTCGCCACGCCTTTTTCACCCGCAAGGGCGGCGTTTCCACCGGCATCTATGCCTCGCTCAACGGCGGTATCGGCTCGGATGACGACAAGGCGGCGGTGGCTGAAAACCGCGCGCGCATGGCGCAGCACATGGGCGTGCCGGCGAGCCATTTCATCTCTCTCTACCAGATTCATTCGCCCACCTGCCTCACCGTGACCGAGCCTTGGGGCATGACCGAACGCCCGCAGG
>JAIUNQ010000140.1 GCA_020161475.1 Pseudomonadota bacterium | reverse complement strand
GTCGCTGGCGATCACCGTCGCGCCCTCGCGGGCGCAGGCCAGCGCCGAGGCGCGGCCCATGCCCTGCGCTGCCGCCGTGATGACAATGGTTTTGCCGGTAAGACGCATGGAACGTTCCTCTTTCGCCGTTTTCTGAGTTGCCGCTCGATTTGCGGTGGAATTGACCAAATGTGAGCGCTATCATCGCGCCATTCCAGCGACAAGGTCAACCAGCCTTCCTCGCCGTCGCTCCCCGATTTCCCCACCCGAAAGGAATGCAGCTGTGCCCCTGACGATTGCTGCCGTGGCGCATGACGAGAAGAAGCAGGCGCTGGTGGAATGGGCCGAGCGCAACGCTGCCCGGCTTCGGCCTCACAAGCTGGTGGCCACCGCCACCACCGGCGGACGACTCAAGGCCGCGCTGGGTGATCTGGATGTCACCACCGTCAAATCCGGCCCCTTAGGCGGGGATCAGCAGATCGGCGCGATGATTGCGGAGGGAAAGATTGACCTCCTCGTCTTCTTCCCCGATCCGCTCACGCCCATGCCGCATGATGTGGATGTCAAAGCGCTGCTGCGCCTCGCGCTGGTTTACAACGTGCCCTGCGCCTTCAACGCCGCCACAGCGGATTTGATGGCACAGGCTATATTGCCTGCCTAGGTGCTTGCCCGCGCCAGCGCGCGCCCCTTTGCCTTTTGGGGCGCCCCCTGATGCGTTGGCGGCCCTCCTGAGGGAGGACTGCCGCTGCTTCAGCCTCAGAAATTGACCTGATCCGCACCCTTGAGCTTCAGAATCTGGCGCGCCTCGGCGGGAGTTGCGATCTCAAGGCCCATTTCCTCGACGATCTTGCGCGCGGCGCGCACCTGCTGGGCGTTGGATTCCGCCAGCTTGCCCTTGCCGATCCAGAGCGAGTCCTCCAGCCCCACGCGCAGGTTGCCGCCCATCGACACCGCCATCGCCGCGATGGGAAGCTGGTTGCGCCCCGCGCCGAGCACGGACCAGACGTAATCATCGCCGAAGAGGCGATCCGCCGTGCGCTTCATCATGATCACGTCTTCCGGGTGGCCGCCGATACCGCCGAGAATGCCAAAGACCGACTGCACGAAGAACGGTGGCTTCACGAGGCCCCGATCCACGAAATGCGCCAGCGTGTAGAGGTGGCCGATGTCATAGCACTCGATCTCGAAGCGCGTGCCGTTCTCGGCGCAGGTGGTCAGGATATTCTCGATATCCTGAAAGGTGTTCTTGAAGATGCGGTCCTTCGAGCCTTCGAGATAGGGCAACTCCCACGGATGCTTGAAGTCCTTGAAGCGGTTCAGCATCGGGTAAAGGCCGAAGTTCATCGAGCCCATGTTGAGCGAGGCGACCTCGGGCTTGTAGACCGCGCAGGGCTGAAGGCGCTCTTCCACGCCCATGGTCGGCGCGCCGCCGGTGGTGATGTTGATCACCGCATCGCAGCGCTGCTTGATGACCTTGAGGAAGGGCTCAAATGCTTCGGGGGATTGATCCGGCTGTCCCGTGACGGGGTTGCGCGCATGGACATGCACCAGCGCGGCGCCGGCCTCGGCGGCTTCCACCGCCGCATCGGCGATTTCCTGCGGCGTCACCGGCAGGTGAGGCGACATCGAAGGCGTGTGGATCGCGCCGGTGACAGCGCAGGTGATCAGGACCTTGCGGTTCTTGGACATGGGGCGTTTCCTTAGTTGGCAGGCTTTTTGAGGGCTTTGAGCTTATGGGCCTTGAGCGCGGCAAGGCGGGCATCGCGCCATTTCGAGAGCTTGGCGATGCGCTCGGGCGATTGCTCGCCCGGCCATTCCGCCATGATTTTCTGCACCGTGGCGGGGCTGTAGGGGTCTGGGATGAGGTGCTCGGAGGACATGCGCTCCAGCGAGGGGCCGTAGCGCGCGCAATAATCCGGGATGCCGCCGGGCGCGTTGAGTTCAATCGTTTCGAACGGCCCCATGAAGGACCAGCGTAGGCCGAGGCCGTCTTTAATCGTCTTGTCGAGATCCTGCGGCGAGCAGATGCCCGCGCCGATGATGCGGAAGGCCTCCGTGAGCAGCACGGCCTGAAGGCGGTTGAGGATGAAGCCCGGAACCTCCTTGCGCAGATCCACCGGCACCTGCCCCGCCTTTTCATAGATCTTGCGGGCGCGGGCGACAGCCTTGGGGTCTGTCCATGGGGCAGGAGCCAGCTCGACGATCGGCACAAGATGCGGCGGGTTCACCGGATGCGCCACCATGCAGCGCGCCTGCCCCGGCAGCCCTTCCGAGAAGGCGGAGGCCACGATGAAGGAGGTGGAAGAGGCCAGAATGGTCTTTTTAGGCGCGAGACGGTCCATCTCCGCAAACAGCGCCTTCTTGGCTTCCAGCGTTTCCGGCCCGTTTTCCTGCGCCAACGCTGCCCCCTTGAGGGCATGGGCCAGGTCTTTGGCGAGGTGAACGCGCTGGAGCGAGGCTTTGACGTCCTTCACCAGTCCGTGCCCTGCGAGTTCCTTCAGCGATTTTCCGATGAAGCCCTTGGCGGCTTTCGCGGCGGCGGGATTGGCATCGAAGAGTGAAACCTCGAAGCCGTGCGAGCAGAAGATAGTGGCCCAGGCCCGCCCGATGAGCCCTGTTCCGATGATGGCGATTTTCGTCATGCGACTATTCCCAGCGTGAATTAAAGCCAAAGCACTTTCCGGCGCAGATCGAGATCATCGCGCAGCGCGGCGGAGGGGCCGGCATGGATCACCGCGCCGCGCTCCAGCGCGACGGTGCGATCCGAGAGCGCCAGCGCGAGATCGAGATGGTGATCGACGATGATGATGGAGAGGTCCTTGCGCAGGGCGTGGAAGGCCTCGAAGAGTTCCTCGGTCATGGCCGGAGACAGGCCCTCGAAAGGTTCATCGAGCAGCAACACGCGGGTATCGCCCATCAGCGCGCGGGCAACCGCCACCATCTGCTGCTCACCGCCAGAGAGATAATCGGCGGGGCTTTCCAGCCGCTCCTTGATGCGCGGGAAGAAGGTGAGGATGCGCTCCTCGTCCCAATGCTTGCCCGCCCCGGTGAGGCGCGAATGCTTGCCAAGCCCGAGGTTCTCGCGCACGCTCATGCCTGCGAAAAGCCCCCTGCCCTGCGGCACATAGCCCACACCGCGCCTGGAAATCAGATGGCTCGGCAGGCGCGCGATGCCCTCGCCCGCCAGCGTGATCTCGCCCTCACGCGGGGGGGCAAGGCCGATGATGGTTTTGAGCAGCGTCGATTTGCCCGCGCCATTGCGGCCCAGCAGCGCGATCACCTCGTTCTGGCGCACGTCAAAGCTGACGCCGTTGAGGATATGGCTCTTGCCGTAATAGGTGTGCACGTCCGTCAAAGACAGCAGCACCTCATCCGTTGCGCTGGAGGGGCGCGGTTTGGCGGCAATCGCGTGGCTGCCCGAGCCGATATAGACCTCCTGCACCTTAGGCGAGGAGCGGGCGTCTTCCACGGTGCCATCCACCAGCACCTCGCCGTTGTTCATCACGGTGACGGCATCGGCGAGCGCGAAGACGCGGTCGATGTCGTGCTCCACGAGCAGCACCGGGATGTCCTGCGAGAGGGTCTTGATGAGGTTGCCGACGCGGGTGCGCTCGGCCGCTGCCAAGCCCGCCAGCGGCTCATCGAGCAGCAGGATGCGGGGCCGCGTGGCGAGCGCGAGGCCCATATCCAGCAAACGCTGGCCGCCATAGGAGAGCGAACCGGCCTCGGCGCGCTCGGCGCCGGAAAGCCCGGTCCAGCGCAGGAGTTCGGTGGTTTCCGCTGCAACACCTTCCAGGCTGTCCGCGTTGCGCCACGGGTTGAAGGCGCTGGGATGGCGGGCCTGTACGGCAAGGCGGATGTTCTCCTCCACGGAGAGCGTGGGGAAGAGGTTGGTGATCTGGAACGAGCGCCCCAGCCCCGCCTTGGTGATCGCTTCGGGCGAAAAGCCGGAGATGGATTTTCCGTCGAGCTTCACGGTGCCGGTATCGGGCGCAAAATAGCCCGAGATCAGGTTGAAGGCCGTGGTTTTGCCCGCGCCATTCGGCCCAATCAGCGCATGAAGCTGCTTGTCCTGAACCTTGAAGCTGACGCCGCGCACGGCCTTGATGCCGCCGAAGCTTTTCGCGATGCCATCCACATCGAGCGCGGGGCCAGTGCCCTCATGCTCGCGGATCAACGAGGCGGGCACACGGCCCGACGCCCCGGCCTGCCGGTTGCCCATGGCAGCACCCTCGGTCACTTCTTTTCGGAAGGGCTTCATCAGGCGGGTCGCGACGCCCACCAGCCCTTCGGGCGAAAACATGATGAAGGCGACAAAGAGCAGGCCGAAATAGAGTAGCCAGTTCTCGGTGACGATCGAGAGATACTCACGGAAGAGAATGAAGAACAACGCGCCCAACGCCGGCCCAAGGAAGCTGCGCATACCGCCAATGACGACCATGGCCAGCAACTCGCCCGAGAAGGCCACCGAAACAGGCTCTGCCGAGGTCATGCGGTTATTGAACAGCAGCAGGATGCCCGCCAGCCCCGTCAGCGTCGCCGAGAGCGTGAAGGCGATGAGTTTATAGCGGTTGGTGGCATAGCCCACGAAGCGCGCGCGCTGCTCGTTTTCTCTGATGGCGATCAGCACCGCCCCCACCGGCGAGCGAGCAAAGCGCCAGAGCAGGTAGAGCCCGGCAAAGGCTACCGCCGCCACCAGCCAATAGAAGCGCTGGGAGGTTTCGATCTCCATGCCGAACACCGGCAGGCGCTTGATGCCGCCGAGGCCGTTTTCGCCCCCCGTCACCGCTGTCCAGCGGAAGGCGACGACATAGAGCATGGCGGAGAGCGCGAGGGTAAGCAGCGAGAAATAGACACCGCGCCGCCGCAGGACCAGCGCACCGAAACCTGCCGCCACAAGGCCGATGATGACCAGCGCGAGCAGCGCGGGCAGCACCATGGAGCCGGGGAACCAGTTGAGCTGGATAAGGCCCGCGGCATAGGCGGCAAGACCAAACCAGGCGCCATGGCCAAAGCTGACGAGGCCTGTTTGCCCCACCAGCACGTTGAGCGCCATGGCGGCGAGCGCGAAGATGACGATCTCGTTGGCCGAGGTCCATGTGAGGCCCACGGCGTTGAGCACGAACGGCAGGGCGATGAGGCCAACACCGGCGACAATCAGGGAGCGGGTTGTGGGCAGCATGGGCTTACTCGAAGCGCTGGATGCGTTCGCCGAACAGCCCGCGCGGACGCACGAGAAGGACGATCAGCATCAGGAGATAGATGGCGGCAATGGAGGCGGCGGAGTAATCAATCGCCACCATGAAGCCTTTGACGAGCCCCACCAGCAGCGCGGCCACAACCACGCCCCAGAACGAGCCGAGCCCGCCGATGACGCAGACCACAAAGGCCGGGGTGATGATCTCCTGCCCCATCGCGGGGTGAATGGCGTAGATCGGCGCAAGCAGAACCCCCGCCAGCGCGGCAAGGCCAATGCCAAGGGCTGCCACCGTGGTCATGTAGGGCTGAAGCGAGATGCCCAGCGCGCGCACCATATCCGGGTTCTGCACACCGGCGCGCACCACGCGGCCGAAGCTCGTCTTGTTGAGCAGCAGCCAGATGAGCGCAACGCAGGCCGCCGCGATCAGGATGAGCAGCGTGCGATAATAGGAATAGACGAAATCACCGATGAAGATCTGCCCGCGCAGCTCGCGCGGCATGGAATAGCTGAGCGGCGGCGCGCCGAACACCCAGCGCAGGGCCTGCTCGGCCACCATGGCAAGGCCAAAGGTCAGCAGCAGCGAGAGAATGGGATCCGAGCGATAGAACCGCCGGAACATGAAGCGCTCGATGAGAATGCCCAGCAGTGCCACGGCAATCGGCGAGGCGATGAACGAGCCGGAGAAGCCGATGTAGGGCGAAAAAACGATGGTGAGGTAAGCCCCCAGCGCGAAGAACGCGCCATGCGCGAGGTTCACGATGCCGCCCAGCGAGAAGATGAGCGAAAGGCCGAGCGCGATCAGCAGATAATAGACGCCGTCGAGCAGACCGTTGAGCAATTGCTGGATGAAGAGCATTTCAGGCTTCCCCGGCGCGAAACTTCAGGATGAAACCGCCCTTCCGCCCGGCGCAATGCACCGGGCGGCTGGTTGGGCAGGTTGTCAGGAGATTGGCTTGAGGATCAGGCCGGCAGTTTGCAGCTGGCTTCCTCAGGCGTCGAGGCGATCACCTCAAGGCTCTCATCCGCACCCGGCACCGGGCCTGTGGAGGTGAAGAGATCCCACTGGTTCTTGACCTGCGCGGGCGGCAGCGCCGTAATCGCATACATCTCGTGCATGAGCTGATGGTCAGAGGCGCGGAAGTAGCCCGGACGGGTCTTCAGCACATCGAACTTGGCGCCCTTTTCGAGGTATTCGACGATCTTGGCGGAGTCCGTGGACTTGGTTTCCGCCATGGCCTGCGCCACGATCTTCATGGCGATATAGTCGCCCCAAGCCTGATTTTCCGGCGGCTTGCCGTATTTCTTGGTGAAGGCCGCCACAAACGCCTTGGACTTGGGCGTATCGATCAGGTGGTGCCACACCGCCGGCCAGGTGCCGGAGAAGTTGTCCTTGCCCGCCGCCCAGGCCAGCGCGGTATCAAAACCGAAGCCCGCCACCGGGAAGGTGAGGCCGAATTCGGCATATTGCTTGAGGAAGTTGGTGATCTGGTTGCCCGCAAGGTTGGAGACCACGACATCCGGCTTGGCGTTGCGGATTTTCAGCAGGAAGCCCGAGAAATCAGAGGCGTCGGTCGGCACCAGCTCGTCACCGGCAAAGCCACCGCCATTGCTCGAGATGAAACGCTGCGCCACCGAGCGCAGGTCATGGCCGAAGGCATAGTCCGCCGTGAGCGAGTACCACTTCTTGT
>JAIUNQ010000139.1 GCA_020161475.1 Pseudomonadota bacterium | reverse complement strand
GGACGAAGCGCGCTACAAGACCCTGATCGAGCGCCTCGGCATCCGCCGCTAAGCTTGAACGGATCGAGGCGAGACACCTGTCTCGCCTCTCTTTCTTTCCGGGCCGCATCCCGCGGGCCCGCAAGACTGGATGGGTCACCATCCACCTCGATCGCGGCAGGGGCCGCGGACGAAAAGGAGATCGCCGGATCATGGCAGGATCGCCGGAAGCTACCCAGATGGGCGCTTCCCGCCGTCTTGCTCATGGCTTGACCGTTCTCCCAAACCTGTATGACGGCGCGTCGCCGCAGGGGATGATCCTTTGCGGACCAAAGGCGCGCATCTCATGACCAAGGGCCACGAGGGCCCAGCAAGGACAATCGAATGTTCGACATTCAACGCAAGAGCATCAACTGGGGTGGCCGCACGCTCACCCTCGAAACCGGTCGCATCGCCCGTCAGGCCGATGGCGCCGTGCTCGCCACCTATGGCGAAACCACCGTGCTCGCCACGGTCGTCTCGGCCAAGGAGCCCAAGCCCGGGATCGATTTCTTCCCGCTCACCGTGAACTATCAGGAAAAGGCCTTTGCGGCCGGCCGCATTCCCGGTGGCTATTTCAAGCGCGAGGGTCGCCCCTCGGAAAAGGAAACGCTCGTTTCCCGCCTGATCGACCGCCCGATCCGCCCGCTCTTCGTCGAGGGCTACCGCAACGACACGCAGGTCGTGGTCACCGTGCTCCAGCACGACCTTGAGAACGATCCGGACATCGTCTCGATGGTGGCGACTTCGGCGGCGCTCACCCTCTCGGGCGTGCCCTTCATGGGCCCGGTCGGCGGCGCGCGCGTCGGCTACATCAACAATGAGTTCGTCCTGAACCCGACGCTCGACCAGATGAAGGATTCCAAGCTCGATCTCGTCGTCGCCGGCACCCAGGATGCCGTGCTGATGGTGGAATCCGAAGCGCAGGAACTCTCCGAGGAAGTGATGCTCGGCGCCGTGATGCACGGCCACGCCGGCTTCCAGCCGGTGATCGACATGATCATCGCGCTGGCCGAAAAGGCCGCCAAGGAGCCGCGTGATTATACCCCGGCTGATCTTTCGCACATCGAGAAGGCCGTTCTCGACATCGCCGAAGCAGATCTGCGCGAAGCCTACAAGATCACCGAGAAGCAGGCCCGCTACAAGGCGGTGGATGCGGCGAAAGCCAAGGTGTTCTCGGCGCTTGCCCCGGAAGGCGGCGAAGCCAAGTTCGACAAGGAACAGCTGAAAACCGTGTTCAAGGAAGCGCAGGCCAAGGTCGTGCGCTGGAACATCCTCGACACCAAGTCGCGTATCGATGGTCGCGGCCTTGAAGATGTCCGCCAGATCGTCTCGGAAGTCGGCACCATGCCGCGCACCCACGGCTCGGCGCTCTTCACCCGTGGTGAGACGCAGGCCCTCGTGGTCGCAACGCTCGGCACCGGTGACGACGAGCAGTTCATCGACGAGCTGGAAGGCACCCGCAAGGAACGCTTCCTGCTGCACTACAACTTCCCCCCCTACTCGGTGGGTGAAACCGGCCGCATGGGCTCGCCGGGCCGCCGCGAAATCGGCCACGGCAAGCTGGCTTGGCGCGCTGTGCGCCCGATGCTCCCGGCCCAGCACGAATTCCCCTACACCATCCGCCTCGTCTCGGAGATCACCGAATCGAACGGCTCCTCCTCCATGGCGACCGTTTGCGGCTCCTCGCTGGCGCTGATGGATGCGGGCGTTCCGCTGAAATCCCCGGTGGCGGGTATCGCCATGGGCCTCATCCTCGAGGGCGAGCGCTACGCCGTTCTCTCGGACATCCTGGGTGACGAAGATCACCTCGGCGACATGGACTTCAAGGTCGCCGGCACCGAGAACGGCGTGACCTCGCTCCAGATGGACATCAAGATCGCCGGGATCACCGAAGAGATCATGAAGGTCGCGCTGCATCAGGCCAAGGGCGGCCGCCTGCACATCCTGAGCAAGATGGCCGATGCGCTCAACCAGCCGCGCGGCTCGCTCGGCCAGTATGCCCCGCGCATCGAAACCATGAAGATCAACCCGGACAAGATCCGCGAAGTGATCGGCTCCGGCGGCAAGGTGATCCGCGAGATTACCGAGAAGACCGGCACCAAGATCGACATTCAGGACGACGGCACCATCAAGATCGCCTCCTCCGACGGCGACAAGATCAAGGCCGCGCTCAACTGGATCAAGTCCATCGCTTCCGATCCGGAAGTGGGCGCGATCTACGAGGGCACTGTGGTGAAGACCACCGATTTCGGTGCCTTCGTGAACTTCTTCGGCGCGCGTGACGGCCTCGTGCACATCTCGCAGCTCGCCCCGCGTAAAGTGGCCAAGACCACCGATGTGGTGAAAGAAGGCGACAAGGTGAAGGTGAAGTTCATGGGCTTCGACGAGCGCGGCAAGACCCGCCTGTCGATGAAGGTCGTGGATCAGGAAACCGGCGAGGACATCGAGGCCAAGCTGAAGGCCGAGCGTGATGCCCAGCGCAACGCCGAGGCTGCTGGCGAGTAATCGCCCCTCCCGCCAGACAATGGAAAAGGCCGGGCATTGCCCGGCCTTTTTTATCCCGGCCCTTTTTATCCGTTGAGGAAATCGGTGCCCTTTTCCATCACGAAGGAGAGGCGCGCACAGCCCCAGTGCCGCCCGCGCACATAGATCGGCGCGTTGAACTCACGGATCGGCTGGAACCACCCCCCGCCCATGTCGCGGTGGTAGAAATGCACGAGATAGGGCCGCAGCGAGCGCGACCCGGCAATGCCACCCGGATCATTGAAAATGCGCAGGTTGCGGCAGTTGCGCGCGTTCCACACCGGATCATCCGGCTTTTGCGGCAGCGAGAGCTTGCGGTTGTGCACCGGCACATGGCCGTTGCGATCCTGCGGCATGCAGAAGGCGGGTTGTGGCGCAGCCGCAAGAACAGCCTCGATCACCTCCGGCAGCACCCCTTCGAGCACCTTGACCGAGCGCGTCATGAATTGTGGCGGGTTGGAGCCGGCTACCTTCTGGTAATCCGTGTCGAACAGGGCTTCCTCGCTCAGCGCGCCGCTCTCCAGCACGCTTTCCATGCGAAGGCGCGTATCCTCGGCAAACTGCTGCGCCCGCGCGATGAACCCGGCATAATAGGTGCGAAGGCGCGCCAGAAGCTCGGTGAGCCTGTTCTGGCTGGTCCCTTCGAAGCGGACGACCTCCAGTTCCAGCCCGCCAAGACGGGTCGCCACCAGACGCACCTGCACCCGGCCCATTCCCTCGATATCCAGCGGCATTTCATGCCCCACCCTATCGGTCATCTCGGCGTCGGTGCTGACAAACAGGCCATGCAGGCCAATATCGCCGGTCTCTATGGGGACCGCGCCGCTGGGGGCATGAAGCATGCCGGGCAGGATGATGGGCAGGCGATCATCCGTTTTCTCGCCTGCCTCCGTCTGGGTGAACAGCAGGTTGGTGTCGTCGCCAAGTTTGAGGATGAGATCGGCAATCGCCGTCCCCCCCTTCTCGGCGGCTTGCGCGACCTCGGTGGCCTGTTGACCCAGTTTTTCGATTTCCTCGGCCTCATCCTCGATGCGCCGCGCAAATTCGAGGCTAGTGGCCGCGCTTTCGTCGATCTCATGCGTGCGGTCGGACTGCCGTTCGATGGCGACCGCCACCGTATCAAAGGCTTCGCGCAGCCCGGTGATCGCCCCGGAGAAGGTGGAAATCCCTTCGATCGAAGAGAGCGCGCTCGCCCGGACACGCTCAATCGTCTGGGAGATGCGCTCGGTGGCCTGCTGCGTCTGTTGGGAGAGCGCTTTCACCTCGCTGGCCACGACCGCAAAGCCCTTGCCCGCTTCACCTGCCCGCGCCGCCTCAATGGTGGCGTTGAGCGCGAGAAGGTTGGTTTGCTGGGCAATGGCGGCAATGGCCTGCGCGACGCTCGAGATCTCCCCCAGCGATTGGCGCAGCGCCTCTGTACCATGCAGCGCCGCTTCGGCCTGTGCCTGCGCTCGATCAATCGTCTCGCGTGACAGCCGCACATGGCTGTCAATGCCCCGTGTCTCGCCGGAAAGATCGTTGAGGGCGCCCGCCATGCCGTTGGCGCTGTCCTTGGCCGAGCCGGCAATCGCGCGGAAAGCGCGGCCGCGCTCCTGAATGGCCGAGATCAGATCGAACACCGAGCGCAGCTTCACGCTCATGTCGAGGTTGGCCTTGGCCACCTCGCGTACATCGCGGAACACATCGGCCTGCATCAGGCGCACGGTCTCCGAGCCGTCGAGCAGGGGCGGTGCAACCGGGCTGGCGGCAAAGTCCTCGAGAGCAGCAGGGGCGGGAACTTCGGCTTTGTTTCGCGCACGAAACAAGGAAAGAAGCGACATGACGGCGTTCTGCCTTCCGGACCATTTAGGACGTAATACCTCATCTTGAGGGGCAAGCGTTGTCGTTCAATTAAGAGCCGGCTCAAATTCCATGCCTATGGGCGGCAAAAACTGCGTATTTATGCCCAAAAAGCCTCGGTACACGCCTAAAACGTGCATTTTCCCGTCGCACGCGGCGCCATGGAGCGGCCCCGCGCTTGCCTTTCGGGCGCAGCTTGCGCAAGGAAGATGCGAGGGGAAAGCGCAGCACATGTCGGCCGCATCATCACATCCGCTTCATCCGGCTTACCGCCCGGATATCGACGGCCTGCGTGCTGTTGCCGTGGCTTCTGTGGTGATCTTTCACGCTTTTCCTGCGGCTTTGCCGGGTGGCTTTGTCGGTGTGGACGTGTTTTTCGTCATCTCCGGCTATCTCATCAGCCAGATCATCCTGCGTGAGCAGCAGGCGGCTCGCTTTTCCTTCATCGATTTTTACGCCCGCCGCATCCGCCGCATCCTGCCGGCCTTGGTGCTTGTGCTGGCCGCCACCTATGGCGCGGGCTGGTTCACGCTTTTCTCGCAGGATTTCAAGGCGTTGGGCCTGCAAATGGCGGGCGCGGCGGGCTTTGTCTCGAACTTCGTGCTCTGGAGCGAAGCCGGCTATTTCGACACCGCCTCCGAGCTCAAACCCCTGCTCCATCTCTGGTCGCTGGCCATCGAGGAGCAGTTTTACCTGTTCTGGCCGGCCGTTCTAGTGCTGGTGGCGCGGCTGCGCTGGCCAGTCTTGCCGGTGACGATGGTGCTCATCGCGCTCTCGCTCGCGGGCTGCCTGTGGCTGACAGGCAAGGATGCCGCCACGGCTTTTTACATGTCGCCCGTGCGCTTCTGGGAAATCCTGATCGGCGCATGGCTCGCCGGACGCGAAACCCTGAGCGGTGCGCGCCCGCAGCCCCTGCTTTCCTTGCCGGGCGGTCTGCTGCTGCTGGCGGGCTTCGCCCTTATCAATCACACCAAGGCCTTTCCCGGTTTCTGGGCCTCGCTGCCGGTGCTGGGGACCGCGCTGGTCATTGCGGCGGGGCCAGAGGGCCTCGTCAACCGCCTGCTCTCGCTGCGCGCCTTGGTGGCGCTGGGTTTGATCAGCTATCCGCTCTACCTCTGGCATTGGCCCCTGCTGGCGTATCTGCGCATCATAGGCGGCTCGGCGGTTCCGGCCTGGGCATTGGCGCTTGCGGTGCTGCTGGCGCTCTTGCTGGCTTACCTCACCTATCGCTTTGTCGAGCGGCCCATTCGCTTCGGCTCACGCCGCCCTTGGGTGGCGCTGGCTTTGCTGGCCGCGTTGCTGGCCCTCGGCTTTGCGGGATTCAATGCCTTCCAACGCGAGGGGCTGCGCTTCCGCGCGGCCAACAAGGGCAATCCGGCGGAGTTCGACTGGCGCGGCGAATGGCGTCACAAGACCTGCTTTCTGGAGGCGCGCGACGCGAAAAGCGCGGTTTTCGCACCCGAATGCGCGCCGAGCGATGCCAAGGTCGTGCTCTGGGGTGATTCCCACGGCGCGGCGCTCTACCCCGGCTTTGCCGCGCTGGCGCGGGAGCAGGGCTTTACTCTGGCCCAGTTCACCGCAGCGGGCTGCCCGCCGGTATTCGATTTCGCCGCCGGGGACCGCCCCTTCTGCCCGCAGGTCACGGCAGGCGTGCGCGCCTATCTTGAAAAGCATAAGCCGCAGACCTTGGTGATGGCCGGGTTCTGGACGCTCTATTTCGGCGACAACCCCCAATGGAATGGCCTCACCGAGGCGAAGATCGAGGCGACGCTCGCGCAGTTGCGCGGCCTTGGCATCGAACGCATCGTGTTTCTGGGGCCGCTGCCGGGCTACAAGCGCGATGTGCCCAAATTTGCCGGCGCGCTGTTCCGCCCCGGCGAGGAAACCCGCACGCGCCAGGAGCTGGAAGAGGCGGCTTTTGTACTGGAGCCTCGCCTTGCGGCTTTGGCGCAGCGCAACGGCCTTCGCTATGCCTCGCCGCTGGCCACGCTGTGTGATCCGCGGGGCTGCCTTGTCTCCACCTCGACGACGCGCTTCGAGCCGATGCAGTGGGATGCCCACCACCTCACTTCAGCCGGTGCCCGCCGCGTGGTGGAAGGGTTGCTGGTCAGCGAGCCGGGGCTGCTGCCCTAGCCGGCCGCGCGGATGCGCCGCACCAGACCTGCGGTTGAGGCATCGAGCCCCTCCAGCCCTTCGCCCTTCTCCACAGCGGGCGCCAGTTTGGTCGCCAGTTCCTTGCCCAGCTCCACGCCCCATTGATCGAAGGCGTTGATGCCGAAAATCGTCGCCTCGACGAAGACACGGTGTTCGTAAAGCGCAATCAGCCTGCCCAGCGCATAAGGCGTCAGGCGATCATGCAGCAGCATCAGCGAGGGGCGGTTGCCCGAAAACACCCGGTGCGGATTGCCCTTCGCCTCGTCCAGTGTGCGGCCCAGCATCAGGGCTTTCGCCTGCGCGAGGCAATTGGCGATCAGCAGGCTGTGGTGCCCCTCCGGCT
>JAIUNQ010000138.1 GCA_020161475.1 Pseudomonadota bacterium | reverse complement strand
CGCTGCTGCTTGGCATCGAGATTGGGGTATTCCGCGAGCACATCCGGCAGCGCGATCTCGATATCCTTGTCGGTGATGGCCTCGCCATTGACCTTGGCGGCAACCTTGTCTTCGGCATGAAGACCGCCGACACCCAGTGCGAGCGCTGCGATGGCCGCAAAGGTGAAGGAACGAAAAACAGGGCGGGTCATGTCGGCTCCTTGGTTGCCGGAAGAGGAGAGCGGGCTACCTTGCGGCGGGGATGATTTTCCGTCCCTCCCCTAGAACAAACCGCATCAGGGGGAAACAGCTTTCGCAAGACAGCGGGCGAAAATCTCGCCGCCTGAAACGGTTGTTTCTGGGCGGAATCATTGACAATCCACCCCCCCAATCCTTATCTCCGGCTTCTCACCTGCCCGGCTCTCCGGGACGGTGGCTCGTGCGCGCCCTTCCGGTGCAGCGCGGGGCTCTCGCCCATCCCGGGCGCTAAGGAAGATGCTACGATGTTCGGCGCCCTCGCCAAGACGCTTTTCGGTTCTGCCAATGATCGCCGCGTGAAGGGCTATCGCCCCAAAGTCGCCGCCATCAACGCGCTGGAAAAGGAAGTCGAAGCCCTCTCGGATGAGGCCCTGCGCGAGCGCACCCAAACCTTCAAGGCGCAGATCGCGAGCGGCGAGAAGACGCTGGATGATCTTCTGGTGCCCGCTTTTGCCACCGTGCGCGAGGCCGCCAAGCGTGTGCTGGGCCAGCGCCACTTCGATGTTCAGCTCATCGGCGGCATGGTGCTGCACGACGGCGACATCTCGGAAATGAAGACCGGCGAAGGCAAGACGCTGGTCGCGACCCTGCCCACCTATCTCAACGCCCTTTCTGGCAAGGGTGTACATGTCGTCACGGTCAACGATTACCTCGCCAAGCGCGACGCGGAATGGATGGGGCAGGTCTATGCCTTCTTGGGGCTGACCACCGGCATCATCGTGCATGGGCTGGACGACGAGCAGCGCAAAGCGGCTTATGCCTGCGACATCACCTATGGCACCAATAACGAATTCGGCTTCGATTATCTGCGCGACAACATGAAGTATGAGTTCGCGCAGATGTGCCAGCGCGGCCATGCCTTCGCCATCGTCGACGAAGTGGACTCCATCCTCATCGACGAGGCGCGCACCCCGCTCATCATCTCCGGCCCCACCGAAGACCGCTCGGAACTGTACAACGCCATCAACACGATCATCCCGCGCCTCGTGAAGGGCGATTTCGAAGTGGATGAGAAGGGCCGTACCGTCCATCTCACGGAAGAGGGTAACGAGCATATCGAGGCCCTGCTCGAAGAGGCGGGCATCCTGAAGGAAGGCACGCTCTATGATGCGGCCAATTCCTCGCTGGTGCACCACGTCAATTCCGCCCTGCGCGCCCACTCGCTCTTCACGCGCGACAAGGATTACATCGTCCGCTTCAACCCCGAGACGCGTCAGGACGAGGTCGTCATCATCGACGAGTTCACCGGCCGCATGATGCCGGGCCGCCGCTATTCGGAAGGCCTGCATCAGGCGCTGGAAGCCAAGGAACACGTGCCGATCCAGCCGGAAAACGTGACCCTCGCGTCCATCACCTTCCAGAACTATTTCCGCCTCTACGACAAGCTCGCGGGCATGACCGGCACCGCCGGCACCGAAGCCGACGAATTCCGCGAGATCTATGGCCTTGAGGTCGTCGAGATCCCGACCAACGTGCCCGTCGCGCGTCTGGATCAGGACGATGAGGTCTATCGCACCGGCCGCGAGAAGGACGCCGCGATCATCGCCGAGATCGAGCGCGCCAAAGCCCGCCGCCAGCCGGTGCTGGTCGGCACCACCACCATCGAGAAGTCCGAGGCACTGGCGGAGGCACTCAAAGCCCACGGCTTTAAGCAGATCGACCTGGGCGATCCCAACGGCTTCAAGCCGCTGCTCGATGGCGATCAGGGAACGCCGGGCGAGAAGCTCTTCGCGGTGCTCAACGCACGCTACCACGAGCAGGAAGCCTTCATCGTCGCGCAGGCCGGCGTGCCGGGCGCCATCACCATCGCCACCAACATGGCGGGCCGCGGCACCGACATCCAGCTCGGCGGCAACTTGAAAATGCGCGTCGAGCGTGAATGTGTCGGCCTGGAAGGGCCGGAGCGCGAAGCCGCGATCGAGCGCATCAAGGGCGAGATCATCCGCAACCGCGACATCGTGATGAACGCGGGCGAGGAGATCATCCTCGAACCCGCCAAGGGCTCCAAGCCCGCGAAAACCTTCAAAGCGCCGGGCGGCCTTTACGTCATTGCCGCCGAGCGCCACGAAAGCCGCCGCATCGACAATCAGTTGCGCGGTCGTTCGGGCCGTCAGGGCGATCCGGGCCGCACCAAGTTCTTCCTCTCGCTGGAAGACGACCTGATGCGCATCTTCGGCTCGGACCGCATGGACTCCGTGCTCTCCAAGCTCGGCCTTCAGGAGGGCGAAGCCATCGCTCACCCCTGGGTCAACAAGGCGCTGGAAACCGCGCAGAAGAAGGTCGAAGCCCGCAACTTCGAAGCCCGCAAAAACGTCCTCAAATACGATGACGTGATGAACGACCAGCGCAAGGTGATCTTCGAACACCGCCGCGAGCTGATGGGGCAGGAAGACCTGACCGAAACCATCACCGAAATGCGGCACGACACGGTGGACGACATGGTCTCGCGCCATATCCCCGAGGGGGCTTACCCCGAGGCGTGGTCTGTCGCGGAACTCAAGGAAGATGTGGCGCGCTATCTCGCGCTGGATCTGCCCGTCGAGGAATGGGCAGCCGAGGAAGGCATCGCGGATGAGGAGATGCGCGAGCGTCTGCTCAAGGCAGCCGATGCAGCCTATGCCGAGCGCGAAGCCAAGAATACGCCGGAGATGATGCGCTACATCGAGAAGCAGGTGATCCTGCAACTCCTCGATCACCTCTGGCGCGAACACCTTGTCACGCTGGATCACCTGCGGCAGGTGATCGGCTGGCGCGGCTATGCCCAGCGCGACCCGCTCAACGAATTCAAGTCGGAAGCCTTCGAGCTGTACGACAAGATGCTCACCTCCCTGCGCGAGCACGTCACTGCGCAGTTGATGCGCGTCGAGGTGGTGTTTGAAGCCCCGCCCGCCCCCGAGCTGCCGGAAATGCAGGCCTCGCACATCAACCCGGATACGGGCGAGAACGAGTTCAACGCCGTCACCTTCGGCGAGGAGCCGCGCCCGGAGAGCCGCGATCCCAATGATCCCAAGACCTGGGGTAAGGTGGGCCGCAATGAACCCTGCCCCTGCGGCTCCGGCAAGAAGTACAAGCATTGCCACGGAAGCCTCACGTGAGTGAGGGCTTCCATTACTGAGAAGCTCCAAGCCTTACGTCGTCAGGACATCCAAACCAAAAGGCGCCTCAACGGGCGCCTTTTTTTGTCGTCGATACGTTTCAGCAAAATGCCGGACCGCAGCCCGGCATCACGCATTTCGGCTGAAGCTGTCAGCGCTTGGGCGGGGTCGGCAGCGCGCTCGGCTGCGGGGCCGCATCCGCCGCCACTTCGGTCGAGGAGGCCGTCAGGCCACCGAGCTTACCGGTGAGACGCGAGAGAATGCCGCCCTCTTCCTTCTTCGCTTCTGTGGCGGTGAAGGCCGTGGCCTGAGCCGGCGGTGCCACGGGAGCCGGTGCGGCGGCAACAGCCTTGGCATTGAGCGGCTGGACCTTCGGCGGCACAGCAGCAGCCGGCGCAGCTGCCTTGGCAGCGGCGGGAGCAGCCGCAACAGCCGGGGCAGAGGCCGCAGCGGCTTCCTCGGCCTTGAACTGCTCGGCCTTGGCGATCAGCTGGGCGCGGCTGAGCCCCTTGGTCTTCTCATGCGGCACTTCCACGCCGGCATGGTCGAGTGCATCCGGACGCGAGATCAGGCTGGGCACAGAGGAAGGCGTGCTGACCTGGCTCACCTCGACGGGATTGCTCGCGCTAGTAAGCGCATAGGCGGTCTGGCGGAACACGGGATGCTGGTCGCCATCCTTGTAGATGCGCTTGACCGCCTTGGTGTGAGCCACAAGGCTCGCCACCTGCTGCTCGTCATGGCGGGCCTTGGTGGCAACCTGCGAGGCCAGCTGCTCATCCTTGGGGCCGCCGCAGGTCTCGACCCCGAAGGTGTAGCGCGCATTGCACACCGAAACCTTCGGCTCGCGCTTGGAAACCTCGAAATAATCCGAGCCTTCCTTGATGTTCTTCCAGAACGACATGTTCTCGTCAGCGCGATAGCGCGCGAGATTCTGAGCATTCATGCGGAAGGGATAGGACTGGAACTGGATCGCCTTCTGGCCGCCGCCGAAGGCCTCACGCGACAGCGCGTAGATATCGGCCACCTGCTCATCGGTCATGGAGAAGCAGCCCATGGAAGAGCAGGCCCCATGCACCATGATATGTGCGCCCGTCCGGCCAAGCTGGCGATCATAGGCGTTGGGATAGCCGATATTGAAGGAGAGATAGTAGCTGGAGTTCGGGTTCAACTGCGCCGGGGTGATGGAATAGAAACCTTCCGGCACCTGCCGGTCACCCTCGGCCTTTTTGGGGCCGAGCTGGCCGGACCAGCGGCACATCGGGAAGGTCTTGAGGAGCTTGTACTCGCCCGAGGCGTCCTGCTTCCAGACCTCAAGCTCGCTTTCCTTCTTGAAAGCGCGGAAGAGGATCGGCGAACGGGCATTCATGCCCTTTTCGCTCATCAACGCTTCCATCTGCGAGGACATCGGCACGTAATGGCGGGAGTTGGAGGCGAAGCGATCATTGCCGTTGCAGCCCGCCAGCAGCAGCGCCGCCCCGGCCACAACAGCCGCGCGCACCACCACAGAACCCTGCCCAAACGAGAAACGAACCACGGCCCAAAACCCTTCTGACCGAAAGCGACGCCAGCGATCTGCGGCGTCCGAACGGCGGAAATAAGGCGATAACCTTACCGCATTGCAACGCCCGAGGCCAGAATTCCTGAAATCAGCCTCAAGGATTTCTTAACACGCGCCCGCCGCCCTGTCTTTCACCCAGGACAAATGCAGCGCCCAAAAGAGTCAGAGCTTGCGGCCGATGGCGAGGAATTTCTCGGCACGCGCGGCGCGCAGCGCCTGCGGCGAAAGCCCGGACATATCTTTCAGCGCACGCTCGATCTCACGCCCTGCCGTGGCAATGGCATCTGCCGGCGCGCGATGCGCCCCGCCCGCCGGTTCGGAGACGATGACATCGATCACGCCAAGGCGCAGCAGGTCCTGCGCGGTGATCTTCATGGTGGTGGCGGCATCCTGCGCGCGCGAGGAATCGCGCCACAGGATCGAGGCCGCCGCCTCCGGCGAGATCACGGAATAGATCGCGTGTTCCATCATCAGCACGCGATTGGCGGTCGCGATCGCAATCGCACCGCCCGAACCACCCTCGCCGAGAATCAGCGCGACATTGGGCACACCGAGCTGCAGACAGGCATCGGTGGAGCGCGCAATGGCTTCCGCCTGCCCACGCTCTTCCGCGCCGATACCGGGATAGGCGCCCGCCGTATCCACCAGCGAAATCACCGGCAGGCCGAAACGATCCGCCAGTTCCATGATGCGCTGGGCCTTGCGATAGCCCTCCGGACGCGCCATGCCGAAATTGTGCTTGAGACGGCTCTCGGTATCCGAGCCCTTCTCCTGCCCGATCACCGCCACCGACTGCCCGTTGAAGCGGCCAAAGCCCGCCACCACGGCGGCATCTTCACCAAAGACGCGATCGCCCGCGAGGGGGGTGAAATCGGTGATCAGCCCGGCGATGTAATCGAGGCAATGCGGGCGCTGCGCATGGCGCGCCACCTGCGTTTTCTGCCAAGGGGTCAGCGCGGCATAAAGATCTTTGAGCGCATCGTCAGCCTTGGTTTCGAGCCGGGAGATTTCCTCGCCGATCTCGGTGCCGTCCTTCTCGGCCAGCGCTCTGAGCTCGACAATCTTCTTTTCGAGTTCGGCGACCGGCTTCTCGAAGTCCAGATAAGCGCGCATGAACAACAACCTGTTTCCGGGCCCGGCGTGGTGCGGGCAGGGGCGGCAATACCCCCTTCTGCATAGCGGCGCAACCTTGCGCACATCTCGAAGCGGGTGAAAACCCTACCCTATTCGTCGTTCAGCGGATGCAGATCCCGCACCATGGCGCGGGCCCGCTCGTCCAGAACATGGGTATAGATCTGTGTCGTCGCAATATCGGCATGGCCTAGAAGCTGCTGGACGATGCGAAGATCAGCCCCGTTCTGCAACAGATGCGTGGCAAAGGCATGGCGCAGTACATGCGGGGACAGCGCCTCGGCTTTCAGCCCTGCCGCCACGGCAAGACGCTTCAGCTCCCGTGCGAAGACCTGCCGCGCGAGATACCCGGTCTCCCCCGACGCCGGAAACAGGAATTTGGAGGGAGCGGGCTTTGTGGCCTCCCATGCCGCGCGATAGGCTGCCACAGCCTTGCAGGCCGCAGGGGTGAGCAGCACGAGCCGCTCCTTGTTGCCCTTGCCCTTCACGATGAGCGAATCGCGCTGCTGCGCAAAGGCAGCAGCCGGCAGGGCGACAAGTTCGGAGGCACGAAGCCCTGTGGCATAGAGCAGTTCCACCAGCGCCAGAAGCCGCAAGGCGCCAAGGCGCGCGGCAGCGGTTTTCGCGGCGCTGACCCCATCGGCGGCCACCGACAGCAGGCGATCCACATCCTGTGTCGAGAGCACTTTGGGCAAGGAGCGGCCCTTGCGCGGCCCCTCCACCGTCACGGAGGGGTCAACCCCATGAAACCCCTCGGTATAGGCAAAGCCATGGAACTGGCGAATCGCCGAAAGCCGCCGCGCCAGCGTGGCGGCGGCAAAACCCTGATCGGTCAGGTGTTCGAGATAGGCGCGGATGTCCTGCGCCCCAACCTCTTCCGCGTTGATCCGGCGCGCGGCGAGAAACGCGGCGTAATCCTCAAGGTCACGCGCATAGCTTTCCAGCGTGTTCTT
>JAIUNQ010000137.1 GCA_020161475.1 Pseudomonadota bacterium | reverse complement strand
CAGGAGTATTTTGCCCGCCTCACCCAGCGCCTGATCACCGCGCTCTCCACCCCCATGCGCACCGGCACGCTTTACGAGATTGACCTGCGCCTGCGTCCTTCGGGCCGCAAGGGGACGGTTGCGACCTCGCTGGCGTCCTTCTGCGAGTATCAGGCCAGCGAAGCCGAGACATGGGAGCATATGGCCTTGACGCGTGCCCGCCCGCTGGTGGGCGACAAAGGGCTGGCGGCGCGCTGGGTGGAGGCCCGCAACACTGTCCTGATGCGCGAGCGGGATGCCGCCGCCCTGCGCAAGGATATGGCCCAGATGCGCGGCCTGATGAATCAGGAAAAGCCGGGGCGCGACATTTTCGATGTGAAGGATCACCCCGGCGGGTTGGTCGATGTGGAGTTCGTGGCGCAGGTGCTGGTGCTCACCCATGCGCGCACGCATCCCGATATCATCGGCACCACCAGCGAAATCCTTTCGCGCGCCAGCACGCTCAACCTGATCCCCATGGAGCAGGCTGAAACGCTGCTGGAGGTCTGGCGTCTGCAAACCGCCTTCGCGCAGGTCACGCGCCTCACCTTGCCCGGCCCCTTCGAGGAAAAGGAGGCAACGGTGGTTTACAAGCGTCGCCTCGCGGCCCTGCTCGATATGCCGGATTTCTCCCATCTGAAGAACGAGATCGCGCGCGGTCAGAAGGCGGTGCGCGCGCTGTTCGAGCAGCTGGTCGGCAAGGCGAAAGCCTGAGAGGGCTCAGTTCGGCCCGATCGGCAGGTCAAGCTGCACGGGGGAGAACGATGTCGGCAGGTGGATCATCACCAGCGTGCCGGCATTCGGCGTCGCGCGCATTTTCAGCGTGCCGCCATGCAGCTCCACCAGCGCGCGGGCAATGGAAACCCCGAGGCCTGCGCCCTTGCAGCCATCCTGCAGCATGCGGTCGATGTGGCCGAAGGGGTTGGCCAGCGTGCCGATTTCGCAGGCGGAGAGGCGGGCTGCGGTGTCGGCGACGAAGACGTTGACGTAATCCGCCGAAACGCGCGCCCGCACCGAGATATGTCCACCGGCATCCGTCAGGCGGATGGAGTTGCGCATCAGGTAGGACAGCGCCTGCGAGATCGCGTTCGGGTCCACGTTGATGATGCGCTGCCCTGCGGCCTCGGTGGCGCTGGGGTCGATTTCCACCGTGATCGCCTTGGCGCTGGCATCCGGGCGCACGGTGGCGGCGGCTTTCTCGAGCAGTTCACCCACCGCGACATCCACCCGCTGCAGGGCGACACGTCCCGCCTCGATCTGCGCCATGTCGAGAATCTCGCACAGCATATCCATCAGGTTGGTGCCGCTGGCGCGAATATCGCGGGCGTAATCGACGTAACGCTCCGAGCCGCAGGGGCCGAACACTTCCTGCTCGATCATCTCGGCAAAGCCGATGATATGGTTGAGCGGCGTGCGGATTTCGTGGTGCATATTGGCGAGGAATTCCGCCTTGGCGCGGTTGGCGGAAATCGCCTCGGCCTTCTGCTCCAGATATTTGTCGGCGAGTTCCGAAATCTGCGCCGCCTGCCGGCGGAAGGCCTCGCGGGAGTTGCCCAGATCCGTGATCGTCAGGCGCAGCTGGCGCTCGTTGTCGAGCAGGCGCTCTTCCTGAAGCTTGCGCGCGGTGATGTCGGTGCCCACGGAGACGAAGCCGCCGTCATCGGTGCGGCGCTCGGAGATCAGAAGCCAGCGCCCGTCCTCGAACTGCGCCTCGTACGAGCGCTCGCCTTCGCGCAGGGAACCACGATCAATCTCGATCAGAACCTTGGGCTCACGCGCGGCTTCCATGAGGCGGGCGTAGGGAATGCCGCGCTGGACAAGTGCGTCGGGCAGGCCATGGAACGCCTGATAGCGTGAATTGCACATCACGAGGCAGTTGTTCTCATCCCACAGCACGAAGGCTTCCGAGAGACTGTCGATGCCCTCACGCAGGCGGGCATCGGCGCGGCGGCTCTCGACCTCGGCGTTACGCTCGTCCGTCACGTCCATGACGATGCCGATCATGCGCGAGCCGGAGCGGCGATAGCTACCCGCCGAAACCGCTTTGAGGCGCAGCCAGCGATAGCTGCCATCCTCGTGGCACATGCGAAAGAGACGGGAGAGTTCGGTCTGCCCCTTGCCCAGCGCATCGCGCAGCTCGTCCAGCATGCCGCGATCATCCGGGTGCAGCCGTTTCACGATTCGCTGGCACGGCTTATGGCCATCCGGTTCGCGGCCGAGAAGGCGGTGCATGGAGTCCGACCAGAACACATGCTCGCGGTTGAAATGCCAGTCCCAGAGGCCGCATTGGCCGTTCTTGAGCGCCAGCGAGGCAACGCGCTGGAGATGGTCAGCCGCGGCCCCGACATGGCAGGTGCGGCGGCGCTGCGCGAGGAAGACCAGCGTGAAAGCCAGCGTCACTGCACCGAAGCAGGCGATGAGCGCGCCTACACGGCTCACATGCTGGCGCCAGGGCAGCAGCGTTTCATCCAGGCTCTGGATGGCCAGCAGACGCCCCTCGAACCCCGGCGGCTGGCGCAGGATCACACTGGCATCGCGCCCATCCGCAAGGCGCACGCGCTGGAGCAGGCCCTCCCCGCGGGTGTGGCTGAAGGGGGTTGGGGCGGAAAACAGCTCTGCGGCAGCGCGGCCATATTCCCCCGCGCCAACATGACCGCCCCGCACGACATTGGCGGAATCGAGCAGCAGGAAGCGGCGGCCAGACAGTGCCACCTCGGCGGGGAGCACCGGCAAGTCCATGCTGGCATCGGCGCGCGGATTGCGGGCGATTTCGGTGGCGACCAGCGCCGTCGCCAACGCGAGCGAGAGGTCGCCCCGCTCGATCTGCTCCATGCGCGCCGAGGAGAAGTACACCGTGAAGGAATAGCCCGCGATGGTCAGGAAGATCAGCACCAGGGCCACGACCATGCGGTCCAGCGCGCGGTGGGTCGGTTCGAGGCTGGCGCGTGAATGGGCTCTGTCTTCTCTTGCGCCGCTTGCAGCGCGCAAAAACCCATCCATGGCTGCGAATGCTCGCACCATTGTTGCCCCCTCGTATTCCCAATTTGAAGTCGGGGAATGTGCCGCATCGCCCCGAATCACCGCTAGTTGAATCCAGTTGAATCGGGGGTGCAAGAGCCTCTTCAGGATTTGTTTACCTCTGACCAACGCCCTCTCGAAGTGTTTGGAATCCTTCACTCTTGACAGGGTTGGTTTGGATTCTTTCTACCCCCTGTTCGTTCTGTTTTTGATCTGGTTTTTGGGGTCAAAAAAAATGCCTCGCCGATCCGGGCGAGGCAAAAGTTTTTCACGCGGCAGGAGCGCTGGCTCAGGCGAGCGTGCGCTCCAGAATATCGGCCAGATCGCGCGAGCGAGAGGGCTTGGTGGCCAGCCCTGTGAGCACCGCTTCGGCCTTGGCGCGGCGCCCGGATTCAAGATTGCGCCAGGTGCGGAAGGCGGTCGCAAGGCGCGCCGCGATCTGCGGATTGCGGCCATCCATGGCATCCACAACCTCACCGAACAGGGCATAGCCCGAGCCATCCGCCGCATGGAACGCGCGCGGATTGCCCGCCGCGAAGGTGCCGATGAGCGAGCGGGCCCGGTTCGGATTGTTGAGCGTGAAGGCCGGGTGCTCCATCAGCTTGCGGACACGCGCCACGGCATCCGCGCCCGGAATACGGGCCTGAAGCGCAAACCAGGTATCGACCACGAGGTGATCATTCTGGAAGCGCTCGAAGAAGGCGTCCAGCGCGGCCTCGCGCTTGCCATTCGTCGTGGTGAGAAGGGCACCCAGCGCGTTGACCATGTCGCTCATGTTGTCTGCGCGCTGGTAATGCGCGAAGGCCTCATCCGCGCCCGAAGCACTGTCCGCCGCCACGAGGTAGCGCAGCAGCTGCCCCTTGAGCGCACGCCGCCCCGCGCTCGCACCGTCGGGCGAGAAGGGGACCGGCTTGGCCATGGTGTCGAGCTGCGCTTTTGCCGCGCTGGCCACAGCCTTGCCGATGTCGGCGCGCAGGCCGTCGAGCGCGAGCCCGATGGCTTCGGGGTCAATGTCGGTGCCGATCTCGCGGGCAAGGTCCGCCTCGGTCGGAAGACCAATGGCGAGCGCCGCAAAGGCCGGATCATGCCCAGCCGTCTCGATCAGGTTGCCCATCGCGCCGTTGAGCCGTCCATCCCACGAGGGGGCCTTTCCGGCGCGCACAGCAGAAACCCCCGCTTTGAGCAGCGCGAGCTCGGCATCCTGCAACGCCTGCCAGCGATTGAACGGATCAACATCATGGCGCGCCAGCGCGAGCAGGTCACCATCTCCGCGCGCGATCTCGACGCGCACAGGAGCCGAGAAACCACGGAACAGCGAGGGGATCGGCTTCTCACTCACGTTTTCGAACGTGCGGCTCGCGCTCGCGCCATCAAGGATGAAAACCTCGTCTTTGGCGATCTCGCCACCCTCGCGCGCAATCAACCCCATCTTGATCGGAATGACCTGCGGGCCTTTCTCGGGCTGGCCCGGCGTCGGGGCAGTATCTTGCGAAAAGTGCAGCGTGTAGCGCTTGGCATCAGCGTCATAGTCTTCCCGCACGGAAACAACGGGCGTACCCGCCTGATTGTACCAGCGCATGAAGGGTTGCAGATCCTTGCCCGAAACATCCGCGAAGCACTGGATGAACTGTTCCATGATGGCGGCTTCACCGTCGTGGCGCTCGAAATAGAGGTCCATGCCCTCGCGGAACTTTTGCGGCCCCACAATCAGGCGCAGCATCTGGATCAGCTCCGAGCCCTTGTTGTAGACCGTCGCCGTGTAGAAGTTGTTGATTTCCTTGTACTGCTGCGGGCGCACGGGGTGCGCGAGCGGTCCGGCATCCTCTACGAACTGCGTCGCGCGCAGGGTCTGCACATTGGCGATGCGCTCCACGGGGCGCGAGCGCATGTCGGAGGAGAACTCCTGATCGCGGAAAACCGTGAGGCCCTCCTTCAGGCACAGCTGGAACCAGTCGCGGCAGGTGATGCGGTTGCCGGTCCAGTTGTGGAAATACTCATGCGCCACAACAGCTTCGATATTGTGGTAATCCTGATCCGTGGCCGTCTCGGGCGAGGCGAGGATATAGCGGTCGTTGAAGACGTTGAGGCCCTTGTTCTCCATCGCGCCCATGTTGAAATCGGACACGGCGACGATGTTGAAGAGATCAAGGTCGTATTCGCGCCCGAACTTCTCCTCATCCCACTTCATCGAGCGGATCAGGCTGTCCATGGCATAGGCCGCGCGCGCCGCCTTGCCCTTCTCGACATAGACGTTCAGCTCGACCTTGCGGCCTGAGGGGGTGGTGTGACTGCCCGAATAGGCCTCGAGATCGCCCGCGACCAGCGCGAAGAGGTAGGACGGCTTCTTATGGGGGTCATCCCACACGGCGTAGTGGCGGCTGGTGCCGGCAATGTCGCCATGCTCGATCGGGTTGCCGTTGGAAAGCAGCAGCGGGGCTTCCGCCTTTTCCGCTTCAATGCGCACGCGCCACACCGTCATCACATCGGGGCGATCAAGGAAATAGGCGATACGGCGGAAGGCATCGGCCTCGCACTGCGTGCAGTAGACGCCTTTGGAGCGATAAAGCCCCATCAGCTTGGTGTTGGCCTGCGGGTTAACGCGGGTCACGATCTCCAGCGTAAACGGCTCCTGCGGCGGCTGGTGCAGCGTGAAGCTCTCCGGCTGCGCGGAAAACGCGCTGGCTGCGAGCGGCGCGCCATTGAGCGTGCCGGAAAGATAGGTCAGCTCCTCCCCGTCAAGCACCAGCGGCACACCAAGGCGACCGGCAGGGTTAGCCCGCAGCGCAAGACGGCAGGTGACGACCGTTGCCTCGGGCGCGAGTTGGAAATCGAGGTCCACCCGGTCGATCAGGAAATCCGGAACGCGGTATTCTGAAAGGCGGATGACGGGGGTGGTATCGGAGCGCATGAAATCCTCGTGTGAGCTGTCAGATCTATTTAAGCGCTGCGTCATGAAATGAAAGCAACGCGTGAGGGGCTAATGCAGCCCGTGCCGGGCGCAATGCAGTTTCAGCCCCAGCATCAGAGCCGCCGAGGCCAGCGCCAGCGAGAGCAGCAGCGGCACCAGCGCACCTGCGCCCAGGCTATCCACCACCATGCCGCCCAGAACCGGCGCCACCGCGCCCAGAATGTTCTGCGGCACCATCACCTTGTTGATCCGCTCGCCATAGCCATGCGAACCGAAGATGGCGAGCGTCACCCCGCCGCGCGCAATGGTGAGAAGTCCATTGGAAACGCCGTAGAACAGGGCAAAGGCCGCGCCCGCCGCCAGCACGGGGGGCAGGGCGCTCAGCGAAAGAAACGCAAGGGGCAGCAGCACAGCCGAAATTAGCCCCGTCGTCAGCGCGCTCAGGCGCGATGCTGCCATCATATCGGCAATCCGCCCCGCCACCTGCGCCGGGCCGATGAAGCTGGCGACCAGCACCGCGATGGGACCGGCATAGCCCAGGCTCCCCAACATGGGGAAAATCAGCGTCGTCACGGCATAAAATACCAGCGCCTGAAGCGTCAGCATGCCCGCGAACAGCAGGAAGGCGATGTTCTGCGCATCATAAGGCAGCCCCGGCGGCACGGTCTCCCCGGCATCCTCCGGTTTTTGGGCGGTGCCCTGCGCAGCCCCCAGCATCAGGGCGTGAATGGGAAGCGCGATGAGGCCGTTGAGCGCGGCATAGATCAGCAGCACGCTGCGCCACTCCATCTGCCCCGCCAGCCAGCTGGTCAGCGGCCAGAACAGCGTGGAGGCGAACCCGCCGAAGAAGGTGAGGGTGGAGATGGACCGCCGCGCGCGGACGGCATCCACCTGCGTCAGCGCCGTGAACGCCGCCGAATAAAGCGCCAGCGGCGCGGCAATCCCCAGCACGCACCACGCGGCATAATAGCTGGCAAGGCCCTTGGAGAAGGCCAGCATCACCAGCCCTATAACCTGCAACACAGAGCCCACCGTCATCACAATGCGCGCACCAGCCTTGTCCTGCCAGCGGCCCAGCACGGGGCCAAGCAGCGCGCCCACCAGCAGCCAGATCGAAAGGCCGCCGAGCACATAGCCGCCGGGCAGGGCAAGATCACGCCCGATGGGCGTCGCCAGCACCGCCAGAATGTA
>JAIUNQ010000136.1 GCA_020161475.1 Pseudomonadota bacterium | reverse complement strand
ATCAGCTTTCCCTTGGTGGGGGCATCGAAGTAGATCATCACGTTGCGGCAGAAGATCGCATCGAAGGGGCCGCGCATCGGCCAGGGGCCGAGCAGGTTCAGCGGGCGGAAGGTGATCAGCGCTTTCAGGGCATCATCCGCCATGAGGCGGGTCTTGTCGCCTTCGACCGGGGCAAAGTAGCGGTTCATCAGGTCGCGGCTCATGCCCTCGAAGGCCGCGAGCGGGTAAAGCCCCGCCGCGCCGCGCGCGACCATGTTGGTGTCCAGATCCGTGGCGAGAATCTTGATGTCCCAATCCGCCCGGTTCGGGAAATGGCGCAGAACGGTCATGGCGATGGAATAGGGTTCCTCGCCCGAGGAGCACCCGGCAGACCAGATGCGCAGCCGTTTGGCCCCGCTGGCCTTGGCGCGGTTGGCGGCGGCCGGAAACACCTGACGCTGGAGAAACTCGAAATGATGCTCCTCACGGAAAAACCGCGTGAGGTTGGTGGTCATGGCATTGATCAGCGCGCCGATTTCGCTTTCGCCCTGCGGTCCTTTCACATAGGCCGCGTAATCCTTGAAGGAAGAGAGCTGCAACTCGCGCACACGCCGCACCAGGCGCGAGTACATCATGTTCTTCTTATGGTCGGCCAGCACGATGCCGCTCTGATCATAGACCAGCTTCGCGAAGAACTTGAAGTCCCGCGTGGTGAAGCTGGCTTCCAGATCGGTCTGGGGCTGGGCCTGAAGGGCGGTGTTCATCGCGTCGGGGTCCGTGGAGCAGTTTGGGGCGGGCCGAAGCGTTCAGGCTCCGGCCCTTGGGCGCGCAAGGATCAGAACTCCTTCCACTCCTCGTCGGCGAAGGCGTGGGCGAGATCGGCCTGAAGGGCTGCGGCCCCGCCGCCGGCCATCTTTCGCATGGGGGCGCGCTGGGGCGCGGGCGGCGCGCGGCGCACGCTCGGTCGCGGGCTGGCGCTCAAGGTGACGACCTCGTTGTCGAGGCGGAAGGAGCTCATGCGGTTTGCCATTTCCTCGGCCTGTTCCTGCAGCAGGCGGCAGGCGGCGGCATTTTCTTCCACCAGCGCGGAGTTCTGCTGGGTCATCTCGTCCATCTGGCTGACGGCCTTGTTGATCTCCTCGACTCCGATGGCCTGCTCTTTGGAGGCAGAGGCGATTTCGGCGATGATGTCGGTGACGCGGCGCACGCTGTCCACGATCTCGCCGAGCGAGGCGCCCGCATCATTCACCAGCTTCACGCCGTCCTTCACCTGCGTGCCGGACTGCACGATGAGCGCCTTGATGTCCTTGGCGGCTTCCGACGAGCGCTGCGCCAGCGAGCGCACTTCCGAGGCGACCACCGCAAAACCGCGTCCGGCATCGCCCGCGCGGGCGGCTTCCACGGCGGCATTCAGGGCCAGAAGGTTGGTCTGGAAGGCGATTTCATCAATCACACCGATGATGTCGGAGACCTTGGTCGAGCCTTCCTCGATGCGCGACATGGCCTGCACCGCCTGCGTGACGATGGCGCCGCCATCGGTGGCGAGCGAGCGGGCGGAAATGGCGAGCTTGTTGGCTTCCTGCGCGTTTTCCGCATTCAGGCGGATGGTGGAGGCGATTTCCTCCATGGAGGCCGAGGTTTCCTCCAGCGAGGAGGCCTGCTTTTCCGTGCGGCGGGAAAGATCATCCGTGCCGGCGGTGATTTCGGACACGGCGGTGGTGATGGTGCCGGCGGTTTCCGAGATGGAGGCGATGACGGCGGACATGGTGTCGATGAGGCCGTTGACGCCCGAGCAGAGGCGCTCGATTTCACCCGTCTTGCCGCCCAGCGGAATGCGCTTGGTCAGGTCGTTCTCGCGGCTGGCGGCAATGACACCGGAGATTTCCTCCACGGCCTTCTCCAGCGCCTGGGTCTGGCGTACCTTGTCGGAGACGTCGGTCGCGATCTTGACCACCTTGAGCACGCGGCCGGTTTCATCTTTGACCGGGGCATAGACCGCCTGAATCCAGACCTCGTTGCCGTTCTTGGCAATGCGCTTGAACACATCGGAGACGGAGCGCCCGGTGTTCAGATCGGCCCAGAACTGGCCATAGGCATGGGTGGAAGCGTAGCTCGGCTCCACAAACATGCGGTGGTGGCGGCCCTTCACCTCACTGATCTGATAGCCCATCACCTTGAGGAAGTTCTCGTTTGCCTCCAGCACGTTCCCGCCCAGATCGAACTCGATGTAGGCGTAGCTCTCGTTGATGGCGGCGAGCAGACCGCGCATGTTCTGCCGCTCGATTTCCATCTCGGTGATGTCATAGCGCACGCCGAGATACTTGCGGGGCTTGCCGTTGGGGCCGAGGAAGGGCGCGATCACGGCATCGACGTAATAGGGCGAGCCGTCTTTCGCGCGGTTCTTCACCACGCCGCGGAAGATCTTGCCGCGGCCGATGGTGGCCCACATGTCCTTGAACACCTCCTTCGGCATATCGGGGTGCCGGGTGGTGTTGTGGCCATGGCCGATCAGCTCATCGCGCGGATACTTCGAGACTTCGAGGAACTTCTGGTTGACGGTGAGAATGTCACCCTTGAGATCCGCGTAGGAGACGATGGAGGTCATATCCATGATCTCGGTGCGGACCTTCAGCTCCTCGGCGCTCTCGCGCGCCCTGTGGGCCAGCGCGGAAATATCCGTAAATTCCAGTGTATAGCCGCAGATGGCACCATCAATGCGCACGGCATTGAGGGCGAGGCTGCACACGGTGTCGCCCTGTGCCCATTCGATGTGCTTGGGCAGGTTCTGCGGGGCGCGCAGGCTGGTGGCGATTTCAACACCCAGCGAGTCCACACTGGCGCCGACAAGCCCGGCTGCATCCCGGCCCGAAAAGGCGACGGCGTGCTGCGCCACCAGTTGTTCTGCCGCCGGGTTGAGGCTGCGGATGACCAGATTGGCATCGAGCGCGATGACGGCGGTGGAAAGCCCGCCCATCAGGGTGTTGGCACCCAGCCCCGGTTGCGGCTGGGGCTGGGGATTGGCGGTGGGGGCGCTGGCCTTGGAGCCGAAGGAGAAAAAGGACATGGGGTGAGCCTTTCAGAATGCGGTGCTGGGCGGGGCGGGCGTCAGGCCGCGAGCTGGGTTGAAACGGTGAGGGCCGATTTGTCGAACAGGGCTTCGAGCGAGAGCACGACCACCATGCTCTCGGCCCGCGTGATGATGCCGGAGAGGAAGCGGGCGCCCCCAGCGGTGCGCTCCATGTCGGGGATGGGGCGGATTTCGGAGGTCTGTACGGTGAGGATGTCCGACACCGCATCCACCAGCAGCCCTACGGTGCGATCCATCACCGAGACGATGATGACGACATGGGCGCGGGTGGCGGTGGTGAGCCCCATGCCGAAGCGGCAGCGCAGATCGAAGATCGGCACGATCAAGCCGCGCAGGTTGAGAATACCGAGGAGGTATTCGGGCTGGTTGGGCAGGATGGTGGTTTCCGTCCACCCCTTGATCTCGCGCACGGCCATGATGTCGATGGCGAATTCCTCATCCCCGATGCGGAACGAGATGAACTGGCAGGGTTCATCGCCCGCGCCCGTGCGTGTGCGGGGGAATGCGTCGCGATGGGCAACATCCTGAGGCATACTCATACTCGGCTCCTGTCCCTCTGGTCCTGCTTCGGCTTTGGCGGGTTTCCCCTTGTGCCTTTGGTGAAGGGGCGCCCGTTGCCGGGTGCCGTGTTGAAGTCGCGCCCGTTGCCGGGCGTGCGTGTCATGCGGCCATCTCGCCGAACTGCGCGAGGGCGCGTGCCGACCCCGCCATGCTCGAGAGCTGTTCGATGTCGAGAATGAGCGCCACCCGGCCATTGCCGAGGATGGTGGCGCCGGAAATGCCCCGGACGGGGTCGAAATTGTCGGAGAGCGACTTGATCACCACCTGCTGCTGGCCGATCAGCTCGTCCACCACCACGCCGATCTTGCCGCCCTGCGCGGTCTCCAGCAGCACCACCAGCCCCTCGGCAGGGTTGGCGATGGCGCCGGGTACGTTGAAAACCTCGTGCAGGAAGACCAGGCGGACATATTCGCCCCGCACCTGCGCCACCTGCACGCCGCTCGTGATGGTGCGCACGGTGCGCGGATCGGGCCGGTAGGTTTCAAGAATCGAGGTGAGGGGGAGAATGTAGCGCTCCCTGCCCACGGCCACGATCATGCCGTCGAGCACTGCGAGGGTGAGCGGAATGACCAGCGTGAAGCGCGTGCCCTTGCCGAGCGTGGATTGCACCTGAATCCGCCCGCCCAGCGTCATGATGTTCTTGCGCACCACATCCATGCCCACGCCGCGCCCCGATACATCGGTGACCTTTTCGGCGGTGGAGAAGCCGGGGTGAAAGAGAAGCTCGTCGATTTCCTCCTCCGGCGGACTGGACCCCGGCGGAAGGATGCCTTTCTCGATGGCCTTGGCCAGCAGGCGCTCGCGGTTGATGCCGCCGCCGTCGTCGGCCACATGGATCAGGATGTTGGAGCCGGCATGGGCGGCGGAGAGCTGGATGGTGCCCTCGGCGGGTTTTCCGGCGGCGATGCGCACATCAGGCCGCTCGATGCCATGGTCGATGGCGTTGCGGATCATGTGGGTGAGCGGGTCGGCCAATTCCTCGATGACGGTCTTGTCCACCTCGGTCTGCTCGCCGGACATGACGAGCCGCACGCTTTTTTCCAACTTGGAGGATACCTCGCGGACCATGCGGGGGATGCGGGCGAAGACCGATTTGACCGGCTGCATGCGGATGGCCATCACGCATTCCTGCAGCTCGCGCGTCAGCATCGCGAGGTCTTCCTGCCCGCGAATGGTCTGCGTGCCGGTCAGCGCCGCCTGATCGGCGATCTGCTGGGCCAGCATCGACTGCGTGATCACCAGTTCGCCCACCATGTTGACGAGGCGGTCGATGCGGTTGAGATCGACGCGGATGGTGGAGGCGCCGGTGTTGCGGCCGCGCACATCGGGTTCGCCGGGCGTTGTGGCCGCCGCTGCCGGGGGCGGGGCAGGCGTGGCCGCCGAAACCGGAGCCTCGGTTTCCAGTGGTTCGAAGAAGCCGAAGCCCTCGTCATCCTGTGCCGGGGCAATGCTGGTGGGTACAGCTCCGAGGGGTTCCAGCGCCAGCTCGCAATCATCTTCGACAAACTCGAAGACCTCGAGAAGGCGCGTGCGCGATTGCTCGCTGGAGAGCGTGATCTGCCATCCAAGGTAGCTTTCCTCGGCGTCATAATCACTCAACGCCGGCAGGCGCGAGGTATCGCAGGTGATTTCCTCGATGCTGGCGATCTCGCCCAGTTCGCGCATCAGGAACAGCGGTTCGTTGGCGTGGCGGAACAGCTCGGCGTGCGGGCGGAAGGTCAGCTTCCAGCGCAGGCGCTCGTTCGGCACGGTGCGCGCAGGCGCTGCGGCCGCAGGGGCGTGTTTTTCGCCTGTCTGGCTGGCCATAAGCTGGTTAAGTGCAGCGATCACATCGGAGCCGAAGCCCTGTGGCGGTCTCTGGCCCTGCTGGGCTGTTTCAACGAGGGTTGCGAGCACATCGCCCGCGCGCACCATCAGGGCGTTGATCTGCTCGGTGTGCTCGATGCGCCCCTCGCGCAGCTCATCCAGCGCCGCCTCGAAGATATGCGAGAATTCGACCAGCGCGGTGTAGCCGAAGGCCCCGGCACCGGCCTTGATGGAATGCACGACGCGAAAGATGGCGTTGAGCAATTCCTTGTCGCCCAGCGCCCCGCCGATATCCTCAAGGTGGTTGTCGAGATCCGAGAGAAGCTCCGCGCATTCCTCAAAGAATGTCTTGCGGAAGCGTTCGAACTCCCCGGCATCCTGGCCCGCGCCGCTCATATCCGTGGTTCCTTATGCCGGGCAGACCTTGGAAATGACCTGAAGCAGCTTGTCCGGCGCGAAGGGCTTGACGATCCAGCCCGTGGCCCCGGCCGCGCGGCCCTGGCTTTTCTTGTCATCCCCCCCTTCGGTGGTCAGGATCAGGATGGGGGTGGCGCGGAAATGGTCGATGGCGCGCAGCTTGCGCACCAGCGTCACGCCATCCATGTTCGGCATGTTCACATCCGTGATCACGAGATCCACGGGTGTTTTTTCCAGCACGGTCAGGGCTTTGGCGCCGTCTTCCGCCTCCAGCACCTCGAAGCCCGCGCTCTTGAGCGTATAGCTCACCATGTCACGCATGGTGCGCGAGTCATCGACTGTCATCACCTTCTTGGCCATCAGGCGGCTCTCCATTCGGCGAGTTGTGCGCCCAGTCCGAGTTGTTCGAAGCCCGAAATGAAGGCCTGCGAGCAGGACTCGACGCTCATGTGGATGTTTTCAGTGCCCAGCGCCCTTGCGAGCATCACCAGAAACTGGATCGCGGGGGTGTTGATGCGCTCGACGGCGCTCGCATCGATCTGGAGCTCGCCCAGACCGGTGAGATCGCGGGAAATGTCCTCGTGGAGCGCGGCCGCAAACGGCGTGTCGCAATCCCTGGGCAAGCTGACGCGCTTGATGTCGTGCCCCATGTTTTCCCTACGCCCGGCGGGCCGGGCGCTCCCCGACACCGCCGGCTTGCAAGCCGGCGAGTGCAAATCAAAGTGATATTCATCGATATAAGCAACCACAGGTTGCGGAATGGTAAACAATTCGCTTCGAAGATGAGATTCCCTCTTACCCAATCACGATGGGGTGCTTGAGGCGCAAAGCGCAGGTCTGTCAGGTGTTTTTCGGCCGAACGCCTTCATGCGGCGTGATCTGCGCGCCGAGCGGACACGGCTCCAAGGCACGCGCCCTGTTAACGAACGCAGGGTTTCTGTACACCAAAGGGTTGCGGTTGGCGCATGGCACTCCTTCAACCCCGTCAAAATCCCTTCCCCGGGAAGCGAAGGCAAACCTGCCATATCGGCGTGTTGCGGAAGATTTTCAGCGTTATCCCGCTGTTATGAGCAAAAATTGCTGCAATGCACCGGGCGTTGTGCTGTCTCCCTTCACATCGTGGCAGGCAGGGTCTATGCAACGGATTGAATGTGTTTTTCCGCTCATTGAGGAGCGTCTGTGATGTCGAATTTCTATGAGGAGAAGGTGCTCTCCGTTCACCACTGGACGGATCGTCTCTTCTCTTTCACCACCACGCGCGGGCCGGGCTTGCGGTTCGAGAACGGCCAGTTCGTGA
>JAIUNQ010000135.1 GCA_020161475.1 Pseudomonadota bacterium | reverse complement strand
CGATCACGCGCGCCGAGGCCTTGGCCGCCGGCAAGGATTCCGCACCCTGATCGGGCGCTTCATGCCCCCGACCGCCGCATGAATAGCACCGGGCGGACCTTGCTTCCGGCGGGTTGGCAGCCCCGCGCTGGTGGCAAGTTGCTAACCTTGATGCGAGGTAAAACATATCGATAAAGGGCAAAATCTTGCCAGTTTGCCTCGCTTTGGGCACTGTTGGGGGCTTAAGGATTATCGGCGAGGTGCTGAGCGCCTTGCCTCTGCACCAGATGAGTTGGGAACATCGCCATTATGATCACGGATGAAGGACGTGCCGTAACGGGCCGGGGCGGTCTTGATCGCCGGGCTTTTCTGTTGGGTTCGGCGGCAGGCGTCGGCGCCCTCGGGCTGGCGGGCTGCGCCACCAATGACTTCATGAGCCTCGCGGAGGCCGAGAAGGTGTATGGCGCCGTTCCGGACAAGAAGTTCGAGATCGCCGCTGTCGATGTCACCAAGGTCGAGCCGAAGTACTTCCGCAAGACCGTGGATTACGAGAGCAAGGAAGCGCCGGGCACCATCATCGTCGATCCTTCGAATTTCTACGTCTACCGCATCGAGGGCGAGGGCAAGGCCACGCGCTACGGGGCTAACGTGGGCCGCGAGGGCTTCCTGTGGCACGGCGATGCCTATGTCGGGCGCAAGGCGGAATGGCCGACCTGGACTCCGCCCAAGGAAATGATCAAGCGCCAGCCGGAAGTGGCCAAATATGCCCGCGGCATGCCCGGTGGCCCGGAAAATCCGCTCGGCGCGCGCACGCTCTACCTCTACCAGAACGGCAAATACACGCTCTACACCATCTACTCGACCAGCGATCCGGAATCGATCGGCTCCGGCGTGACCAGCGGCTGCACCGGCCTGCTTACACAGGACATGATCCACCTTTACGATCGCACGCCGGTCAACACGAAGGTGGTGGTGCTGCCTGCGTGATAATCGCGAAGCAAGCCGTCACGGCGCTGCTTGCCGCCTTTAGCGCAGCGCTCGGCTAATCCGCTGCGGCCACCCGCGCCTCCCTTGATGCGCAGCACAGGGCCGTGATGCCGCCGTTCGCGCATCCGGGTCGCGGGCCTGAGTCCGAAACACGGATGCGGAGCGCCGGTGGCTTGGCGCGTCAGAGCACGGTGAAACCGCTGCCCGCCGCGAGCAATTCTCCCTCGATCTCAAGCGTGCCGATGGTGCCGTTCACCTCGATCGGCTGGACGCCGTCGCCGTGCGAGATGACACCGCCGCTCACGCGGATCGACTTGGCGACACCGCCCGGCTTGATGCTGAGCGGGGTCGCCGCAAGCGTCATGATCACGCCCTTGACCAGCGACTGGCCGACGCCGCCGAAAGTCTCGATGCCGCGCTCCACGATCAGCGAGCCGATCTCCTTGGAGACCTGAATGCCGACCGCGCCATCGGCATGGGTGACGATGCGGTCGAAGCGCGCGCGGTGCAGCGTGCCGTCATACACGTTGAAGCCCCGGCTGCCCTGCCCGAAGGTCTGGATCGGTGCCTTGACAACGAGATCGTTGAGCACGCCGAAGTTCACGAAGCCGATGCCGCTGGGACCATAGGAGGTGATCGCCTCCTCGGCGGTCCAGCTGTCAACGATCCCCCAGTTGTCGAGCACCATATCGTTCTGGCCATAGGTGATGACCTCGCCCAGATTGTGCACGATGCCGACCTGCGCGCCATACACGGTGAAGACGCCGCCGCTGATGACATCCGGCACGCCCGCCGCAATCTGCGCCGTGCTGTAAACCGCGCCCGTCACCAGCTGGGAGACATGCAGGTTGGCGGCCTTCTGGCTGAAGCCGCAGACAAAGATGCCGCTGCCGATGACCGGCGCACCGGGGCGGCCCGCCGAGAGCCCGACAAGATCGGCCGTGATGATGGCACCGGCATCCGGGTTCTGGTTCCAGAGGGTGAAGGCCCCCTGCACAACCGCAACGCCGAAGCCTTTGGGCCGCTCATCGTAGCGGCGGCAGTCAGCCGAGCGGATATCAAGGCCCTGCACGACTACATGACCGCTGCGGACGGCCTCGCGGGCGAAAAGGCTGACCTGACCCCGGACCACCAGCGTCTTCAGCTTGAGCGTGCCGAGGCTGTCCAGCCCGGTGTCGTTGCAGATGACACGGCGGTCATCGTCGGCCACCAGTTCAAGGCCTTCCACACGGTTGTCACGGGTCAGCCGCAAGCCGTCCGATCCATGCAGGAAGCGAATGCTGGCCGATGCGTCCTGCCCATAGAGCGAAACGCCCGGATGAAGCACAACCTCCGGAACCTTCTCGATCGCGCCGGACACGCAGATGGCCAGATTGGTGCGCTCCTGGGTTGCGGCCAGCAGTTCCGACACATTGGTGACGAGCACATGCGGTTTTCTCATTTTTTCTTTCCTTCTTGCGGTGGCGGAGGGGGGAGGAGGCCCAAGACGTCCGGCCTTGGGACTAGTGTTCTTCCGGCAGCGGCAGCCCGTCGCGATACTTGATCGAGGCATGGCTGCCGTCACAGAACGGCTTGTTGGCGGATTGGCCGCAGCGGCACAGCGCCTGCCGGTTCCGGATTTCGTAGGACTCGCCGCTGGCGCTCTCGACGCGGATGCCGCCCGTCACCATGATCGGTCCGCTGACACCGAGCGCCGGATCCTCGATCAAGCCCAGCGCCGCCGGCTGGGCCGGTTCAACCGGCGCGCCGGTCTCGTTTTCGAACACCAGAAGGCGGCCCGCCGGACAATGATGCGCCATCCGTTCGGTGAGGCGGTCGTTGTCCTCCCCGCCGAGCCCGACCTGATTCCAGATCCGCTCGCCGGCATCGCAAAAGCGGCCAAAAGCGCAGTATTGCTTGTTGTCCGCCAGCGTCAGGCTCGGCCCCTCGATGACAGTGGCCTCGTCAAGCATGGGCGCGAAGGAGGCTGTTTCGGTCAGATCGACCCCGGCTGTGCGGTGGGAGCCATCACAAAACGGGGCATTCCGGCTATGGCCGCAACGGCACAGATGTGCCTTCTCGGTCAGCGCGAAGGGTTTTCCTGCGCGGTAGCGCCAGGACTGGCGCAGCGCGTTCTGCTCGATAATCGCCTGCGCCAGAGGGGGACAGCCGTGCACCTCGTAAGGGCCGTTTTCCATGACCTTGATGACAATGGTTTCCGGGGCGGGTGTGGTGCCGACCTGAACGAGATAGGCTTTTTCTGACATGGCGCTTCCTGTCGTGTTTGCGGTGTCGGTGTGAAAAGGTCCGGCCAACGGCGCAGAGGCGTGTTGGAGGTGTTTTCCTGCCTTTGGCCTTGCTTTTGTTGATCTGTTGCCCGCACGGTACCCCGTTTCGAAGCCTCGTTTGGCACTCCCGCCGAGGCTTGACGAGGCAACCTTGCAGAACAAAGCGTTCCAGAAGACCCGCATCTCCCCGAAAGCTCTGCCGGGAGCACGGGCGCGCAAAAAGCCGCGTTGCAGCGCCCCCGCGCGGCGCGCTGGTCTTGGTTGTTGTGAACCCCTGCGGGAGGGGAGCGTAATGCCCGGTGCAGTTCGCTTGCCAGGCCGAACCGGCTCATCAGGTGTGCCCCGGCCACGCTCATACGGGTTCAGGCGGCCAGCCGCATGACGTCATTGAAGGTGCCCGAGGCGTCTGTCACGACGAAAACCTCAAACCCCTCGGCCAGAGTCGAGAGCGTCGGAAAAGCCACGCAGACCTCGATGACCACGCCCGCCACGATCAGCTGCTTCTTGCCGGTTGCGTTGTCCAAGGCGTTGATCTGTCCGGGGCGGGCGATAGAGGGCGATTAGGGAAACATCGACCTGAGTTCCGGCGCCAGCCCGCCCGCGGCCCGGGTATCCGGCGCACAGCGGTCGGAGGATGAAACGGCGGCCGGGTGGTCGCCGGGTGAGTCAACAGCGGGGGTCGATAACGCTCAGTCGGCGATCATGCCGAACCGGCCGGCGCGGAAATCCAGCATCGCCTGTTGGATCTCGGCCTGTGTGTTCATGACAAAGGGGCCATGGGCGACAACCGGCTCATGGATCGGCTCGCCCGAGAGCACGAGCAGCTTGGTCTCCGCATTGGCCTCCACCTCGATCGCGCCGCCGGTGTGCTCGAAGATCACGGTCTGCGCCGCGCGGGCGAGCGTCTGCCCGTTGAACTGAACGGTGCCGGTCAGTACCAGAACCTGTAGGGAATGCCCCTCCGGCAGGGTCAGGCTCACGCTTTTGCCGGCGTTGAGCCTCACATCCCAGATGTTCATGGGCGTAAACGTGCGCGCGGGCCCCTCGGCCTCGCCGAAGCGACCCGCAATCACCCGGAGCCGCCCGGCGTCCTGCGCCAGCAGGACCTCGGGAATCTGCGCATTGGTGATGCTCTGGTAGCCGGCAGGAGCATTTTTGTCCTTTGCCGGCAGGTTCACCCAGAGTTGAGCCATTTCAAAAGGGCCACCCTGCGCCGCAAAGGTCGCGGCGTGGAACTCCTCATGCACGATGCCGCTGGCAGCGGTCATCCATTGCACGTCACCCGGTCCGATCACGCCCCCAGCGCCGGTTGAATCACGGTGCTCGACCTCCCCGTGATAGACGATGGTGACGGTCTCGAAGCCCTTGTGGGGATGCGCACCCACGCCGCGGCGGCGGCTGGTGGGTTCAAAGCGCACCGGGCCCGCGTAATCGAGCATGATGAACGGGCTGATCTGCGGCCCCTGCTCGTGATGCGACAGCATGGTGCGCACGGGAAAACCGTCGCCCACCCAATGCGGATACGGAGCACTGTAAACGCCGAGGATGTTTCTCATGGTGTCTCTCATGGCGGGGCGAACAGGAAAGCCCCGGTCGCTGAAGGAGTATCAGTGAAACGATGCATTGATTAGAGGGCAACACTTGATCTCAGTGTTCCATATGAAGAACGATAGCGCATGCTGGATTTGAATGACCTGTTCTTCTTTGTGCAAGTGGTCGATCACGCGGGGTTTGCCCCGGCAGCCCGTGCGCTTGGCGTGCCCAAATCGCGCCTTTCGCGCCGTATCGCCGATCTTGAAGCGCGCCTCGGAGTCCGCCTCCTGCATCGCTCCACGCGCCGCTTTGCGGTAACCGAAATCGGGCAGGAGTTTTATACGCACGCGCTGGCCATGGTGGTGGAAGCGAATGCTGCCCAGGAGGTGATCGAGCGCTCGCGTTCCGAGCCGCAGGGTGTCATTCGTGTCGCCGCACCGCCCACGCTCGTCTGCTTTCAGCTAGGCCGGATCATGGCGTCCTACATGGCGCAACATCCGCGCGTCACACTGGATCTTGTCTCCACCAGCCGCCCCGTGGATGTCATTGGCGAGGGCTTTGATGTCGCCTTGCGCGTACGCTTCCCGCCGCTGGAAGAGAGCGATCTGGTGATGCGCCAGCTGGGCCTGAGCGAGCAACGCCTCGTTGCGTCGCCCAAGCTATGCCTTGGCCATCGCCTGCCGTTGCGTCCGTCGGATCTCCCTCAGCTGCCCAGCCTTGGCTTCACCGCGCTGGCCCGTCAGCAGACATGGCATCTTCTGGGGCCGGACGGCGCCGAAGCCCGTATTCCGCATACCCCGCGCCTGACGACGGACGATATGGCGCAGCTGCTCTACGCCGCGATCGAGGGGATCGGGGTTGTTCAATTGCCGACCATGGTTGCTGACACGCACTTGGCCAATGGAGGGCTGGTCGAGGTTCTCGAGGGCTGGGCGCCCGCCAGCGGTATCGTGCACGCTGTCTTTCCCTCGCGCCGGGGCTTGTTGCCCTCGGTGCGCAGTTTCATCGACTTTCTCGCCGCTCATTACGCTGATCCCCGATAGCTTCTCCCACCCGGGCGGGGTTTAATGCGCCGGCTGGGACCGTTGCTTGTTACGCGCCCGGGAAACACCCGGTGCCGCTTGAACCCCGGCGAACGCCAGCGGGTCTAAACAGCAAAAACCGGCCTTTTGGGCCGGTTTTTGAGCATCAATAGTTATGGCCAAGATATAGATGGTGCCAAAGTCAAAATGAGCCATAGCGAATGGCAGTTAAGGGCCTGAAAGTGAACTGACAACATTTGGTGGTACGAATAAAAAAACGCCACATTCCAGAGCGGTTTTCCGGGCGGATGCGAAACATCGCTCCTTGCCCAAGAGGCTGCTGCCGCCCAGCACATGAAATAGAGCCAGCCACAGCTTAGCGTCCATCAAAGCCTGTCATCAGACCGTCAATTGCTCGGGCTAATGACCCCCGATTAACCACATCGGGTGCTCATTCATGCAGACCAAGTCCATCTTCACCATGGCCGCTCTCGCGGCCTCCCTGCTGTTGGGCGCCTCCACGCCGCTCTTCGCGCAGGAGCGCGCCATTTGCTACAATTGTCCGCCGGAATGGGCCGATTGGGGCAGCCAACTCAAGGCAATCAAGGGCAAGCTCGGCATCGAGGTGCCGCCGGACAACAAGAACTCGGGTCAGTCGATTGCCGCGCTGATCGCGGAAAAGGCGAGCCCTGTGGCGGATGTGGTCTATCTCGGCGGTATCGCGGCTGACCCCGCGCGCGATGCCGGCGTGCTCGAACCCTACAAGCCCGCGGGCTGGGACAAGATCCCGGCGTCGCTCAAAGACCCCAACGGCCACTGGTTCACCATTCACTCGGGCACGCTGGGCCTGTTCATCAACAAGGATGCGCTGGGCGGCAAGCCGGTGCCCCAGTCCTGGGCGGACCTGACCAAGCCGGAATACAAGGGCATGGTCGGCTATCTCGATCCCACCTCGGCGGCCGTCGGGCAGCTCGGCGTCATGGCCATCAATCTTGCGGTCGGCGGTAGCTACGAGAACCTTGATCCCGGCGTCGATTACTTCAAGAAGCTGCTGGCGAATGCGCCGATCGTTCCGAAGCAGACCTCTTACGCCCGTGTTCTCTCCGGCGAAATTCCGATCCTGATCGATTACGACTTCAACGCCTATCGCGGCCAGTACACCGACAAGGCCCCGGTTACCTTCGTCATTCCCAAGGAAGGCACTGTCACCTTCCCTTACGTGATGGCACTGGCCAAGGGTGGCCCGAACGCCGCCAACGGCAAAAAGGTGCTCGATTTCGTGCTCACGCCGGAAAGCCAGGCCATGTGGGGCAATGCCTACCTGCGCCCGGTTTTCGCCGAGCATCTCTCGGCGGAAGCGAAAGCGAAGTTCCTGCCCGAT
>JAIUNQ010000134.1 GCA_020161475.1 Pseudomonadota bacterium | reverse complement strand
GCGTCCCATGATCTGAGGGGTGTTTTGAAAAGCTGAGTCCGTTGAATCTCTTAACACGCGAGGCGTGTATCGGGCCGTTCCGCCCGCTGTGTCGAGGGATCTGGAATCAAGGCTTTAACACCTCCTGACAAAGCGTTGCGCGCTTGCCTTAACGAATTACGTTTTGTTAACCCTTGGGGCGTAATTTGGCGTCGAAGTTTTTAGGCACTGGGCACGATTTGGGCTGTCAAAGCAGCACCACTGAGCGTGCGCAGCGCAGCAACGCCACCGGGCTGGGGACCATCACATGCGCGTGCTCCTGATTGAAGACGACAACGCGACGGCCAAAAGCATCGAGCTGATGCTGAAGTCCGAGAACTTCAACATCTACCTCACGGATCTGGGCGAGGAAGGCATCGACCTCGGCAAGCTCTATGACTACGATATCATCCTGCTCGACCTGAACCTCCCCGATATGTCGGGTTACGAGGTGCTGCGCTCGCTCCGCGTCGCCAAGGTCAAGACCCCCATCCTCATCCTGTCCGGCATGGCCGGCATTGACGACAAGGTGAAGGGCCTCGGCTTCGGTGCCGACGATTACCTCACCAAGCCGTTCCACAAGGACGAGCTGGTCGCCCGCATCCACGCCATCGTGCGTCGCTCCAAGGGCCATGCCCAGTCGGTCATCCAGACCGGTGATCTCGTCGTCAACCTCGACCAGAAGACGGTTGAAGTCGGCGGCCACCGCGTCCACCTCACCGGCAAGGAATACCAGATGCTTGAGCTGCTCTCGCTGCGTCGCGGGACCACGCTCACCAAGGAAATGTTCCTCAATCACCTCTATGGCGGCATGGACGAGCCGGAGCTGAAGATCATCGACGTCTTCATCTGCAAGCTGCGCAAGAAGCTCGCCAATGCGTCCGAGGGGCGCAACTACATCGAGACCGTATGGGGCCGTGGCTATGTGCTGCGTGAGCCGACCGATCAGGACGAGCGCATCCCGGCCTGATCCCAGCGGGATCAACCGAACAGAGATTAAAAAGCCCGCGCCTTGCGCGGGCTTTTTGCTGCGCGGTAAGAGGATGAGATCAAAAACAAAAAGGCCGCAGGGTATGCGGCCTTTCTTAACGATGCGAGCGCTGTCCCTCAGCGTCAGGCGATGGCGCGTCCGGGCACCGCGACGGGCGCCTTGCGGGGCGGGAGCGGGATATGCAGCATCCGCTCCTTGGGGTGCGAGGTAAAGCGATCCGTGACACCGAAGGTGCTCTCCGCGCCACCCAGCAGCATGAAGCCATCGGGCGCGAGGCGATCGGCGATGCCGGCGAAGATTTTCGCACGGGTCGGGCGATCGAAATAGATCAGCACGTTGCGGCAGAAGACCACATCGAAGGTGCCCAGACGCGAGGGATCTTCCAGCAGGTTGTGACGGAAGAAATTGACGCGGCGCACGACATCCGGGCTGATCTGCCAGTTGTCGCCGTCCTTCTTGAAATACTGGAGCAGCAGCTTGGTCGGCAGGCCACGCTGCACTTCAAACTGGTTGAAGATGCCGGATTTGGCCTTGGCCAGAATGCTCTCGGAGATGTCGGAGGCATGAATCTCGACCTGGCGGCCGCCCAGCTGGGCCTTCATTTCATCCAGCAGCATCACCAGGGAGAAGGGCTCCTGCCCGGAGGAGCAGGCCGCGCACCAGATGCGCAGGGTCTTGCCTGCCGGGCGACGCTGGATCAGCTCCGGAATGATGATGTTGCGGAAGTGATCGAAAGGGGTGCGATCACGGAAAAAGAAGGTCTCATTGGTCGTCAGCGCGTCGATCATGCGAGCGCTCAGGCGGCGATCTCCGGCCTCGACCTTGCTCAGCAGGGCCTCGATGGTGCCCAGGTTCTCCTCACGCAGCAGCGGGGAGAGGCGGGCATCGATGAAATACGCCTTGTCCGGCGTCAGCACGATGCCGGCGGCCTTGCTGATGAACTGGATGACGCGTTGGATGACGTTGGCGTTCATGGGGCTTTTCCTTCGAGCAGCGCGACCGCCAGCTCGCCAAGTTTTTCAGGGGGTGCCAGCGCGGCGGCCAGTCCTGCTTCCGCTATGGAGCCGGGAATACCCCAGACCACACTGGAAGCTTCGTCCTGAACCACCACATTTGCACCGCGTTTCACCAGATCCTTGGCGCCTTCGGTGCCGTCGCGCCCCATTCCTGTCAGGGCCATGGCCAGCGCCTCACCGCCACAAGTTTCGGCAGCGCTGGAAAAGAGCAGATCAATCGAGGGGCGCCATGGGCCGCGCGCCTCGGAGGGCAGCAGCGCCAGCACAAGCGAACCATCGTTCTTGCGGCGCAGCACCGTGTGGCAGCCACCGGGCGCCATGTAGATGGCACCGGCCTGAACGGGCAGGCCTTCTGTGGCCTCTACGGTGGGCAGGCCGGCGTGTTGCTTCAGGTGGCTTGCGAAGATGGCGCCGAAGATCGGCGGCATATGCTGGGCGACAATGACCGGCACACGCGAGATGACCGGCCCCATTTTGGACAGCATGGCGACCAGCGCCTGCGGGCCGCCCGTGGAGGCGCCGACGACGACGACCTTGGGACGGGTGCGCGTGAGCGGGCGCGGGCCAGTGCTGTGACGTTCCGCTGTCGGCGCGCGGAACGGGGCGACGCTGCCGGGGCGCTGGGCAGGCTCGGCGGTGCGGGCAGCGGGCGACGCTGCGGGCGCAGCCGCCGGTGCGGCGAACGGCGAGGTCGGGCGTGCAACCGGCGACGCAGGGGCAGCCCAAGGCACGCTGGAGGGCAAACCGCCGGGTGCGCGCGACACGGGAGACGCAGCGGGCGTGGCCGGCGGTGTGGGTGCGAGCGAGCGCGCGAGCTGGCGGATGCCGCCAACGGCAAGCACCTTGGCGATGAGCGCGGAGCGGAAGTCGGTGGAGGTAGAGACTTCGCGATGGTTGGAGGGCTTGGGCAGGTAATCCGTCGCGCCCTTCATCAGCGAGCGCATGGTGAGTTCCGCGCCATGCACCGAAAGGGAGGAAACCACGATGACGCGGCTGTCCGGGGACTTGCTCAGGATATGCGGCAGCGCCGTGATGCCGTCCATGTCCGGCATGTCGAGGTCGAGCAGGATGATGCGCGGCGCGCAGCCGGGCAGGGCGTCGATGATTTCGCGGCCGGAACGATAGGTGCCGACAACCTCAATGCCGTTGGTTTCCGACAGCCAGCGGGACAGCAGGCCGCGCACGACGACCGAATCGTCCACCACGGCCACGCGGACGGCGGCTGTGGGTCGAGTCATGACGCGCTGCGGCAGGGCCAAGAGTCCTCACTTTACGGACCTTTCGGGTCCGTCGCTTCCGAGCTGGTTCCGCCCTCTTGCGGTGCCTGCTCCTGCACTTCTCGTCCTGCTTAGTCGGCTAATTTAAGGAAGCCATGGTCAGCAGGGCGCCGGGGGCGGGCGCGCCGGGGCGCGTCCACCGGATGATTCAGACGAGGCCGACTTCTTCGAATTTTGAGGCGAGGATGTCTTTATCGAAGGGCTTCATGACGTATTCGTCCGCCCCGGAATCCATCGCCTTGGCGATATGGCCGACATCGTTCTCGGTGGTGCAGAAGACGACCTTGGGGCGGGCGCCCCCGGTCATCTTGCGCAAGGTGGTGAGGAACTCGTAGCCATCCATGATCGGCATGTTCCAATCGAGCAGGATGGCGTCGGGCATGCGCGCGGTGCAGCTTTCGATCGCCTGCTTGCCGTCTTCGGCTTCGCCGATTTCGAACGAGAGACCTTCGAGGATGCGGCGGGCGACTTTGCGAATGACGCTGGAGTCATCAACAACGAGGCAATACGTCATGGTGGGCTCCTTTTCAGGCTGCCTGCAAGGACATGGAGTCGAGAAGAACGGCGAGATCGATTTCGATCATGAGTTCGCGGTCGAGCTTGTGGACGCGCCGCGTGAAACGCGACCAAGCCGCGCTCATGTTGGCGGGCAGCGGTTCCGAGCTGTCGGCCTTGAGGGAGAGAACATCGCCGATCTCGTCCACGACGAGGCCGAAGACCTCGCCCTGCCACTCAACGCCCACAGCCATCGGCTCGCCGTCCTGACCATTGCCGCGCGTGCCGCTGCGGCTGCCGATCAGGGCGCCCAGATCGAGAATGGTGACGATATGGCCGCGCAGGTTGACGAGGCCGCAGACCGCGCGGTCTGCACGCGGCACCGGGGTCATGGCGTGGATGGAGAAGACATCCCGCACCGAGGTGATCGGCAAGCCGATCAGCTGGTTGTCGATGCGCACCGAGACGAGCTGGATGTCGTCGGAGAGGATCGAGGTTTTCTGGCTGCGCTGTTCGTTGCTCATGCGGCGGCTCCCCACTGCGCGGCACCGTAGCCGCCCAGGACATCGGAAATGGAGGCGAGAAGGCCCTGACGGTCGAACTTGCCGACGAGATCACACAGGCCGGCGGCCTTGCCTTTCTCGATCAAGCGGGCGCTGCCACGGCTGGCGAGACCCACGACCGGCAGGTTGGGATTCTTTTCCATAACCTCGCGGACAAAGCCGAGGCTTTCTTCCAGTGCGGCGTCGAGATCGACAACGACAACCGCCGGGTGCTGGCGATCAATCGCATCACGCGCTGCGGTGATCGAGGGAACGACCGCGATGCGATAGCCCTGATTCTGGAGCAGGGGCGCAAAGAGGGCGCGGAAGAACTCCGAGCTTTCCACGATGAGGACATCGGTGCCTTCGGGCTGGGCCTGCTGTGCCGCGCTCGCGCCACCTTCGGGGGCGACAAGTTCAGAGACATCGACGATCTCGACAGCCTTGCCGTCGATGATCGCGGCGCCGACGGTGCCGTGACCGGCGTGGGTGGTATCGATCGAAATGGCGGCTTCCACCACATCGACGATCTCGTCCACGGCGAGGCCGATTTCGCGGTTCTCCTGATGGAAGACGAGGACCGGCTGGCGGGCCTCGGCTTCCGCAGAGGTGTTGCCCATGTAGCCGAGCAGCGGCATCAGCTTGCCGCGGTACTGCACGACAGCCTTGCCGCCTGCTTCCTCGATGAGCGAATGGTCGAACTCTTCCAGACGTCCGATGAAGGCGAGCGGAATGGCCTTGAGCTGCGGGTTGCCGGCCCGGAAGAGCAGCAGCAGCGAGCGTTCGGCGCTGGCGTGCAGCTCGGCCAGGGAGTCGGCCTCGGCCGCTGCGGCGGCGAGTTCGCGCGAGGCGTTTTCGAGCACAGAACGGGCAATGCCGGCGGGCTCGATGATGAGGATGACCGAGCCGTCGCCCAGAATGGTGGCGCCGGAATAGACCGACATGTGGCGCAGCTTCGAGGAGATCGGTTTGACCACGATTTCCTCGGTGTGGAGGATGCCATCCACCACAATGCCGAAGCGGTGGCCGCCGACATGGCAGATGACAACGAGCCGGTCGCCCTCGTGACGCTCCAGCGTTTCGCCCTTGGCGTTGATGCGCGGCTTGCGCTCGATGTCGAGCACTTCGGCCACTTCCACCACCGGCAGCAGCTTCTGGCGCAGGCGCAGGGTCGGCTGCCCGTTCAGCATCTCGATGCGGACATCGCCATTTTCCTGCGTGCGCACCAATTCGGCCACCGCAATCTGCGGAATGGCAAAGCGCTGTCCCGCGGCTTCCACGATGAGGGCGGAAGCGATGGCAAGGGTGAGCGGCAGCTTGATGGTGACGGTGAGGCCACGACCGGGACGCGAGCGCAGATCGACGATGCCGCCGACCTGTTCCACCTGGGAGCGCACCACATCCATGCCGACGCCGCGGCCCGAGACGCTGGTGACGGCGGCGGCCGTCGAGAAGCCCGGCTCCATGATGAACTTGAGGATCTGCTCATCCGAGAGGCGGGCGAGATCGCTCTCGGTGGTCAGGCCGTTGCGCAGGGCTTTGGCCTTGACGCGCTCAAGATCGATGCCGCGACCGTCATCGGAGACTTCGCAGATGATGTAGCCCGATTCCTGCGCCGCGCGCAGATGGATGGTGCCCTGCGCGGGTTTGCCCGCCGCAATGCGCTCATCCGGCATTTCAAGGCCGTGATCCGCCGAGTTGCGCACCATGTGCAGCAGCGGATCCTTGATCATTTCCAGAAGCTGGCGGTCGATTTCGGTTTCCGCGCCTTCCTGGATCAGCTCGATTTTCTTGCCGAGTTCCTCGGAGAGATCGCGCACGACGCGGGAGAGCTTGGTCCAGGCCGAGCCGATCGGCTGCATGCGCGTCTGCATCACGCCGTCCTGAAGCTCGGCGGTGATGTGGGAGAGGCGCTGGAGCGGGGATTTGAAATCGCCGTCGTCGCGCTGGCGGGCAATTTCGAGCAGCTGGTTGCGGGTCAGCACCAGCTCGGACACCATGGTCATCAGGCGGTCCAGCGTGCCGACAGCGACGCGCACGGACTGCTTGGAGACGGAATTGGCGTTGTTGCCTTCGCCGTCGTGGTGCTCGTTCTCGGCCTTGGCAGCCGGTTTGGCGGGAGCCTTGGCGGCGACAGCCGGCGCGGGCACTGTTTCCACGGCCGCAACCGGCGCGGGTGCGGCATCCTCCGCGGCGGACTCATCCTCGAAAGCGATTTCATCCGGGCCTGGGGCTTCCAGGAAGGCGCGCTCCAGATCGTCGAGGGTCACCTCATCCGGCTTCAGGGGGCGTTCGAGCACCTGGAAGGCCAGGGTGCCGACGGCTTCGGTGGGCTGGGGTTCGGGGGCTGCCGGCATGTCCGGCACCTCGCCCTTGGCGAGCGCGTGCAGGGCTTCGACGAGATCCTCGTCGTCTCCTTCCGGCTCCGTGCCTGAGTGTTCCAGCTCCGCAACGATGCTCTTGATACGGTCGATGGTCTTGAGGATCATCGTGACTGCGGGGGCGGTGACCGGCTTACCATCGCGGAAGCCCGAGATCACATCCTCGCCCGCGTGGGCGAGATGCTCGAGGCGCGGCAGGCCCAGAAATCCGCAGGTGCCCTTAATGGTGTGCACCAGACGGAAAATCAGGGCGAGGGTCGCGCTGTTGTTCGGGTCTCGTTCGAATTTCACTAACTCGGCATCGACGATGTCGAGGTGTTCCGACGTTTCGACCACGAAATCTTTGAGCAAATCATCCATGACATTCGACCTGAATGGTAGCGCGGGATCGCGCACCCGTTCCGTCGAACGTTGCACTAGAAGGGTTTATGATTGGTTTTAAAAAGCGCCCCGGAAGGGGGCGCGA
>JAIUNQ010000133.1 GCA_020161475.1 Pseudomonadota bacterium | reverse complement strand
CAGACGATGATGCAGTTGTCGTTCTTGTCGCGAACGACCTCCATTTCATACTCTTTCCAGCCCAGCACGCTTTCCTCGATGAGGACCTCGTTGGTGGGGGAGGCATCGATGCCGCGCTCGACGATCTCGATATATTCGGCCTTGTTGTAGGCAATGCCGCCGCCGGTGCCGCCCATGGTGAAGGAGGGGCGGATGATGGCCGGCAGGCCGATGTCATCGAGCACGTCGAGCGCCGCGCCGAGCGTGCGCACATGGTGGGACTTGGGGGTCGAAAGGCCGATCTTGGTCATGGCCTCGCGGAAGCGCTCGCGGTCTTCCGCCTTGTCGATGGCGTCGGCGGTGGCGCCGATCATCTCGACGTCATACTTTTCCAGCACGCCCATCTTCTCAAGGCTGAGCGCGCAGTTGAGCGCGGTCTGGCCGCCCATGGTCGGCAGCAGGGCGAACTTGCGGCCCGCCGGAGTCTTGGGGCGCTCTTTCGCGATGATCTTTTCTACCACCTCGGGGGTGATCGGCTCCACATAGGTGGCGTCCGCCAGCTCCGGGTCCGTCATGATGGTGGCGGGGTTCGAGTTCACCAGAACGATGCGGTAGCCCTCGGCTTTCAGCGCCTTTACCGCCTGCGTGCCGGAATAGTCGAATTCGCAGGCCTGTCCGATCACGATCGGGCCGGCGCCGATGATGAGAATCGTGTGGATGTCCTGACGTTTGGGCATGATACGGGCCGTCTTTTTGCGCGCGAAAACCGAACCCGAGCGGAAAGCCGGCCGGGCGGGGAGCGCGAGGTGATGAATGCTAAGCGCCCGCTATAGAGAAGCGCGCGCGAGGCGACAACCCCCGACGCCTGAGTTTTCAGCATTTGTTGCGTCGCACCATCCCGTTTTTGCGGAGGCTCACACGCGGCTTTGCATGGGCGAAAACTCCCTGTAGCATCCGGCCCGGATGCGCGAGAAGCGCAAGGTGCCGCATGGGCGGTGCGACCTCGAAGGAGACGGGTCATGGGTTGGATCGTTCTGGGCGTGATCGTCCTCATCGTTCTGTGGTTTTTCGGGGCCTACAACGGGCTGGTTTCCATGAACCAGCGGGCCAATCAGGCCTTTGCCGATATCGATGTGCAGCTCAAGCAGCGCCATGACCTGATCCCCAATCTGGTGGAAACCGTGAAGGGCTATGCCGCGCACGAGAAGGACACGCTGGAAGCGGTGATCAAGGCGCGCAATGCAGCCATATCCGCGCAGGGACCGGAGGCGCAAGCCGAGGCCGAGAAGGGGCTTTCCGGCGCATTGGGGCGGCTGATCGCCCTTTCCGAGGCCTATCCGGACCTCAAAGCCAACCAGAACTTCCTCGACCTTCAGGGCCAGCTCGCCACCATTGAGGACAAGCTCGCCGCTGCGCGCCGCTTCTTCAACAATGCGGTGGGTGAGTTCAACGCGGCGGTGCAGTCGATCCCGGCGGTGTTTTTCGCCAAGAATTTCGGCTTCTTCACGCGCCCGTTCTTCGATGTGGGCGAGACGGCCCGCGCCCAGCTCGACAAGGCGCCTGAGGTGAAGTTCTGAGGGATGCTCCCTTGTCCGGTGCTTTGCGCCAGTGACACTCGGCTATCCCCTGTCATGGCCGGGCATAGCCTTTTTGAAATATTGGCGTTCTTTCGGAACGTCTATCGCCCTGTCATCCACGACTTGATCTTCACCGCTAGCGGCAAGCAAAAGGTCGTGGATACCCGCCCCAAGGGCGGGCATGACGAGCCTGTTGCTGGTCAGCGCCCGACACAGCTGTTTTCGGGAGGATAAGATGGGTGAAGCCTTCGGCCTCTACACGCACATCCGCAACAATCGCTGGCGGTCGGGGTTCCTGATTGTCAGCCTGTTCGTGCTGGTGGCGCTCATCACCTTCGGCTTCACGCTCATCATCGAGAGCCAGAGCGGGGGCGGCTCACTTCAGGCGATCCTGGCGCGGGCGGCCTCGCGCATGCCCTACTTTCTGCCCGTTGCTTTCGGTCTCACAGCGCTGTGGGTGATGATCGGTTTCGGCGCCAACACCGCGATGATCGCCTGGGCAACCGGAGCAAAGGGCGTGACGCGAGAAGAGAACCCTCGCCTTTATCGCCTGCTGGAGCCGCTGTGCATTTCTCGCGGAATGACCATGCCCCGCCTCATGGTGATGGAGACCGAGGCCCTCAACGCCTTTGCCTCCGGTGTGAATGAGAAGCAGTTCACGATTACCGTGACGACAGGGCTGATGAACGAGCTGAATGATGCCGAGCTGGAAGCGGTGCTCGCGCATGAGCTGACCCATATCCGCAATGATGACGTGAAGCTGATGATTGTCGCGGTGCTGATTGCGGGCGTGGTCAGCTTTTTCGGCGAGATGATCGTGCGCGGGGCGCGTTTTTCCAACGTGCAGGTGACGCATCGCGGCGGGGATGACGGCGACCGGCGCGGCAGCGGCGCGGGGCTCGCGGTTGTCATCGGGATCGTTATTCTGGTTGTGGCGTGGTTTCTGGCGGTGCTGATCCGCTTCTCGCTCTCGCGCTCGCGCGAGTATCTGGCGGATGCCGGGGCGGTGGAGCTGACCAAGAACCCGGACGCCTTGATCTCGGCCTTGCTGAAGATTTCGGGGCGTGCGGATATCGACGGGGTGCCTTCCGGCATCATGGACATGTGCATCGAGAATGACCCGAACGATTTCGGCGATATTTTCTCGACCCATCCCTCCATTGCCAAGCGTGTGCAGGCCTTGCAGGCCTATGCCGGAGGCCTGCTGCCCAGCCAGAAGCCGCCTGCGCCCCCGGTCGTAAAACAACGTGAACCTTTGCCGCGCATTGTCGAGCAGCGCGGCCCCTGGGGGCGGCATCCCTTCCCTTAAGCAGAGCATTCCCCGTGAACGAACAGGCGCCGCGCGCAGAACACGCCCTCATCCGGCTGGCCCGACAGTTCTCGCGTTTCTTTTCCGTGGGACTGGTGGCGGTGGCCGTGCATTACGGCGTGATGATCCTGCTGGTGGAGGTGTTCCGCCTTGATGAGGTTCATGCTGCCGTCATCGGCTACACGGTAGGCGGTTTCGCCTCGTATTCGCTCAATCGCAAATTCACCTATGATACCGAGCGCAGCCATGCCGCCGCGGCGTGGCGCTTTGCCGTTGTGGCGGGCATCGGGCTCATCATCACCTGGGCCTTCATGGCGCTTTTTGCCCGCTATTTCGGCTGGCACTATGTGCTCTCGCAGCTCATCACCACGGCCATTGTGATGATGTGGAGCTTTTTCGCGCACAAGTACTGGACCTTCGTGGACCCGAACTGAGCGCATCAGGGCTGGCGTCAGGGTTTGCGCCCCTCGAAGGCCATGCGCACCTGATTGTGCCCGAAATTGCGCGCAAGGCGCTTGCCCTTGAGCCCTGCCGCCTCCAGCACGCCCACGGCTTCCTCGGGTGCGTAATGCATGAGACCGAGCGCGGAGCGGATGTTGCGATATTCCGAGAAATAGGTGCGCACGAGCCCCAGCATCGCGGGGATGAGAAAACCACCGTTGAAGCCGAAGGAGAGCAGCGCCTTGGCATCCGTGACGGGGGACAGCCCGGGGGGGAGCAAATCGCCCAGCACGAGGCGGCCGCCGCTTTTCAGCTTGCCGGCGAGGCGCGCGATGAGCGCGGCGAAGTCGTCCTTGGGAATGTATTGGGCGACGGAATTGATGACGATGAGATCGAGGCTGTTGTCTTCGATCTGCCAGACCGCCTCGGCATCCACGGGGCGGATATTGGCTTGGTCCGCCACGCGCGCCATGAGTTTGGCGAGCACGGCGGGGGCGGCATCATGCAGGTAGAGCGTGCCGCAGCGGCTGGCGACCCGGCTCGCTTCCAGCGCTTCGCCGCAGCCATAATCGAGCACCTTGGCGTCCGGTGTCTCGATCAGGGTGATGATATCACCGGCGACGGCCTTGGCATGAAGGGCCTTGTGGCGATCGTTCACGTAAACCGGGCTGTCGCCGTTCCAATAATCCACCCACGACAGTCCCACGAGCTCACTCCGTTCTTTTGCGCTGGTCTCAACCTGCCAGCGTTCGGCGCGCAAGGTGCCCGCTCAACGCGCAGCGCGCAAGTGCGGGCGTGACTCCGTGATGGTCAGCGGCTCTTGCGCAGGCGGGTCAGATGATCGAGCAGATCGTCGATCTGGCGGGGGGAGAAGGTGAACTCCGGCATGGCGTTGTGGCCGGTGACGATCCCTTCGGCAAGCGCTTCCTGAAGCTGCTCGGGCGGCCATTGGTTGGCAATGCGGCGGAAGGTCGGGGCTTTGAGATCGGGGCTGGTGCCCTTCAAGCCGGTGGCGTGGCAGGCGCCGCATTTTTCCTGCGCCAAACGCGCGCCCTTGCGCGCATCCGCAAACGCCGGCGCACAGATCAGCGCCAGCGCCAAGGCCATAGAGACGGATTTCATTCTGAACTCCAAGGTTTCCGATGACGTCATATCATCAGGAAAACCTGAAGTTTCCTTTGATGCGCCTCAGGCGGGTTTGTTCTTCTTCATCATCTCGATGAAGCGATCAAACAGGTAGTGGCTATCCTGCGGGCCGGGCGAGGCTTCCGGGTGCTGCTGTACCGAGAAAGCCGGGCGATCGGTGAGGCGAATGCCGCAGTTCGAGCCGTCGAACAGCGAGATATGCGTCTCTTCCGCGTTGCCGGGCAGGGTCTTGGGGTCCACCGCAAAGCCATGGTTCATGGAGACGATTTCCACCTTGCCGGTGGCATGCTCCTTGACCGGGTGGTTCGCGCCATGGTGGCCCTGCGCCATTTTCATGGTCTTGGCACCAATGGCGAGCGCGAGCATCTGGTGACCCAGACAGATCCCGAAGGTCGGGATTTTCGCGTCCAGCACGGCCTTGATGGTGGGCACGGCGTATTGGCCGGTGGCAGCAGGATCGCCCGGACCATTGGCGAGGAACACGCCATCGGGCTTAAGCGCCAGCACATCTTCCGGCTTTGATGTGGGCGGCAGCACGGTGACCTTGCAGCCACGGCCCGCCAGCAGGCGCAGGATGTTGCGCTTTACGCCGAAATCGAGCGCGACAACATGGAACTGCGGGGCGGTCTGCTCACCATAGCCCTCACCGAGGGTCCAGGTGGTTTCCTTCCAGTCGTAGGACTGGGTGCCGGTGACATTCGGCACCAGATCGAGACCGGCCATGTTCGGCAGCGCTTTGGCGGTTTCCACCAGCGCCTTGCGATCAAAGAAGCCTTCCGGGTGATGCGCTACGATCGCGTTGGGCATGCCATGGTCGCGAATCAGCGCGGTCAGCGCCCGCGTGTCCACGCCCGCGATGCCGACGATGCCGCGGCTCTTGAGCCAGGCGTCGAAATGCTCCACCGAGCGCCAGTTGGAGGGGTTCGAGATGTCCGTGCCCAGCACGACGCCGGTGGCGGCATGGCGGGCCATGTTCACGGTCTCGATGTCCTCGCCGTTCACGCCGACGTTGCCGATGTGCGGGAAAGTGAAGGTGACGATCTGGCCGGAGTAGGACGGATCGGTCAGGATTTCCTGATACCCGGTCATCGAGGTGTTGAAGCACAGCTCGCCCGGCCCTTCGCCGGTTGCGCCGATGCCGTGACCTTCGATGATCGTGCCGTCAGCCAGCACGAGCAGGGCGGTGGGACGCACTTCAGCCCAAGGGGCCGGGGTTCCGGCGGGCGTGTTGCGATTTTCGGATTGAACGTCCGGCGTTGTCATGGCAGTTGCTCGAAGGGTTCTGGCGCATGCAGCCGTCTTACGGCCTCGCGCGAGGGCATTTCCGGTTCGATAAGGGGCTGCTGCGCGCGCGTCAATTCCCGATTGATGATGATTCCCCGCTTCACGCGGCCCCATTCCCGCTTCACGCGGCTCAAGGAGACTAACATGCGCGAGCAGTTCACCACGGCCCTCAAGGAGGCCATGAAGGCGGGCGAGAAGGCGCGTCTGGGTACGATCCGCCTGATTCAGGCCGCGATCAAGGACAAGGATATCGAGGTGCGCGGCTCGGGCCGCGAGCTGGCCACCAACGAGGAAATTCTCGCCCTGCTCCAGAAAATGGTGAAGCAGCGGCAGGAATCCGCCGCTGTTTACCGCCAGAACGGGCGCCCGGAACTGGCCGACGGCGAAGAGGCCGAGATCGTCGTGATCCAGGCCTTCCTGCCCAAGCAGATGTCCGAGGATGAAGTGAAGGCCGCCATCGCTGCCGCCATCACCGAAACCGGCGCCGCCGGTATGAAGGACATGGGCAAGGTGATTGCCGTGCTGAAGGAAAAATTCACGGGGCAGATGGACTTTGCCAAGGCCAGCGCGCTCGTGAAGGCGGCGCTTTCTGCGTAAGTACTGGCGGCTTTCCGCTTGCACAACGAAATCAGTTGGTTAGGACGAAATTCCGTCCTGGCCTTTCTTTCTCGAATTTTCCCGCGAGCCTGTGGATAACGGGGATTTCGTGGCGTCTTGCGGCATATCAAAAACGGTCGGATACAAACTCCAGCATGCGCTATCCGCCCTCCGTCCTCGAAGAGATCAAAGCCCGGCTTCCGGCCTCGGTGGTGGTCGGGCGCAGGGTCAAGCTGATCAAGGCAGGGCGTGAGTTCAAGGGGCTTTCGCCCTTCAATGCCGAGAAGTCGCCCAGCTTCTTCGTGAATGACAGCAAGCAGGCGTGGTTCGATTTTTCCTCCGGGCGGAACGGCGACATTTTCACCTTTCTGATGGAAGCCGAGGGCTTGAGCTTCTCGGAAGCGGTGGAGCGCCTCGCCGGCGAAGCGGGCGTGGAGCTGCCCAAGGAGACCCCCGAGAGCGAGATGCGCGAGAAGCGCCGCGCCACGCTCTATGACGTGATGGGCCTCGCGCAGGAGTATTTCGCTGCCGAACTCAAGGGCACCAAGGGGCGCGAAGCGCGCGAATACTGTGCTTCGCGCGGGCTTGTTGGGCCTGTGGCGGCCAAATTCGGCATCGGTTACGCCCCCAATGATCGCCATGGCTTGCGCGATTTTCTCGCGGGCAAGGATGTTGCGGTCGAGTTGATGGTCGAGGCGGGGTTGCTCATCAAACTGGATGACAATCCCGTCGCCTATGATCGCTTCCGTGATCGCGTGATGTTCCCGATCCATGATTCCAAGGGGCGTGTCATCGCATTCGGCGGGCGCGCGCTGCAAAAGGACGCTCAGGCGAAGTATCTGAATTCGCCCGAGACGCCGATCTTCCACAAAGGCCACAACCT
>JAIUNQ010000132.1 GCA_020161475.1 Pseudomonadota bacterium | reverse complement strand
TCGGCGGTGCCCTGCACCTCGATGATGCCGCCCTTGCCGGTCATGACGAAGTTGGCGTCGGTTTCGGCATTGGAATCTTCAGCGTAATCAAGGTCCAGCACCGGGGTTCCGCGATAGATGCCGCATGACACCGCGGCGACATGATCGCGCAGCGGCATGGTGGAGATCATATTGCGGGCCATCATCCACTTAAAGCAATCATGCAGGGCCACCCAGGCGCCGGTGATCGAAGCGGTGCGGGTGCCGCCATCGGCCTGAAGCACATCGCAATCGAGCGTGATCTGCTTCTCACCCAGCGCAGGCAGGTCCACCACGGCGCGCAAGCTGCGCCCGATGAGGCGCTGGATTTCCTGCGTGCGGCCCGAGGGCTTGCCCGAATTCACCTCGCGGCGGGTGCGCTCCAGCGTGGCGCGCGGCAGCATCTGGTATTCCGCCGTCACCCAGCCTTTGCCGGAGCCGCGCAGCCAGCTCGGCCCGCGCTCTTCGAGGCTCGCCGTGCAGAGCACATGCGTATCCCCGAATTTGACGAGGCAGGAGCCCTCCGCATAGCGCGCGACATGGCGCTGGAGGGAGACGGCACGCAGTTGATCGGCAAGGCGTTTGGAGGGGCGCATAGGATTCTTTCTTTTCAGACCCTCGCAACGGGCTGAGGCCCTGCTCGGCGTCGCATTCGGCATCGTCTTGTGCATCCGCGTGTTCCGCCAACCGGTTCCCACTTGGCGGGCAGATGCCTTAACCATCGTCTCGCCAAAGGCTCGGTCGATGGTGGTATTTCATTTGATCGGGGTTCTAGGCTGCAATGGGCCTTCGCACAAGCGCGCGGCCTCTTCCCAACGCGAAGGGAAGGCGACAAAATGGCGACCATGAGCACGCCTGCAACCCCGCCCCTTGGCCTGAACGAACTGGATTCGCGCTCGCGCGACATCTTTCGCCATATCGTCGAGGGTTACATCGAGACGGGTGAGCCGATGGGCTCGCGCAATATCTCGAAGGTTCTGCCCGTTTCGCTCTCGGCGGCCACCGTGCGCAACGTGATGCAGGACCTTGAGGACCTCGGCCTGATCTATGCGCCGCATATCTCCGCCGGGCGCCTGCCGACCGAGCAGGGGCTGCGGCTTTTTGTCGATAGCGTCCTGGAAATCGGCGATGTCGCCGCTGATGAGCGCGCCCGTATCGAGGCGCAGCTGCGCGCGGCGGGCAAGGGCCGCACCTTTGATGATGCCTTGGCGGAGGCGACCTCGCTTCTATCCGGCGTGTCACGCGGAGCGGGGGTGGTGGTGACCTCCAAGGCCTCCAAACGCCTTAAACACATCGAATTCGTTCGTTTGGATGCCACGCAGGCTTTGGTGGTGCTGGTGGCGGATGACGGCTCGATCGAGAACCGCATCCTCGCCCTGCCCGCTGGCTTGCCGGCTTCGGCGCTGGTGGAGGCCTCGAATTATCTCAACGCACGCCTCAAGGGCCGCTCGCTCTCCGAGCTCAAGCGCGAGGTGGCGGATAACCGCGCCGCCATGGAACGCGAGGTGAGCGAGATCACCGCGCGCCTTGTGGAATCGGGGCTTGCCGCCACGGCGTCGGATGCGGGGGACATGCGCCTGATTGTGCGCGGGCAGGCGAACCTGCTCGAGGATCTGACCGCCATGGCGGATCTTGAGCGGATGCGGCGTCTCTTCGCGGATCTCGAACGCGAGAAGGAAGTGATCGAGCTGCTCAACCGTGCCGAGGACGGGGACGGCGTGCGCATCTTCATCGGCTCGGAAAACAAGCTGTTCTCGCTCTCCGGCTCCTCGATGATCGCGGCGCCCTTCCGGGACAGCGAGCAGAAGATCGTTGGCATCGTCGGGGTGATCGGGCCGACGCGGCTCAACTACGCGCGCATCGTGCCCATGGTGGATTACACCGCGCGGGTGATGGGGAAGCTGCTGGAGCGGGGGTGAGTTATCCCCGGCGCGGATCACGGGGTTATTTTGGGGGCTGCCCCCAACAGGAATGCCCCATGCTCCATGGTGATCGAACAGCCCTTTTGGCAATGAAAATGGTTGAAGCTGCCGATTATGAACGGCTTAATGCCATCCGGCAGGAATTGAACGACCTGCGTCTTCTGCTGCGCTGGCGGCGCGCGATGAAATACTCGCCCGAGCAGCCGAGGGACCCGGACGGACGCTGGGCCCCATGGGATCATGAGGAAGGTGGCGATCCTGCTGCGGATGGCGGCGGCGCCGGAGTTGCGTTTGGTGTTGCGCCTGACGGGACGACGGTTGAAGCAACTGGGGCAAGCGGATTTTCGGCAGATGAAGAGCAAATGACCGTCCAAACATTCAGGTCAGCTTATTGTCTTGGTAGCATTCGTGAGGTCCTTCCGGGCCAATTCAATCAAATGACGATTGCCGAGGTCATCGCTTTAGCGAAAACAGGCGATGCCAGTGCACGCCGGTGCCTAAAATTGTTGGGCGAGCCTCGCTTCAGAAAATGAGAGATTTCCTATGAAACTGAATGGTCTTCCCGACCTTTTGAAATTTCTGGATTTCCTGCGTAGCAAGAAAATCCACTTCCGGTTGGATCAATATCGTTCCAACACGATCACCGTGACCTTCACCCTCGTCGGATGTCGGGTCGAGGTGGATTTTTTCGAAGACCACATCGAGTTCAGCTATTTCACCGGGGACGAGGGCGTCCACGACGACTGGAAGCTTATGCAATCGCTGCTTGAAAAGCACTGGAGCGATGATTGATTATTGCACCGCGCGCTCTCCTCCACTCCCTCGCCGGTCTGCCAATCTGGGCGGTGCGACCTTCGCATGGGAGCTACTTTCTAGCCGAATTCGGAGCAGTGAGGGGGTTCCAGACCATTCCCGCGCGCGACTTCGGCAACGGACGATCAATACCAGCCCAACGCATCGCAGCGGGGGAGTGGAGCTTGCTCGTCGAGAGTTGTGCATGGCGGATCGAGGTGCCGGGGGACGTGACGTCGCATCTCGATGAAGATCACCTGCACATGCAGGAGGTGATGGACCAACTGGAGAGACAGGTTGTGACGCGCGTGGCGCTGGATGAGGCGGCCCTCACGCTAGTGTTTTCGGGGGTGGCATGATGCGGCTGGGACCGGCAGCACCGGTCGATCCTCACGAGGTCGAAAGCCAGTGGATGCTCACCTTGCCGGATGGACGCCACCTGACGCGCGATACGCGCGGCGCCTTAAGCCTCGAATAGAAAAAGCCCCCTATTACGGGGGCTTTTGCATTTTTAAAGTCTGGATTCCCGCTCGCTGGCTCGCGCCAGCGTCGGGAATGACAGTGTGGCTGATTAGGCGGCCACCTGCGCGGTCGGGGCGGCGTTCTTCACGTCCGCATCGACATGCGCTTCGAAGCGCTTGAAGTTCTCCTTGAACATCCCCACCAGCTTGGTCGCGGTGTTGGCAAAACCCGCCTTATCGGCCCAGGTCTTCACGGGATAGAGGATGTGCGGCTCGACACCCGGAACCGAGGTCGGCACGGCGAAGCCGAAGTAGGGATCGCGGCGGAAATCGGCCTTGGCAAGCGAGCCATCGAGCGCCGAGGTCAGCAGGCGACGGGTGACGCGGATCGGCATGCGGCGGCCAACGCCGTAGGAGCCGCCGGTCCAGCCGGTGTTGACCAGCCAGCAATCGACATGGTGCTTGGCGATCAGGTCGCGCAGCAGGTTGCCGTATTCGGCCGGGTGACGCGGCATGAACGGCGCGCCGAAGCAGGTGGAGAACACGGCTTCCGGCTCGGTCACGCCCTTCTCGGTGCCGGCGACCTTGGCGGTGTAGCCCGAGAGGAAGTGATACATGGCTTCCGCCGGGGTCAGCTTGGCGATGGGCGGGAGAACGCCGAAGGCATCGCAGGTCAGCATCACGATGTTCTTCGGATGGCCGGCGCGGCCGGTTTCCGAGGCGTTCGGGATGAAGTGCAGCGGATAGGCGCAGCGGGTGTTCTCGGTCTTCGAGCCGTCATCGAAATCCGGCACGCGGGTTTCGGCATCGACCACGACGTTCTCGAGCACGGTGCCGAAACGCTGGGTGGTGGCGTAGATTTCAGGCTCGGCTTCCGCCGAGAGACGAATGGTCTTGGCGTAGCAGCCACCTTCGAAGTTGAAGATGCCGCTGTTCGACCAGCCGTGCTCGTCGTCACCGATGAGGGTGCGGGTCGGATCGGCCGAGAGGGTGGTCTTGCCGGTGCCGGAGAGGCCGAAGAACACGGCGGAGTCGCCGGCATCGCCCACGTTGGCCGAGCAATGCATCGGCATCACGCCAGCGGCGGGGAGCGCGTAGTTGAGGTAGGTGAAGACCGACTTCTTCATTTCGCCGGCATAAGAGGTGCCGCCGATCAGCACGGTCTTCGAGGCGAAATCCACCGCGATCACGGTTTCGGTGCGGCAGCCGTGGCGGGCCGGATCGGCCTTGAAGGACGGCAGGTCAACGATGGTCATTTCCGGGGTGAAGGCGAGAACCTCGGCCAGTTCCGGACGGATGAGCAGGTTGCGGATGAAGAGCGAGTGCCAGGCATACTCGGTGTAAACGCGAACCTTGACGCGGTTGGCCGGATCGGCACCGCCATACAGGTCCTGCACGAAGAGATCCTTGCCCTTCACATGGGCCTTGAAATCGGCCAGCAGGGTCGAAAAGTTGGCCGGGGTGATGGCGCCGTTGTTGTCCCACCACACGGTGCTTTCGGTGGAAGCATCACGCACAACGAACTTGTCCTTGGGCGAGCGGCCGGTGTGGACGCCGGTCTCCGCGAGCAGCGCACCGCCGGCGGCGACGATCGCCTCGTTGCGGCGGATGGCTTCCTCGTAGAGCTTGGGCGCTTCAAGGTTCAGGAAGAACCGGCCCGGCGCATCGAAACCAAAAGTGTTCGGCCCAAGCGCGGTATTGAAACGGCCTTTCGTCTCCATCGGAGCGGTTCCTTTCTGCTCAAAAGCTGGCGGCGCACCATTCGGACCAGCCAACAAAAGGGGGGTCCGAGCCGCAGTTTGCGGCCCCGGCGATGTCCCGATCAAGGGGCCTGCAATGGGGCCAAGCGCATAAGCAGGAATTGACCGCAAGGCAATGGTTAAGAAGACGATAACCCCGAAATTTTTGGGCAATATGGTTTAGATCAGGCTCGTTTGATGCCGTGTTTTCGTCTTTAGTTTTACGCTGGGCATCCCGGCGCCATGGCCGCCTCAGGGTTGCGCGCTCTGCGTCCTGAACCTTTTGAGCGCAGCCATCAGGGTCTCTGCATCACGCGCGGGATGATCAAAGGGCAGGCGCAGAACCTCATCCCCCAGCATCAGATCCAGCCCGTCAGGGTCCAGCGATGCCGCGCGCCATGCCCCCGGCGATTTACCCGCAAGGCGCTCAGCATAAAGGGAAAGCGCGGCAGCGTGATCAGCGTTCAGATGGTCCAGCGCGTCCTGCTCCAGCGCATCAAAGGCGGCGGGCTCAGGCAGATCGCTCATAATGTAGCGGGCATCGCCCTCGAACGCCCGCGCGAAGCCGCCGTTGATGTGGATGCTCACAGGCTCCAGCCGGAAAAAGGCGAAATCCGCAAAGTCCGCATAGATCTGCGCCTTGGGGTGACGCGCGAGAAACCGGCGGCGGGCGCGAGCACGTACCTCCTCATTCTCGATGCGAGCGGCCCGGGCCTGCACCGTGAGGCGCGGGTGGGCCATGGGGTCCCCCTTTTCGGCCCGCGCATTCTGGCCGCTTTTGGTGATGAGCAGCGAAACACGGGCATCGCTGACGAGATTACGGGTGTGGCTGGAGAGCTGCGAGACAAGGATGAGGGGGGTACCGTCAAGATCGGTTGCGACATTGACCAGCGTGGCGAAAGGAAAACCGCCCGCCGGCTCCAGAGTCGCCAGCGTCCCGATGCGGGCGGTGCGCAGCAACACCTTGCCCAAAGCGGCGGGATCGAAATCCTCCGGCTGGCGCGGATCGCGCGGGATAGGGGGCAAGGGGGTGGAACCAGACATCACGGTCTCCTCGATCAGGCCGGGCAAGTTTAGCGCGCAGCCCGCGACAGGCGAGCAAAATCCGCAACAAAAAGGGGCGGCAACCCCGGGGGTGAGGGTCGCCGCCCGGAAGACCTGACGGGAGAGATCAGGCCTTGAGCAAACCTTCGGCCTTGAGCGCGGCCTGAACCGCCGGGCGTGCCGCCATGCGGGCCATGAAGGCCGAGACATGGGGGTAGGGCTCCAGCGAAATGCCGACGAACTTGGTCCAGTTGGTCACGGTGAAGAGGTAGGCATCCGCCACCGAGAAGGCGTCGCCCATCAGATAGGCGCGGCCATCGGAGAACAGATCCTCGTAATGCTTGAGCGCTTTTTCCACACGCCCCACACCAAAAGCCTTCAATTCCTCCGACGCTCCCGGCGTGAACAGCGGGGTGTAGGACTTGTGATACTCGGCGGCGATGTGGTTGAGGTGCTCCTGCAGGCGCACGCGCTCCAGCGTGCCGTTCTTCGGGGCCAGCCCCTTTTCCGGGCTCTGATCGGCCAGATACTGCACGATCACCGCGCCTTCCGTGATCAGGTTGCCATCATCGAGGAGCAGGGCCGGCACATAGCCCTTGGGGTTGACCTTGAAGAAGTCTCCACCCGAGGCCATCACCTTGGTCTTGGTGTCCACGGCCTCCGTTTCGAACGGCTTGCCGATTTCGCTCAGGACGATGTGCGGCGAGAGAGAGCAGGCACCGGATTTGTAAAAGAGCTTCATAGCGCTTCCCTTGGTTGATGATGGGCGACAGGTAAGATCGCTCGATAACATTTGTATAGGTGGTTTCTTTTTGTTACTCGTAGAATCCGGTTACCCGCGCGAAACCCGCGCTGCCCGGACCACAGATCGCCCAGCCGGAGGCCGCATGGCGCTTATCATTCGCAAAAACCGCTCGCCCAAGCCCCCGCCCTGCCCCATCGGGGCTTGCATGGCCTTTCTCGGCGGCGCCTGGACGCCCAACCTGATCTGGAACCTGACAGGGGGCCCGCGCCGCTTCGGCGAGTTGCGTCATGATATTCCCGGCATCTCCGCCAAGATGCTCTCGACACGCCTCAAAGACCTTGAAGCCAAGGGCGTCGTACGGCGCACGCTCATCAACAGCTCGCCCCCTTCGGCGGAATATGCGCTCACGGAACTGGGCCACGAGATGGTGCCGCTGATCGAGGCGATTGCCGCCTTCGGTCAGAAACTCAAGGCCGCTCAGGGCGGCACCTGCGCCATGGCAGCGGAATAATTTTCT
>JAIUNQ010000131.1 GCA_020161475.1 Pseudomonadota bacterium | reverse complement strand
TGAGGTGATAGGCGGTCCAGGTGAAGTAGCCGATGCCGTATTGCCCGGAGATGATCTCCCCCGCGAGCAGCGAGAACCACGCCACCCCCATGCCCACGGCAAGGCCGGTGGCGATGTTGGGCAGGGCGGCGGGCAGCACGACATGGCGGAAGATCTGGCGCTGTTTCGCCCCCAGCGAGCGCGCCGCGCGCACCAGCACTTCTGGGGTCTGCTCCACGCCCGCAACCGTATTCAGGATGATGGGGAAGAGCGCGCCGAGAAACGTGATGTAGAGGATGGAGCCTTCCTCCGTCGGCCACATCAGGATGGCGAGCGGAATCCAGGCCACCGCCGGAATGGGGCGCAGAATCTCGACATAGGGCATGATGAAATCATTGATGATGCGCGAGCGGCCCATCAGCAACCCCAGCGGAATGCCGATGGCGCAGGCGAAGAGATAGGCGATGGCGATGCGGCGCAGGCTCACGCCAATATGCGTGAAGTACATCTTGCCGCTGATTTGCTTGACGAAGCTCGCCCAGACCTCGGCAGGTGCCGAGACATTGTCGAACTTGACGAAGACATTGAGCTGATACTTCACCGCCAGATGCCACCACAGGATGCCGAGACTGAGTGCGAGGATGCGCCGTGCCCAGCGCATCGGCAGGGCAGGGCTGGCCAGAACGGCATGCACCGCCGCCCAGCCTTTCAGCTTTTCCGGGCGCGAATGCTGCAAGGCGGCCAGCGCCTCGGCGCTCGCGGGGGGCGGGCTGACAACCTGCAGCGGAGCAGCCGTGCCATGGGTTTCAGCGGGGTCCATCGTTCTCGCCAGCATGGAACTCTCCTCGTTGGAGGGAAAAATGCGGGGCCTAAGCGCCCCGCCGACGCATCAGACGGCGATGTCGCTCCAGGCGGCGAGCTTGCCCTTGGCGGAAGACGCAAAGGCCTCGGCATCGCCCTTCTTCATGAAGGCATTGAGCTTGCCGCCCGCCTCGACATAGAAGGCGACATGACCGAAGAGCTTGAGCCCGGTCGCCTTGTCATAGACGTAGGAGGCGTTGACCTTCTTGCCCGCCTTGGTGGCAGCCTTGACCGCCTCCGCCGCCTCCTTGATCGAGGCGTAGGTCTTCAGCCCATCCTCGAACCAGACTTCCGCGGCTGGCAGGGCAGCATCCTCCGGCTTGGAGGTGACAACGGATTTGACCGCCGCGTCATAATCCTTGCCGGCGGCCTTGAAGCCCGCCTTGACGAAGCTGGTGTCGATCCACTTGTCGAAATCGAGCGGCGGGATCTCGCGCTCCTTGGCCAGAAGGGAATGGTCATATTTGAGCGCCTCGACCCACTGCGGCTTCATCGAGCCCTCGAAGGTGGAGATGCCGCCCTTTGAGAAATAGAGGTAGAGCACTTCCTTCTCGATGCCGGTCCATTCCGACACCTTGATCGCGGCATTCAGCGGGTCTTTCTCGATCCAGCCCTGCGCCTCCATGGTGGCGTTCACATAGGCCTGCACGATCTCGGGGTGTTCTTCCGCAAAATCCTTGCGCACCACCGTGCCGTGGAACGTGGGAATGCCCGCCTCAGAACCGTCAAAGATCTTGCGGCCCGTGCCGCGGAATTCCATCACCTCCGACCAGGGGCAGAAGTCGGCATGGGCGGCGATCTTGTTCTGCGCGATGTTGGTGACACCGATGGGCGGGGCCTGCCCCAGAATCTCGACCTTGTCGTAAATGCCCTTGTCGCGCAGCACCTTGAGCGTCATCCCCCAGGCGGCGGAGCCCACCGGGGTGGAAAGCTGCTTGCCCGCGAGCTGCTCCACCGTGAACACATCCGAGGCCACCGGCACCACAATGGCGTTGCCCGTGCCCTTCAGGTTGTAGCCGGTCACCATGATGAAGCGGCTCTCGTTCTTCCCGGTCTTCTGGAAATTGGCGCCGTTCACGATCAGCGGGTAATCGCCCATCACGCCGAAGGCGAGCTTGCCCGCGAGCATCTGGTTGGTGATGGGGGGGCCGGAGGTGTAATCCTGATAGACGAGCGTGTAGTTCACACCGGCGTATTTGCCGGTTTTCGGCAGGTGCTTTTCCAGCAGTTGCAGCTTTTCGAGGATCACGCCGCCCGGCACGGTATTGGTGACCGTGCTCTGGTGGCCGATGCCGATCTCAAGGGTCTGGGCGCTGGCAAAGGCCGTGCTGGTGAAAAGGGCGGCGAGGGTGAAGGCGAGGCTTGTCTTGCTCATGTCTTGCTCCCGAAGGCGGCTCAAGGAAAGAAATTCACGCCGGTAGAATGGGCAGCAACTGGCGTGCCAAGGCAGCACTACGGGCAATGAAAAACGCGACAAACAATCGATTTTTCATATGCTTATCTGGAATGTCGGGGTGTGCGGCATTCGGGGCGCAAAGCGGGGGCGTTGTGCGGTTTCAAAGCCGCTTGCCTGATGTTTGTGCAGCGCAAAAATTCAGTTATTCCAGCGGGATAAGACAAGTTTCGCTTCGGGTGCGCCACAAAGGTCTGCGGCCCCGAAGAAGGGGCTTTGGGGACCAATCTGTCGTGGCTCAGCGGGTGGCGCGAATGTGAAAGCGCAGCAATCCGGGCCGCGCGTAGCTCGCCTGCACCATGACCGCACGGCCCTCCACATCGCGTGCGGTGCGGGTCAGGGTAAAGGCTGGCTCATCCGTCTTGAGGCCGATCAGCCGCGCGAAATCGGGCGGTGGCGGGGCCATGCCCAGCGCAATATCGGCGTAAGATAGTGCCACGCCGAGACGGGTTTCCATCAACTCGAAGACATCACGATGCACGAGATCCAGCTGGATCAGCCTGCGTCCGAGCGGCAGCGGGAAAAAGCTCTCGTCCACGCTGACCGTAGCCCCGGCGGCGATGCGCGCCCGCACAAGACGGATGGCCGGTTCAATATCCTGCAAGCCGAGCGCGCCGGCGATCTCGACCGGTGGAATGACTTCCGAAATCTCGATGACATCGGCGAGTAGCGGCACGCCCAAGGGCGCCATCATTTCCCCGAAGCTCTGAAGCCGCGCAAGCTCGGCGGTCGCGGGCATGGCGCGCACAAAGTATCCCTTGCCGCGCCGTGCTTCCACCCGCCCCTCGCTGCGCAGCATGTCGAGCGCCTGTCGGGTGGTCACGCGCGAGACGCCGAAGAGCGCCATGATCTCATGCTCGGACGGCAGTTGTGCCCCCGGCGCCAGCGCACCGGAGAGAATCTGCCCCAGTAGATGGTTGCGGATGGCGACATATTTGACGACGCGCGCGCCCGGTTCCCGCGTTGTCGCGGCTCCGACCGAGGTGGGCTGCGCGCGCGCCATTCTGTTTATCCCGCCGCTTTCTGGGCGATCTGCGCCAGCGCCCAGCGCGCGTTCTTGCGCACTTCGGGGTCGGAATCCTCCAGCACGGCTTCGAGCGCAGGGGCGCTGGCAGGGTCAGCGATTTCGCCCAAGGCAAAAGCGCTTTCCTTGCGCAAGTTGGCCTGCTCATGCGCAAGGCCAGCGGCAATCGCCGTTGCCGCCGTGAAGACCTTGAGCTTGCCGAGCGAGCGCGTGGCCTTGAGGCGCACCTGCCAGAATTCATCGGAGAGAAGCGTGATGAGATCCACGCTGGCATTGCTGCCCGTGGCGGTTTTGCCCAGCGTTTCAGCGGCAATCTCTCGCACCATCCAGTCACTGTCCTTGAGCGCAGCGCGAATGGTCTCCCCAGCGGGAAGGGTATGCGAGAAGGCGAGCGCGCTCACGGCAGCGCGGCGCACATCGGCATCGCCATCATGGGTGGCAGCGCGCAGGGCGGGGACGGACTCCTCGAGCTTCAGGAAGCCGATCACCCCCACGGCCTGCACACGCACGGATGGCTCGGCATCCTGCAAGGCTTCGAGCGCTGGTTTGAGGGCATCCTTGCGGCGCAATTCCTTGAGCGCCTTGAGGGCGGAGGCGCGCACGAAAGCGCTCTCGTGGCTCACCAGCGGCAGGAGCGGGTCAGCGCTTGCGGGGTCTTTCAGTTCCGCCGCGCTCCAAGCGGCGGCGGCTGCCACCTCGGCATCCGCATCGACCAGCGCCGTGGCGAGCGCTTCCGCCGCCTCCGGGCCATCGTAGTTTTCCAAGGCGCGGGCGACCTGAAGGCGCACTTCGGCATCCTCATCGCCCAAGAGCGCGGTGAGCAGCGGCACGGCAGCGGGATCACCCAGATCCCCCAATTCCATGATCGCGACCCGGCGTTCGCCTGCGTCTGGGGAGGCCAGCTGCTCTTTCAGATCTTCAAGGTCGGTGTAGCTTTCGAAAACGGCGGACATCGCGCGTCTCCCTTTTATTTCAAGAGATAGGGGATGTTCACCTTGACCGCGCCGGTGGGGCAATCGGCCTCGCAGGGCATGCAATACCAGCACTCGTCATAGGCCATGTAGGCCTTGCCGGTTTCATCCGAGAGGCGCAGCACATCGAGCGGGCAGACATCGATGCACACGCGGCAGCCCTTTTCGGCAATGCACTTGGCGTCATCGACGACAACCGGAACGGCGGAGGGGGAATGGGCGAAGGGCATGGGTCTCGTCTCCTTCTCAGGCCGAGGCGCGGATGCGCTGCTTGTCGTAAAGGTCCTTTTCCTCCTCGGCGACGGGGACGACGTAAGGGTCGACCGCCTTCTTCTCAGAGGTCATCTTGCCATCCTGCTTGGAGAGCAGGGTGTGGCAGAACCAGTTCTCGTTATCCTTGTCAGGATGGTCGGTGCGCAGGTGATAAAGGCCCCAGCGGCTCTCCGCGCGGTAGAGCGAGGCATGGGCCGCCATATCCGCGCAATCGAGGATTGAGGTGGCTTCCAGCGCGCGCATCAGCTCATGCGCGTTCGTCACCACCATGTTGTTTTCCATATCCTCGCGCACCTCGGCGAGGCGAGCCTGCCCCAGCTCGAACTTGCGCGTCACCTTGGGCGGCTGGAAGTAATCATTCACGAGGCGGCGCGTCTTGTATTCGATCTGGTTGGGCGGAATGCCGTCCTCCCGCTTGGTGGGCGCAAGTACGCGGGCCTGCTCCAGCTTCACATCGGCGGCATCAAAGGCCTCGAAATCGTGGTTGAGGGCGAATTCGGCGGCATCCTCGCCCGCCACCGCGCCGTTGGTGAAGGCGCCGAGCATGTAGTTGTGCGGCACGCTCGCCATGTCGCCCGCCGCATAGAGGCCGGGAATCGTGGTGCGGGCGAAATCATCGACGAACACGCCCGAAGCCGAATGGCCGGAGCAGAAGCCGATCTCGGAGATATGCATCTCCACCATGTCCTTGCGGTAATCGGTCTTGCGGTTCTCATGGAAGAGGCCGCGCGTGGGGCGCTCCACCGTGTGCAGAATGGTCTCGATCTCGCCCACGGTGTCGGAATGCAGGTGGTTGAGCTTGAGGAACACCGGTCCCTTGCCGCTCTGAAGCTCGTTGAAGAACTCCAGCATCATCTGGCCGGACCAGTAGTCGCATTCGATGAAGCGCTTGCCCTCGTTGTTGGCGGTATAGGCGCCGAAGGGCCCTGCGACATAGGCGCAGGCCGGACCGTTGTAATCCTTGATCAGCGGGTTGATCTGGAAGCATTCGAGGTTCGCGAGCTTGGCCCCCGCGTGATAGGCCATGGCATAGCCATCCCCGGAGTTGGCGGCATTCTCGTAGGTGCCGAACATGTAGCCCGAGGTCGGCAACCCGAGGCGCCCCGCAGCCCCCATGCACAGGATCACGGCCTTGGCCTTGATGACCAGAAACTCTGCCGTGCGGGTGTTGACCGCAATGGCCCCGGCGATGCGGCCGGATTTGCCCGTGAGCAGGCGGGTGGCCATGTAGCGGTTGGAAATGAGCATCTGCGCGCGGCGAAGCTGCCGATAGAGCGCCTTCTTCACGGTTTCGCCATTGGGCATAGGCAGCACATAGGTGCCGATGTGGTGCACCTTCTTAACGTCGAAATCGCCGTTCTCGTTCTTCTGGAAGCGGATGCCGAAGCTGTCGAGTTCCTCGATGATGGAGTAGCAGTTCTGCGCGTATTTCAGCACCGCCTTCTGGTCGACGATCCCGTCATTGGCGATGGTGATTTCCTTCACATACTGCTCGGGCGTGGCGTAGCCGGGGATGACGGCGTTGTTGAGCCCGTCCATGCCCATGGAGATCGCGCCGGAGCGCTTCACATTGGCTTTTTCCAGCAAAATCACCTTGGCTTTCGGGTTCTTCTGCTTGGCTTTGAGCGCAGCCATGGGACCGGCTGTGCCGCCGCCGATCACGAGCACATCGCAATCGACTTCCGAGAGGCCATCGACAATCGTGTCGAAGGAGGGAGAGGTCATGGGGGGTCTCCTGTTGTCAGGCGGCGGTGCGCGCCCCATCGAGGGCGGTTCCGGCAAGCCGTGAAAGAAGCGAAAAGGGGTAGATGCCGCGCTGCTCGCCATCCGAAAACGCGATGTTGACGGCGTAGTCGCCGACCGGCTGAAGCGCCGTGATGACAAGATGTTCGGGCGGGGCGGTCTCATTCAGGCGGCGCAGCACGCCCTCCGCCGAGCGGCATTCGCGCCAGAGTTCGGTGGCCGTCAGTTCCACCACCGCACCAGACGAAAAGGTCAGGCGCAGGGCCGCGCCGTTCTGCACGCGGCGGATCTCATCGAGTTGTCCTAACGGGCCTGTCATCTGCGAACCCCTCGCCCCGCGCATTTGGGGCTCAAGTACTGAACATGGGGAGAGCCTCGCCGGGTTCGGGGCGGCGGAATAGCAACTAGTTTGCAGGCGCGAAATTTCGGGGTCGGTGGACAAAACGCGCAATTTCTTGACGGACGCGCGGCGTTTTCAGCCGCCCAATCGGCGCACGCTGCCAGAACAGGAGTGCGCCATGACCTATGTGGTCACCGACAACTGCATCCGCTGCAAATACATGGATTGCGTGGCCGTCTGCCCGGTCAACTGCTTCTATGAGGGCGAGCACATGCTCGTCATCCACCCCGAAGAATGCATCGATTGCGGCGTGTGCGAACCCGAATGCCCGGCAGACGCCATCCGTGCGGATACGGTTGCGGGCATGGAGGTCTGGGTGGAACTCAACGCCCGCATGGCCCCCTTGCTGCCCAATATTCATGTGCCCGGAGAGCCGCCCGCCGACCGGGAAAGCTGGCTCAATGTGCCTGACAAGCTCACCAAGGTTTATGGAAGCCCCCAGCCGGAGCGTCTGTGATGTCGAATTTCTATGAGGAGAAGGTGCTCTCCGTTCACCACTGGACGGATCGTCTCTTCTCTTTCACCACCACGCGCGGGCCGGGCTTGCGGTTCGAGAACGGCCAGTTCGTGA
>JAIUNQ010000130.1 GCA_020161475.1 Pseudomonadota bacterium | reverse complement strand
GCATCGGCTTCCTCGCCCGACTTGCCGAGCTGCTCGGCAACCCACAGGCCCAGCAGCTTGTTGCGGCGGGCCTCCGCCTTGAATTCGAGTTCCGCATCCAGCGCGAACTTCTTCTCAGCGGTGTCCTTGCGGTTATCGAAAGTAGTCATGGTCGAGCGATCCTCTCCTCGTGGGCCCGCGCTCTCAAGCAGGCTTCCTCAAATCGAATAGGTGCGAGGCCCCGTAAAATCAACCATGCGCTGAAAACACTTGCACCCCGCCCCTATCTTTCGCGCCCGCAACATTGTATCGGCCCGAGGGATCGGCTAGGGTTTTTCTCGAAAGGTGGAGGGACCCGCCTTTTTTCGCCGCGCCGGCGCTCGCCGCAAACTGGAGCCTCGGCACCTGATGGAATTCCAAACACCACGGTACATCCCGATGAATCGTCGCCGCCGCATCTATGAGGGCAAGGCCAAGGTCCTGTTCGAGGGACCGGAACCGGGTACGCTCGTCCAGCACTTCAAGGACGACGCCACGGCGTTCAACGCCAAGAAGCACGAAGTCATCGATGGCAAAGGCGTGCTCAACAACCGCATCTCGGAATATATCTTCAATCAGCTCAACGCGATTGGCGTTCCGACGCACTTCATCAAGCGCCTGAACATGCGCGAGCAGCTGATCCGCGAAGTCGAGATCATCCCGCTCGAGGTTGTCGTGCGCAATGTGGCGGCGGGCTCGCTCAGCCAGCGCCTCGGCATCGACGAGGGCACCCAGCTGCCGCGCTCGATCATCGAGTTCTACTACAAGAACGACAAGCTCAACGACCCGATGGTCTCCGAAGAGCATGTCACCGCCTTCGGCTGGGCCACCCCGCAGGAGATCGACGACATCATGGCGCTGGCCATCCGCGTCAATGATTTCCTCTCGGGCCTCTTCCTCGGCGTCGGCATCCGCCTCGTCGATTTCAAGATGGAATGCGGTCGCCTCTTCGAGGGCGACATGATGCGCATTGTCGTGGCCGATGAAATCTCGCCGGATTCGTGCCGCCTCTGGGACATCAAGACCCAGGACAAGCTCGACAAGGACCGTTTCCGCCGTGACATGGGCGGTCTGGTCGATGCCTATCAGGAGGTGGCCCGCCGCCTCGGCATCCTGACCGAGGGGGACAACCCCAAGGCCGGTGGCCCCAAGCTGGTGTCGTAAGCATCAAATCCCGCGTGGTGCCGCCAACAAGCGGTTGCCTCGCGCGGGCAAAATCTTTAATCGGGACGCCAGAACATCCTTCCGGCGTCCCGTTTTCGTTTTGGGCTCCGGCAGCCAGAACCCTGCCTTTTCTGATCGAGGTCCCCATGAAAGCCCGCGTCATCGTCACCCTGAAGAACGGCGTTCTTGATCCGCAGGGCAAGGCGATCGAAGGCGCGCTCAAGTCCTTCGGGCTGGAAGGCGTGGACAGTGTGCGTCAGGGCAAGGTCTTCGATATCGAGGTCGAAACCTCGGACAAGGCCCGCGCCGAAGACCTGATCAAACAGGCCTGCGAGAAGCTGCTGGCGAACACCGTGGTCGAGAACTTCAAGATCGAGGTGCTGGGCTGATGCGCGCTGCTGTCATCACCTTCCCCGGCACCAATCGCGAGGGCGATATCGCCAAGGCGCTGCGCGTCGCGGGTGCCGATGTCGTCCATGCCTGGCATGCCGATTACGATCTGCCGCAGGGCACGGATCTCGTCGTGCTGCCCGGTGGCTTCTCCTATGGCGATTACCTGCGCTGCGGCGCCATCGCGGGCCGCGCCCACATCATGGATGCCGTGCGCGCCCATGTTGCCAAGGGCGGCTATGCACTTGGCATCTGCAACGGCTTTCAGATCGCCTGCGAGGCGGGCCTGCTGCCGGGCCTGCTGATGCGCAACGCGGGCCTCAAGTTCGTCTGCCGCATGCAGCATCTCAAGGTCGAGGGCGTGGACACCGCCTTCACCTCGCAGTACAGCGCCGGCCAAGTGATCAAGGTCTGCATCGCCCATGGCGAGGGCAACTATGTCTGTGATGACGAGATGCTGAAAACCCTTGAGGGCGAGGGCCGCGTGGCCTTCCGCTATTGCGATGCTGCCGGTGACATCACCAAAGAAAACCCGAACGGTTCGCGTAACGCGATTGCGGGCATCTATTCGGAGAACCGCCGCGTGCTGGGCATGATGCCGCACCCGGAAAACCTGATCGAGGGTCTGGTCGGCGGCACCGATGGCCTCGGCCTGTTCGAAAGCCTCGTCAAGGCGGCCTGATCTTCGAGGTTTGACAGGGCATTGCCCGTTCGAGCGCAATAGAAAAAACCGAAGACCGGAGGCTTGCCTGCGGTCTGCGCAAGGGCGCCTGTGCGCCCGATGCAGGGCTTATGGGAATAAGCCCGAAATGCGAGGGAAGCCCGGATTTGCTCCGCAAATCCGGCGCAAATCACATCGTGAGCGAAACCTTGCCGATCTCGTTGGCGATCTGCTGGAACACGCTTTCGAGCTGGTTGGCCTGCTGCACCTTGCGGAACATGTCGGGCGAGGAGGCGCAGCTGCGCAGAAGGTTCTCGTTCCCCTCAATCACCAGCACCGTGTAGAGCTTGATCTTCATGGTCTTGGAGGCTTCGGGCACGGCACGCTCCGTGATAGCATCGCACATCCCCTGCGTATCCTGATTCATCCGCGACTCGATCTGCGGCGAGCCCGCCCAATCGGCAATTCCAGCCCAGCGGTCCTTGGTGTTCAGGCCGTCCGTCAGCAGGATCATGAAGCGATCCACATTGGGATCAGATGTCGTCTGGTTGAAAGGCGCCGCGGCGGTGAGCATCTCAAGCCCCATCTGCGCGCCAAGCGTGATGTTGGTCCAGCCGTCGGCCCCCATCTGATCGACACGGGCGTTGAGCGCGGCAAAGTCACTCGTCAGCGGCATGGCCTGCGCCAGATACCCTTCACAATTGATCATGGTGTAGAGCGAGCCGGCCACACCGGGATTCGCCGGCTGGGCATTGCGATTGTAGGGCCGGTCACGCTCGGCTACGCAGCCGCCCCAAGTGCCACGCGATGTGGGCAGGATGTAGTTCTCGGAGGGCCGGAACCCCGTGCCAACGGGCGCATTGGTCAGCCAGTTGTCATTACGATAGGTCGTGCCGAGGTTGACGCGCGTGGTGTAGGGCACCAGCGCCACCTTCACCTGCCCCGGCGTCGCAGCGGCATCCTGCAGGATCTTGAGCAGGGTATGGCTCGCCTTCTTCAGCTCGCCGATCTTGTTCATCGCGCCCATCGAACCGGTGTTGTCGAGCACCAGCGCCACCTCGATCTTGCGGGTGCCATAGGAAGCCTGCGACTTGACGGTAAAGCTCCACTCGTTGACCCCGAACAGCGGGCCGAAATGGGTCGTGTAGGAGCCACTGGCCGCCAGCGTCACGCGATCCTGCGTCTTGGTCGCCTTGAGCGCGCCGGTGACCTTGAGGCCATACTGGGAGGCCAGCGCATTGAAATAGGGCGTGCCGAGGCGCTCCAGCGCGGCGGCATCGTTCTTGGGCGCATAGCGCGTCAGCATCAGCGTGGTGGAGTCGAGTGCGCTCTGGAACTGGCCTTCCGTCTGCCGAACATTGGCATAATCTACCGCAACGCCGCCGATGCCGATGATCGGCAGCAGCGCCAGCGAGAAGATCATCGCCACATTGCCACGTTGGTCTTTACGGAATGTATCAAAAAGAGACATCGCATGGTCCTCCATGCCGATGTCCCGCAACCCGCGTGCCGCCCGCAGCCCTTGTTGGGACGAGCTGGCCTATGTCATTGATTTAAAGCGCATTACCCTGTCCCCTGCCCGGAAGGCCCAACGCCTCCCGGACCGGACGGTTGCGCCGTTCCGGTTCAGCGCGTGCCGTATCGGGTTTCGATGTATTCCGCCACCAACAGCTTGAAATCAGCCGCAATGGTGGGGCCACGCAGGGTTTTGGCCTTCTGCCCATCGATGAACACGGGCGCGGCGGGCGTCTCACCGGTACCGGGCAGCGAAATGCCGATGTCGGCATGCTTGGATTCGCCCGGCCCGTTCACGATGCAGCCCATCACCGCGACATTAAGCGCTTCAACGCCAGGATAGCGGGTTTTCCACTCCGGCATGGAGGTGGAAATCCAGGTCTGGATATCGCGCGCCAGTTCCTGAAACACGGTGGAGGTGGTGCGCCCGCACCCCGGGCAGGCCGCCACAAGCGGCACGAAGACGCGGAACCCCATGGTCTGGAGAAGCTCCTGCGCCGTCTTCACTTCCAGCGTGCGATCCCCGCCCGGTTCCGGGGTGAGCGAGAAGCGGATGGTATCGCCGATGCCCTCTTGCAGCAGGATGCCGAGCGCAGCAGAGGAGGCGACAATGCCCTTCGACCCCATGCCCGCCTCGGTCAATCCGAGATGCAGCGCATAGCAGGACCGCTGCGCCAGCATCCGGTAGATGGTGATAAGATCCTGAACGGCAGAGACCTTGGCGGACAGGATGATCTTGTCCGCCCCCAGCCCCAGCTCTTCCGCACGCTGGGCCGAGAGCAACGCCGATTGCACCATGGCCTCGCGCATCACCGCGCGCGCCTCGATCGGCGCATTCGAACGGGCATTCTCATCCATCAGGGCGGTGAGCAGTTCCTGATCGAGCGAACCCCAGTTCGCCCCGATGCGGACCGGCTTGTTGTACTTGAGCGCCATCTCGATGATGGCCGAGAACTGCCGATCCTTCTTGTCCTTGAAGCCGACATTGCCGGGGTTGATGCGGTATTTCGCCAGCGCCTCGGCGCAGGCCGGATGCTCGGCGAGCAGAGTATGGCCGATATAGTGGAAATCCCCCACCAGCGGCACGAAAACACCCTGCTTTTCCAGCCGCTCCCGAATAACCGGCACGGCGGCGGCAGCCTCATCGCGGTCCACCGTGATCCGCACGATTTCCGACCCCGCGCGGGCAAGTTCCGCCACCTGTTTCACAGTCGCCTCGATATCGGCGGTATCGGTATTGGTCATGGACTGGACGACGATCGGCGCGGGGTGCCCGGCGATCAGCCCGCCAACCTGCACACTGCCCACCTTCACCGCCACGCTGGCATGGCGTCGGGCCGGACCGCAGGCGGCTTCTTCAAGACAGGGCGTGGGCGTATCGAGCATCGCGAGCAGATCCGTTCGCAGAAAATTCAGGGGTTATGCAGGGCGTTATTGGCAGTCCCGACACAGACCGGCAAGCTCCACCACCTGCCGCTGCGGTCGAAAATCGTGTTCGCCGGCAAGGGAATCAAGCGCCGTGTTCAGCGTAGGTGACACCACCTCATCCACATGGCGGCACTTCTCGCAGATGAGAAAGCTCACACGCTCATGCGTGCCATGCCGGTGCGGACAGGCGATGAAGGCATTGAGCGTCTCCAGCCGATGGATCAGCCCGAGATCCTTGAGAAAATCCAGTGCGCGATAGATAACGATGGGCGCAGGCGCACGAGCGCCGCCCTCGCGCAGCGCTTCAATCAGATCATAGGCCCCCAGCGGCCGCCGCGCCGCCAGCAGTGCCTTGAGCACTGCACGACGCTGGGGGGTGAGGCGAACGCCCTCGCGCTGGCACAGGTCTTCGGCGGCGCGCAGGCCCACCTCCGCCGGGGCGGCATGGGCCGCGCAGCAGCTGTGGGTGGGGCGGGTATCAAGCTTCAGATCCATGCCTCATCATATAGACGCCTTGAGCGGTTTAGGCGAGATCGGGCATGGCTTTCGCGCTGCGCAATGATAGTCTGCGCCCGCGAAATTGAACGACACATCGCAATAGGAAGGAAGAGGTTATGTCTCTCAAGGGAAAAAGCGCGCTCGTCACCGGTTCCACCTCGGGCATCGGGCTTGGCGTCGCCACGGCTTATGCCGCCCAGGGCTGCAACATCATGCTGAACGGCCTGGGAGACGCCGCCGAGATCGAGAAGACGCGGGCTAGCCTTGAAGCGCAATACGGCGTCAAAGTGCTCTACAATGGCGCCAATATGCTCAACCCGGATGAGATCCGGGCCATGGTGAAGGCAGCGGAAGACGCTTTTGGCGGCATCGACATCCTCTTCAACAACGCCGGCATCCAGTTTGTCTCCCCCGTCGAGGATTTCCCGGACGATAAGTGGCAGCAGATCCTCGCGATCAACTGCTCTGCCGTCTTCTATGCCACCAAGGCCGCCGTGCCGGGCATGAAGAAGCGCGGCAACGGGCGCATCATCAACCTCTCCTCGGCGCATTCGCTGGTCGCCTCGCCCTTCAAATCCGCTTATGTCACCGCCAAGCACGGTGTGGCGGGCTTCACCAAGACGGTGGCGCTGGAGCTGGCCACCCACAAGATCACCGTGAACGCCATCGCCCCGGGCTATGTCTGGACCCCGCTGGTGGAAAAGCAGATTCCCGACACCATGAAGGCCCGCAACATGACCGAGGAACAGGTCAAGCGCGACGTTCTGCTCGCGGCCCAGCCGACGAAAGAATTCGTGACCGTCGAACAGGTCGGTGCGCTGGCGGTTTACCTTGCTTCGGACGCGGCGTCGCAGATCACCGGCACCACCATCTCGATGGATGGTGGCTGGACCGCTGCATAGGGTTTTCCGAGAAAGTGGGCACCGGTTTCTCGTAGAAAACCCGCCCCCTGAATAAACATCCAGAGACGATATGACCGGCCCTCGCCAACGGAAGCTCGCATGACAAAATCCAAGGCCAAGCCGGTCACCCTCGCGCTTCAGGGTGGCGGCGCCCATGGCGCTTTCACTTGGGGCGTGCTGGATGCGCTGCTGAGCGATGAGCGCATCGCCATCAAGGGTGTCTCCGGTGCCAGCGCGGGCGCGATGAATGCCGTCTGCCTCGCCGAAGGCATGGCAGACGGCGGGCGCGAAGGGGCACGCGCGCAGCTCAAGCGCTTCTGGACGCGCATCGGCGATGCCGGACGATATTCTCCGCTCCAGCGCGGATTGTTCTCCAAACTGCTGGGCCGCTGGGGCATCGAAAACACGCCGGGCTACATCTTTTTCGATTGGATGAGCCATCTTGCCAGCCCCTATGAGGCGAACCCACTCGATCTGAATCCCCTCCGCGATGTGCTGCAGGAGGAGATTGATTTCACCAAAGTACGCGCCTGCACGGACCTGAAAATCTTCATCTCGGCAACCAATGTCCACACCGGCCGCGTCGAGGTCTTCGAGCAGGGCGAATTGACAGCGGCGCATGTGTTGGCTTCGGCCTGCCTGCCCACGATTTTCCGCGCCGTGGAAATCGACGGCATTCCGTATTGGGATGGCGGCTACACCGGCAATCCGCCGCT
>JAIUNQ010000129.1 GCA_020161475.1 Pseudomonadota bacterium | reverse complement strand
TCGGCCTGCCGCTGGCTGGCGGTGAGCAGCAGCACGGGGCGTCCCTCGGCGCGGTTCAGGGCCGCGCGGGCACGCTCCAGCCGCAGGCTCCAGTCGCGGGCGCTGGCCCAGCCGTCATCGAGCATCAAAACAAGCGTGCCGCTGGTCTGGGTGACGGTGGCGGCGGCGGGCGGCTGCCAGCGGGGGCCGGCCATGGCGAGGATGAGCGCGGCGGCGGCGGCAAGGCGCAACAGCAGCAGCCAGAGCGGCGTGCGCGCCGGTTGCTGTTCGGCGCTGGTGAGATCGCGCACCAGTTCCAGCGTCGGCAGAGGTTCGCGCTTGGGTGGGGGCGGGGTGACGCGCAGCAGGTAATACAATGCGGGCAGCAGCACGAGCGCGGCCAAGGCGAGCGGGGCGGAAAAGGCGAGCCCGGCGATCATGCGCGCGCCTCGTGGTGTTGGCCGGACAGGCGTGCGGCCAGCGCCAGCAGGGCGTTGGCGGGGGATTGATCCGTGATGTGGCGGATGAAGCCGAAGCCGTGACGCAGCGCGAGATCGCGCAGCCCCTCGCCATGCGCCACGATCCGCTCGCGGTAGCGTTGCGCCATGTCGCGCGCTTCGCCGACACGCCAGCGGGCGTCGCTTTCAAGGCTTTCGAACTCGACCTCGCCGGTGAAGGGAAAGGTCTCCTCGGCGGGATCGCGCAGCAGCACGAGGGTCGCCTTGAGGCCGCGATGGGCGATGCGGGCGATGTTCTCGGCCAGTTCTTCGAGCGGGGCGATGAAATCGGAGATCAGGATCAGGTGGTCGCGCTCGCGCATCAGGCGCGTATCGGGGAAGGCGGTCGTCGCGCCCTGTTTTTCCTGCCGCAACAAGGCATCGGCAAGGCGCAGGATGATGGCGCGGGAGGCCAGCGGCGGCGTTTGCCCGGCAAGGCCCACGCGCTCACCGGCATGGACCAGCACATCGCCCAGCGCCAGCGTGAGCACGGCACCGCGATGGAGCTTGGCGGCCTTGGCCACCTTGGAGCGGAAGCGCATCGAGGGCGAAAGATCGAGGCTCAGCCAATGAGTCGAGGCGCTTTCCCACTCGCGTTCGCGCACATAGAGCCGGTCATCGCGGGCGGAGCGCCGCCAATCGATGCGGGCCGCGCTTTCACCATCGCGGAAGGGGCGAAACTCCCAGAACTCCTCGCCCGTCCCGGCGCGGCGACGCCCGTGAATGCCGAGCGCCACCTGCGAAGCGACCTGTCGCGCCTCAAGGCTCAGATGCGCGAGCACCTCCGAGAGCTGCGCCGCTTCCGAGAGCAGCGCGCCCGAGGGGCCTTGGCCGAGCGGCGGCGTGAGGGGCGAGAAGGCGGTGGCCATCGTTTTACCGGAAGCGGCTGGTCAGCCCGGAGATGATGCCGGTAAGCGTTTCGCCCGAAGCGCGGGCGGCGAAGCTGAGGGCCATGCGGTGCTTGAGGACCGGTTCGGCCAGCGCGGCCACGTCATCCAGCGAGGGCGAGAGCCGCCCTTGCAGCAGCGCGCGGGCGCGGATGGCGAGCATGAGCGCCTGCGAGGCACGCGGGCCCGGCCCCCAGACCAGCTTTTCCGCCAGCGCCGAACCCGGTTCCGGGCGGGCAGAGCGCACGAGATCGAGGATGGCTTCCATCACCGCCTCGCCCACCGGCAGGCGGCGCACAAGGCGCTGTGCGGCCATCACCTCGGCGGCGGTGAGCACCGCGCGTGCACCGGCCTCCTCCGCGCCGGTGGTGTCCAGCAGCATCCGCTTTTCCGCGTCCCGATCGGGGTAGAGGACATCGATCTGGAGGAGGAAACGGTCGAGCTGGGCCTCCGGCAGGGGGTAGGTGCCCTCCTGCTCGATGGGGTTTTGGGTTGCGAGCACATGGAAGGGTTTGGGCAGATCATGCCGCTGGCCCGCCACCGAGACGAAGCCCTCCTGCATCGCCTGCAACAGCGCGGATTGAGTGCGGGGGCTGGCGCGGTTGATTTCATCCGCCATCAGCAGTTCCGAGAAGACCGGTCCCTTGATGAAGCGGAAGGCGCGCTGGCCGGGCGTGGGCTCTTCGAGAATTTCCGTGCCGAGAATATCGGAGGGCATCAGATCGGGCGTGAACTGCACGCGGCGCGCGTCCAACCCCAGCACGCGGCCCATGGTGTCCACCAGCTTGGTTTTCGCGAGCCCCGGCACGCCCACCAGCAGCGCATGGCCCCCCGAGAGCACGGTGACCAGCGCCTGCTCCACCACCTTCTCCTGCCCGAAGATGACGCGGCCGATCTCGGTGCGGGCGGTGGCGAGCTTCTCCGCACTCTCCTCGGCAAGGCTGACGAAGGAGGCGGTGATATCGAGCGTGTCGGCGGTGCTGGTCATCGGTGTGTTCCGGTGGACGTTTACGTGACAGTGTGGCGCGCCCTGTGCTTCGCATCAATGGCTGATGATGTCTTCGCGGCTCCGCTGCGGCCTTTTCACGGCGCGGGGGAGAGCTTACATCTTGGTGCCGGAGGCGCGACATGGCGGATCAGACGCAGGCACAGGTGGTTTTGCCCCAACGCTTCATCGAGGCGGCGCAGGCGCATGGCGAGCGTGGTCTGCCGCCTGTCGAGCGCTGGAACCCGCCCTATTGCGGGCAAATCGACATGAAAATCGCCCGCGACGGGCGCTGGTTCTACATGGGCACGCCCATCGGCCGCCCCGCGCTGGTGCGGCTGTTTTCCACCATTTTGCGCAATGATGACGGGCAACACGTTCTTGTGACCCCGGTGGAGCGGGTCGGGATCGTTGTGGAAGACGCTCCCTTTCTGGCGGTGGAAATGGAGTGGAGCGGCGAATCACTCGTCTTTCGCACCAACCTTGATGATGTCGTGGTGGCGGATGCGGTGCACCCCCTTCGCTTCGTGCTGGAGCCAGGCGGGGGGCTCAAACCCTATGTGAAGGTGCGCGGCGATCTCTGGGCGCTGCTGACGCGTTCGCTGGCGCAAGCGCTCATTGAGCGCATCGAGGAGAACGGGCAGGGGCAAAGCGGCATCGCCTCGGGCGGGGCGTTTTTCCCGCTGCCGGAGGAAGCTTATGCTTGATCTGCGTTTTGCGCCTGCGGCCTCCTTTGTGGAGCGGGCCCGCCCTGTGCTGCTCGATGCGCCACTGACGCCGGAGGCCGATGCCGAGCGCTATGGCGACCACACGATTGACGGTTTGCCTGCGCCCAAGGAATTTCTGCTCTCGGCCAAGCCAGCGGCTGTGCTGTTTCCGGTGGTTGCGCGCCCGGAGGGTTTGAGCGTGCTGCTGACCGAGCGCGCGACGCATCTTTCCACCCATGCCGGGCAGGTGGCGTTTCCCGGCGGGCGGATCGAGCCGGGGGAAAGCGCACATGATGCCGCCCTGCGCGAGGCGCAGGAGGAAATCGGGCTGGCGGCGGATCACGTCTCAGCGCTGGGGTATCTGCCGCCTTATTTTTCCGGCACCGGGTATCGCGTGACCCCGGTGATGGCCCTGCTGGACCCCGCCATGGCGCTGCAGCCCGATCCGGGCGAGGTGGCGCGGGTGTTCGAGGTGCCGCTGGAGCACGCGCTGCACCTGCCCAATTATCGACAGTCGAGCATCCTTTGGCGCGGAAAGGACCGTACTTTCTATGTACTCGACTACGATGATGCCTATATCTGGGGCGTAACGGCGGGAATCCTCCGCGCCTTCGCGCTTCGCTATCAGGCGTAACCCCTTGAGGGAACCATGCCCCGTATCATCTTCGAGCTTTCCGGTTTTTTCTTTCTGCCGTTTCTGGCCTATGCGGTGTTTCTGATGTGGAGTGAGAAGCATCCACGCGCGGCCAAGCGGGTGCTGCATGCCAAGGCGCTGCAAATTCAGGCCTTAATTGGGCTTGCCTTTGTTGTCGCGGCCCTGCTGGTGGCGGGCTTGGGTGATCCGCACAAGACTGGTGCCTATTCCCCGGCCGTGTTCAAGGACGGCAAGGTGGTGCCGGGGCGGGTGCAGTGAAATCCCTCGCCGAGGCGCGCCCGTCTGTCCTGTCCGCGCCGGTCAAGGCGCTGCTTCAGGCGCTGGATGCCCTTGGCGAGGAAACGCGCGTTGTGGGCGGGGCCGTGCGCAATGCGTTGCTGGGCACCCGGATCGAGGATTTTGACCTCGCCACGACCCTTTTGCCACGCATTACCATGGAGAAGGCCGCGGCGGCGGACTGGAAGGTGGTGCCGACCGGAATCGAGCATGGCACGGTGACGGTGGTGATCGGCGGCAAGCCCTTTGAGGTGACCACCCTGCGCGAGGATATCGCCACGGACGGCCGCCACGCCGAGGTTCGCTTCGGCAAAAGTTTTCAGCAGGATGCCGCCCGGCGCGATTTCACCATCAACGCCATGTCGATGGGCGCGGACGGGGTGCTGCACGATTATTTCGGTGGCCTCGATGATCTGCGCGCGGGGCGGGTGCGCTTTATCGGTGATGCGATTACGCGGTTGCGGGAAGATTACCTGCGCGGCCTGCGCTTTTTCCGCTTTTCGGCGACCTATGGGCAGGATGCGCTCGATGCAGAGGGGCTTGCGGCTGTGGATGCCGAACGCGCCGGATTTGCGCGCCTCTCCCGCGAGCGGATAAGGCAGGAATTCCTCAAATTGATCATGGCGCCCAAGGCGCTCGACGTGATGCGGCAGGCCGAGGCGCGTGGGCTGATCAGCGAGATTCTCGGGTTGCCGGTGGATCTGGCGACGATGGCGCTGCGTGTGGATGCCGGGGCGGCCGATGGGATTGCGCGGCTGTTTGCCCTGTGTGTGCGCGAGATCTCGGACGTGGCGTTGCTGCGCGAGAGTTTGAGGCTCTCGAACCACGAGCAGAAGCGTCTTGAAGCGCTGGCTTTGGCTGTTTCCCGTTTCGGGGATGCCTCGCCCGCGCAGATGCGCGTCATGGCGGCGGATTTCCCCGAGGTTTGTGATGAAGTGGCGGTGCAGGTGGCGTTGACGCGGGAGCCGGACTTTCTGGCACAGGCTCAGCGCGCCATGATCCCCAAGCCGGTGTTTCACCTCACCGGCAAGGACGTTCTGGCGCTAGGGATCGCGCCGGGGCCGCAGCTCGGTGCCTTGCTTGAAGCCGCCAGAGCCCAGTGGATCGTGCGCGGCTGCGATAACAGCCGCGAAGTGCAGATTGGATTGCTCAGGCTGGTAGCGAACTGAGTGTCTCTCGCCAGTGGCCTGACACAACGGTAACGACATAAAAAAAGCCCGGCGCAAACCGGGCTTTTCTCGTTGGAGTGAAGGGCTCTGCTCAGCGCAGCCCCGCCAGCACGTTGTAGGTCTGGAATTGATCGTCCACGATATCGCGCGGACGTTGCCGCGAACCGCCAAACTCATAGCGCACACCGAGCGTTGCTCGCATGCCGTTCAGGCCGATGTGGCGCGCGGAGATAAACTTGTCGTCGTAATAGTGCAGGTAGCTGACATCAGCCCGCAGCGACAGCGGTAGCTGGGAAAGGCGGTATTCTCCGAAGACGCCTGTTTCCAAGAAGGTGAACCCGCCTCGGGTGCCCTGCACGGATGCGCGGATCGCGGAAACATTCAGATCAGCCCCCAAACGCCAGTTCCGATCGAAGCGATAGGTGACGCCGAGCCCGCCTGTGTAGGAGCGCAGCGTCATCGCGTTGCCGTTCCCGCGAAGCTCATGCGAGCCGAGGCTGGCGCGCGCTCGTAGCAGCAAGTTGTGGTTGAGGGCGTATTGCGCTTCCAGACCGCCGACATAGCCCGGCATGGTGAGCGATGTCGTCTGACGTGCATTCACATCGTGCTGGTCAAACTGGAAGAAGCCGCCGATCTTTGCATCCGTCACAGCACGCGAAAAAAGATGCAGCGCGCCGCCGTAAATGAAGGCTGAGGAAGCGTGACGGACTTTGGGGTCGATCCAATCCGTCGAAAGGCCGGCGAAGTTCGCATCGACCTGCGCGCCCCACCCACGCGGTGCCAGCATATAGGTGAATTTGCCGTTGACGTTCAGGTAGGGAACCGTCGCGGACTTCAGACCCTTCTGTGAGGGGGAGTCGATGACGGAAGCGCCTGCTCCAATGGAGCCGAAGTAGAGATCGTTCTCAATAACGGGCACCGGTGTGGGCTTCTTGTAGGTGCCGATATCTGCCGCCTGAGCCACGCCGGAAAGCGCCAGACCTGTCAAAACGAGGTAGTGCAATTTCATTTCTTGAATACTCCTGCTTCGGAGTATGTGTTTATGATAATTGTCTTATGTTGGCTGTCACATAAGGGCAACAATCCCAAAATGATGCATTAATATGCACAAATGCACTTATTTAGGCTAACTTTCCTATTTTGGGTGCTGACGAGGATGGCAGCTTATCACGGCCAGCGCACGCGCGGGGGCATGGAGGAGAGGATGCTCTCGATGTTGCCGCCGGTTTTCAGCCCGAAAATCGTGCCGCGATCGAACAGCAGGTTGAACTCGACATAGCGGCCACGCTGCACCTCCTGCGCAATGCGTTGCTCCTCGCTCCAGGGTTTGGTGAGGTTGGCGGGCATAAGCGCTGGATAAATGCCCAGAAACGCTTCGCCCACCGCTTTGGTGAAGGCGAAATTCGCGTCGAAATCATCCTCCAGATAATCATAGAAGATGCCGCCGATGCCGCGCGGCTCATTGCGGTGTTTCAAGTGGAAGTACTCGTCGCACCACGCCTTGTAGCGGGCATAGTCCTTGCCGTGTGCGTCACAGGGCGCTTGCATCGCGCCATGGAAGGCGCGGGTGTCGGCATCGTCCTGTGTGCGGCGCTCGGCCAGCATGGGCGTCAGATCCGCGCCGCCGCCGAACCAGGCCTTGGAGGTGACGACGAACCGCGTGTTCATGTGAACCGTCGGTGCGTTGGGGTTCCACGGATGCGCGATCAGCGAGATGCCGCAGGCGGCAAAGCGCGGATCGGCTGATGCACCGGGAATCTGGCCCGCAAATTCGGGCGCGAAGGTGCCATGCACGTGGGAGACATGCACGCCCGCCTTTTCGAACACACGCCCGCGCAGCATGCCCATGCGGCCACCGCCGCCCTTGGTGCCGTCGTGGTTGGTGCGCTCCCAAGCCTTGAACTCGGCCTTGCCGGGGGTGTCCTCGCCTTCGAAGAAGGGCCCTTGCGTCTCGTTCTCCAGCGTCTCAAAAGCGGCCATGATACGCTCCTGAAGGCTCAGGAACCATTGGTGCGCCGTCTCGCGCTGCTGGGTGACGGTGGGATCGGCGACGAGCGACATCAAAAACCTCATTTTCCTTCGGTGGAGCCGAAAGCGGGGAGCGCGTCAAGCTGGCGCAGCGCCTCCCCTACGAGCATGGCACCGGCCACCGCGATGTTGAGCGAGCGCAGGCCGGGAGCCAGC
>JAIUNQ010000128.1 GCA_020161475.1 Pseudomonadota bacterium | reverse complement strand
TGACCAACGCGAATGAAGCCCCTGTGATCACCTCGAACGGGGGCGGCGCCACGGCGAGCCTCAGCGTGGCGGAGAACGGCACCGGGGTGACCACGGTGACCGCTTCCGATCCGGATGCGGGGGCAACGCTCACCTATACGATCACGGGCGGTGCGGATGCCGCGCTCTTTGCGATCAACGCCTCAACCGGCGTTCTCACCTTCATCGCCCCGCCCGATTACGAGGCGCCGACGGATTCGGGTGCCAACAACGTCTATGATCTGATCGTCACGGTCTCCGACGGTCTGGGCGGCAGCGATACCCAGACGCTCAGCGTGACGGTGACAGATGTCACGGGCGGAACCCAATCCGCGCCTCCGGGCGGCGCAACCCTGACCGGCTCCAACGAACAGGATGGCCTGTTTGGCGGCATCGGGAATGATACGCTGATCGGCAATGGTGCGGCCGATACGCTCTCCGGCGGGGACGGCGACGATATCCTGCGCGGCGGCGCCGGGGCAGATGCGCTTGATGGCGGCAACGGCCTTGATACGGCGGACTACTCGACCGATACTGCGGGCGTGAACGTCAATCTCTTCGCGGGGACGGCCAGCGGGGGAGAAGCGCAGGGCGATACGCTCTCCAATATCGAGAATTTGACCGGAGGCAGCGGTGCCGACACGCTGACGGGCGATTCCGGCGACAACATCATCGAAGGCGGCGGCGGGAGTGATACGCTCACGGGCGGCGGTGGTGTGGACGAACTGCGTGGGCAGGGCGGCGCCGATACGATGATCATCGACTCTTCCTCGCTGCTGTTGACCGGAACCCTGATCAACGGCGGGACCGCGATCGATACCCTGCAGATAACCGGCGCAGCCACCATCAACACCGCCGATGTTCAGGCCAATATCCTCAATACCGAGGTGATTGACTTCACCGCCGCGGGTGTGGACGCAAACCTGACAGATTTCACATCAAGCCTGACGACAAGCATCCTCGGTGCCAGCGGGCCGGGCGCGACGCTCACACTCGACTTTGATGCCGGTGATACCTTCAGCGTCGCGGCGGGTGAATATTTCACCCAGGCCGGCAATGACTACACCTTCTATTCCGATGCCGGGTTGACGATCGAAATCGCTAAAGTTTCCATCGTCTGAGGGACGGAGCGGCGTTTTTACGCCGCTCCTTCCGCTGCTTTGGCGGCGCGGGCCTGCCTGAGCTTCAGGATGGCGACGCCGATGACCACCGCCGCGGCCAGCGCGACCGAGAACTGTGCGGCGGGGCCCTTGAGGAAGATCGAGTAATCGCCCTCCGAGATGGTCAGCGCACGCCGGAACGAGATTTCGAGGCGGTCGCCCAGCACGAAAGCCAGCAGCAACGGGGCGATGTCAAAGCTCATCAGGCGCAGCAGATAGCCGAAGACGCCGAAAGCGATCATCACGGCCAGATCGAAGCTTGAAGCCTTCATGGCGTACACGCCGATGATGCAGATCAGCAGCACGGAGGGGGCGAGAAAGCCATAGGGCAGGCGCAGCATGGAGACGAACAGGCCCACCAGCGGCAGGTTCAGCACCACCAGCATGAAATTGCCGATAATCATGGAGGCGATGAGGCCCCAGAACACCTCCGGATGCTGGGAAATCAGCATCGGGCCGGGCTGAACGCCATGAATGGTCAGCGCCGAGAGCAGCACCGCCGTCACCGGAATGGCCGGAATGCCCAGCACCAGCAGAGGGATCATCGCCGCGCCCGTGGTGGCATTGTTCGCGGTTTCGGGGCCGGCCACACCCGCAACGGCACCCTGGCCGAATTCCTCCGGCTTCTTGGACAGCGCTTTTTCGACGGCATAAGAGGCGAAGGTAGAGACGATGTGGCCCACCCCCGGCACGATGCCGAAAATGAAGCCGATGAAGGAGCCGCGCAGCGTCGGCATGGTCGCTTCCTTCAGTTCGGTCTTCGTGGGCAGCAGCTCCCGCATTTTCGGCGCCTTGGGGCGCTCGGTAATGGTGGAGCCGAACGAGAGCAGGATCTCCGAGACCCCGAAAAGGCCGATCGACATGGCCGCAAAGTTCAGCCCGTCGGAAAGCTCAAGCGTGCCGAAGGTGAAGCGCGGCGTCGCCGTGAGGGGATCCAGCCCCACCATGGCCAGCAGCAGGCCCAGCGCAATCATGAGCAGCGTCTTCAGAATGGCGCCGGAGGCCGCGAAGATCGAGATGCCCAGCGCCACCAGCAGGATGGTGAACTCGGCGGCCGGGCCAATGGCCAGCATGGCATCGGCCAGTTTCGGGGCCACCAGCATCAGGCCGACGACCGAGAGGATGCCACCCACGAAAGAGCCGAGCGCGGCAATGGAAAGCGCACCGCCCGCGCGGCCCTTGCGGGCCATCTCGTAGCCGTCGATGCAGGTGACGACCGAGGCGGCCTCACCGGGAATGCGCATCAGGATCGAGGTGGTCGAGCCGCCGTACATCGCGCCGTAGAAGATGCCGGAGAGCATGATGATGGCACCGGTCGCATCGAGCGAGAAGGTGAGCGGCAGCAGCAGCGCCATGCCCGCCAACGGGCCAAGGCCCGGCAAAACGCCGACAATGGAACCCCAGAAACAGCCGATGAAGCAGAACAGCAGGTTCTTGGGTTGGATCGCGACCCAGAGGCCGTCCGCGAGATAGGAAAGCGCGCTCATGGGGGCCTTACCGGAACAGGACTTCGCCGATCAGCCCGTAGGGCAGGCCGACACCGAGAAGTTTGGTGAAAACAAGCCAGAGCAGGGTGGACATCAGCGCCGCAGCCGGCAGGGCTTTGCGCCAGTCGGCTTCACCCAGCACCGTGAAGCCTGCACTCAGGAACAGGAAGGTGGAAAGCAGGAAGCCTGCGGGCTCGAAGATCGCCGCGCCGACGATCAGGCTGGCCAGCGCGAACAAGGGCTTGAACCCGGTCGATTGCAGGCGCTCGCTCTTCTCGCGCAGCAGCGACCGCACCAGCAGCACCAGCGCGCCGAAGGTGATGAAGCCCCCCAGAATCATCGGCACCGTGCCCGAACCGGGGACGCCCGGCTCCTCCGGTGGCGGCAAACCCATCGAGGCGCGCAGGAAAAACAGACCGACAGCGCCCAGAAAGAGCGCTGTCAGGAGTTCGGCAACCCAGTTTCGGATCGAGAGCACGAGCGATCCTTACTGCGTTTTTTTCTGGATGCCGAGCGAGGCGGCAACCTCGCCCAGGGCCTTGAATTCATCGCGCAGCAGGGCATCGGTCGCCTTGCCGTCCAGCACGCGCAGGGTGGCACCCTGCTTGGCCATGGCTTCCTTGAACTTGTCGGTGTTGGCGGCCGCCATGAAGGACTTCTGAAGCGTGTTGAACACCTCGTCCGGCACGCCCGGCGGCACAACGAGGCTCCACCACAGCACGGTTTCGGCCTTTTCCAGCTTGATGGCGGAAAGGCCATCGGCCTTGGGCAGGGCAGGGTTCTTCTCGGCAGAGGTCACCAGCAGGCACTTTGCCTTGCCCGCTTCCACATGCGGCAGGATCGGCGGCAGCGAGCCGCCATAGAAATCCACATGGGCACCGAGAAAGTTCTTGGCCGTTTCCCCGGCACCGGCGAAGGGAATTCCCCGCACCTTGACCCCGAGATCGCGGAAGATGCGCTCGGCCGCGAGCTGCATGGTGCCGCCTACACCGTCATTGCCGTACGTGAACTTGGCACCCGGTTCCTTCAGCTTGGCGACGAAATCGGCGGCGTTTTCCGCCGGAAAGCTCGGCTGCACGCACAGCACATAAGAAGAATAGCCGATCGACATCACCGGTTTGAAGCTGTCGAGCGTATAGGGAACATTGAGGGAGTGCGGGCTGGTGGTAAGCGGCGAGTTCCACACAAAGCCGATGGTGTAACCATCCGGCTTGGCGGCAGCGACCTGCGCACTGCCCAGAGTGCCGCCCGCACCGGCGCGGTTCTCGACCACAAATTTCTGTTTGAGTTCGCCCTCGACGATTTCGGCGAGCACACGCGCAAACACATCGGTGCCACCGCCCGTCGGGGCCGGCACGACAAGGGTTACCGGGCGGGTCGGGTAGCTCTGGGCCAGAGCGGGTGCGCCGGCGAGGGCCACGGCAGCGAGAGGAAGAAAAACACGCAGCTTCGACATTCTGTTCACGCTCGATGTCCTTGGTCACAACGGGCCGTCGGGTCTCAGGACTAAAGACCTGATCGCGCAGGACTCTGTTGTTCTTCCGGATGAGGGAAAACGCAAGATGATGGTTTAAACATTCTTAACGCAGCTCGCCCCGCTGCGGGCGCCAGCAGGGACATCCGTTTGCTGGCTTTGCACGCAATGCGCGAAGGGTCGAATGGAGCAGCTTTGGGCGAGCGCAATCAGCCGAGTCGGCTGAGCGAGACAGCGCCGCCGAAATTGCGCGCCACGCGCTTGTCGATTTCGGCCTTGGGCATGGGCTTGCCGAAGTAATAGCCCTGGAAATGATGGCAGCCGGCAGCGCGCAGGAAGATGTGATGCTCGAGGGTTTCTACGCCCTCCGCGTGCACCAGCATGCCGAGCGAACGCCCGAGCGAAACAACGGAATGGATGATGGCGGCTGAGCCGGTGATGACCCCGAGATTGCGCACAAAGGCCTGATCGACCTTGAGCTTGGAGAAGGGGAAACGGCGCAGATAGCTCAACGATGCATAGCCGGTGCCGAAATCATCCAGCGCCACCGAAATGCCGGCATCGCGGAAGCCCTTGATGGTGCTGATCGCGCCTTCGGCATCTTCCATCAGCACGCCTTCGGTGATCTCGATCTCCACGCGGCGCGCCTCTATGCCTGTTTCGGCGATGACACTGAGCACGTTGTCCAGCAGTTCCGGGCGACGGAACTGCACCGGCGAGACGTTGACCGCCACATGGATCTCCGGCCAGTCACGCGCGTCCTGCAACGCCCGACGCAGAACCCATTCGCCGATCTCCACGATCAAGCCTGTCTGCTCCGCCAGCGGGATGAATTCCGCTGGAGAAATGGTGCCCTCGTCCGGGTGATGCCAGCGCAGCAGGGCTTCCACGCCCACCAGCGTCTCGCCGTCCGATGCCATGCACGGTTGATAGAGGACAGCCAACTGGTCGCGCGCCACGGCATGACGCAGCTCTTCCTCCAGGAAGCGGCGGCGACGGATCTCGTCTTCCATTGAGGAGTGGAAACGGATCGCCTGCCCGCGCCCGGCGGCTTTGACGCGGTACATCGCAATATCCGCGCGGCGCACCAGAATGGCGGAATCCTCGCCATCCTGCGGAGCGACCACCATGCCGACGGATCCGCCGATGGAGATTTCGGTGGAATCGATAAAGAAGTGCTGGCCCAGCTGCGCGCTCAGCGTCTTGCCAAGGTGCTCGATCGCTTCAGACGTGCGGCAGCCATGGACGATCATCGCGAACTCATCGCCGCCCAGACGCGCCACCGTGGCGAGATCCCCGCAGATGCCCTGCATGCGTTCGGTAGCGGCGAGCAGGAGTTTGTCGCCCATCTCATGGCCGAAGCCGTCATTCACCGCCTTGAAGCGATCCAGATCGATGTAGATCACACCGACGAGCGCTTCACCGCTGCGCGCTTCCAGCGCTTCCTCCAGCTTCATCTTGAAGCCGGAACGGTTGTAAAGACCGGTCAACGCATCGCGCATGGCGCGATCAAACGCGCGCGCCTCGATGCCTTTGACGATGCCGGGCAGCTTGGCGTTGAAGCGCCAGCCCAACGCAATGGCGACAGCCGAAAAGGAAACTGAAAGTCCCAGCGCGCCCAGCGCCAGCGTATGCCCGCCGGGAGGCGGAAGATTGGGCAAAAAGGGGAGGGCACCGGCGGCAGCGCCCAGCACAAAGGAAAGCCTGCTGGCCAGCGGCAAGGCACGCAGCCGCAAAGCTTTTCCGGCATCGCCGAGGGTCGCGTTCTGGCCGCTTGGCACGCGTGTGCTTCCTTCTGAAACGCAGCTCCGGGGAAGATCATTCCCGCACCGGTTTTCTCCCGGCTTGGGAAATTATGCCTTTGATTGCATCACGAGGGCTTAACGCATTGGGCGAAAAAACCGACCGGATCGGCTCAAAGGCGATGCGGTTAACAGAACCCTTTAGCGGCTCATGCCTCTGCCTCTGCCATGGTGCTGGAGAAGCGGATGAGTGCCTGCACCCGCTCCTTGTCGAGCGGGGTGGCAAAGCGCACCCAATAGCCCTCGGGCGAGGTTTCGCGCACCGTGCCGCGCAGCTCGATATCGGCAAAGCGCATCAAGACGGCGGTGCCGGTGCGATCGAGAATGTAGTTCGAAGCCTGCCGGAACAGAACGCCCTGTTCCGAAACAGCCATCACCATGCCGTCCAGCGCCACCGAACGATCCAGCATCATCATGACGGCGACAATGGTGCAGGGGCGACGCCGGACATCCGATGTGGCCGTCCCGCGCGAGAACAGGCGCGCCAGCAGTCCCTTTTTGGGTTGTGGTGCGAGGCGCCGCGCGAGATCGGCCCGCATCGCATGGGGAACATTGTGGGGCTGGGGTTCGTGGGTCGAGGTCATTCTGGCTCTCCCTCAGGTCAGGCCGCGCCGCCGCGTTGCTGCAGCGCGGTGGCATAGAGCTTGCGGCGCAGCTCATCGTGGTTGATCGTGGTTTCAGGCTTTGCGCTGGCCTTGTTCTCGTGCTCGGGCAGCACGGGGGCCGCATGGGTCGGCACCGCAACCTGCGCCGGGCCGCTGGCACCCCCATCCATGGCCTGCTGCACGAGCGAGCGATTGATGATGGTGGAATACGCGGCAAACACCGTTTCGAACGAGCGCGAAAGCTCGGTGAAGCCGTTGGTGAGGCGTTCCTCGAAATCACGCGACATCGAGACTTCCGAGCCGCCGCGTCCGGATGCGAGCATCTGCTTCATCTCGGCCTGTTCGGCGGCAATGGCCTGCACGGCGATCTCGACGGAGTGCGCCGTGCGTTCCATGGCGCTGGAAAGCCCGCCAAAGCCGGTCTTGACCTTGGATTCGATGCCGACCGCAACTTCCGCGATCTTGTCGCCCGCCGCTTTCAGATCCAGCAGCTTGGCGAGGCGCGCGTTGGTCTCGTAGTTTTCCGAAGTCAGGCGGCGCAAGCCGTCGAGATAGGCCTGCCCGGTCACTTCCATGATATGGGCCATGCCGTTGAAGCCCGAGGTGAGCTTGGTCTCGGTGTTGCGCTGCTGGTTGATCAGCTCCTGCAGGAATTCGCTTTGCGTCTGCTGGCCGATCGCGAGGGTCTGAACCGCCCCGGGATTGTCGGAGGCTCCAACTTCCAAATAGGATGGAGCCATGACAAGCAAAACGACGAACAAGTTTTCTCCCGAGGTGCGCCAACGCGCCGTGAGATTGGTGTTGGATCACGAGG
>JAIUNQ010000127.1 GCA_020161475.1 Pseudomonadota bacterium | reverse complement strand
GGATATTCCCGCCTGGTGCCGCATCACCAACAACCCCCTGCTGCACCATGATGTGGCGGCGAAAGCCTACCTCATCCGCTCGCGCGAGAACTGGGGCTGAAGCCCCCCAACACCAACAAAAAAGGAACTCCCGATGCCGGGCAAATTCGTCGTCAGCCTCACCCATGCCAGCAACGATACCGACAAGGCGACCGTCGCCTTCGTGGTCGCCAATGCCGCCATCGCCTCGGACAAGGAAGCGATTGTGTTCCTCTCCATCGAGGGCACGCGCCTCTCCCAGAAGGGCTATGCCGACACCATCCATGAGGAGGGCTTCGCGCCTCTCAAGGATCTGATGAAGGGTTTCGTGGAAGCGGGCGGCAAGATCTATGTCTGTTCGCCCTGCTTCAAGAAGCGCGGGCTGGATGAGAACTATCTCGTCGAGGGTGCCGTGATCGTCGGCGGGGCCAAGCTCGTCGAATTCATGGGCGAGGCCTGCCCCAGCGTGAGCTACTGAGATGCTGCCCCTTGAGCCCTGCGGCTTCCTTCTCTTCGAGCTTGTTCGTTGCAAGCGGAGCGCCTGAGCATGGAACCGGTTGCGGCCCATACCGAAACGCCCGATGTCAGCTTCGACGGCGGTGATCTCGATTGCGGCAACGGGCTGTTGCTGCTCATCCGCAAGCACATCGATCCGATGAGCCCCGGCCAGCTGCTGGAGATCCTCTCCACCGAGATTTCGGTGGATGAGGACCTGCCCGCGTGGTGCCGGCTGACCAGTAATGATCTTGTCTCCTGGACCAAGCACGGCAAGCAGCGCTCCTTCCTGATTTCCAAGGGCAAGCGCGGGGCAGGAACGGTGGCGGCTGCCCCTGCCGCGCCAATCACGCCGAAAGAAGCGCCGCGCCCGGCGCGCGCTGCCATGGCGGCGCCCGTCATCCCGCCCATGGCGGTGACGGGGATTGGCTCATGGCCGCGTCCGCGCTGGATGGTGGAAGCCATGCATGCGCATATGGAAGGGCGGCTCGATGACGCCAGCTTTCAGGAGACCGCAAATGACGCCGTGCGCCTTGCCATTGCGGCGCAGGAGCGGGCGGGCGTCACCATGATCACGGATGGCGAGCAGCGGCGGGACAGCTACGCGAGCTTCGTTGCCGGGCGTCTGGAGAACTGTCAGCTTATTCCGCTCACCGATGTGCTGCCGCTGGTGGATGATCCGGAGGAATTCGCTGCCGAGCTGCGCGCGCTTGATGTGCCCGCTGCCGATGTGCGTCATCCGGCGGTGTTCGGCAAACTCCGGCGTGTGCGCCCGCTGGTGGCGCATGAGGTGGATTTTGCGCTTTCCGTCACCAAACGGCCGGTGAAGGTGGCGCTGCCGGGGCCGTATCTTCTCACCCGCACCATGTGGATGGAGTGCCTGACCGAGAACGCCTATGCGAGCCGCGAAGCGATCGCCGCTGATATCGTGAGCGTGCTGCGTGAGGAAATCGCCGATCTGATGGAAGGCGGCGTGGCGCTGGTGCAGCTTGATGAGCCGGTGCTCTCGGAAGTGGTGTTTGCCGGAGCCAAGAACAAGCGCAGCTTCATGTGCGGCGCGCTCTCGGAATCGCTGGGGCCGGAGCAGGAGCTGGCGTTCGCGCGTGATCTCGTCAATGCGGTGGTGGCGGGCTTTCCGCGTCATCGGCTGGGTCTGCATGTCTGCCGGGGCAACTGGACGCCGGATGAAACGGTGGCGCTGGCGGGCAGCTATGCCCCGCTCATCGGCACGCTCAAACAGATGCGCGTGGGCGCATACCTTTTGGAGATGTGCACCCCGCGTGCGGGCGAAATGGCGATCCTCAAAGAATTGCCGGAAGATGCGCGCATCGGGGTCGGCGTGTGCAACCAGAAGCACGCGCATGTCGAAAGCTACGACTGCATTTCCGCCAAAATCCGCGAGGCGATCGATCTTTTCGGGCGTGAGCGTTTGCTGCTGCATCCTGACTGCGGCTTTGCCACCTTTGCGGACAACCCGCTCGCTACGGCTTCCATCGCCGAGGCCAAGCTCAAAGCGATTGTCGAGGCGGCTGAAGCGCTGGCCTGATCCGCTTTGCGCGGGGCGCGGTTTATGCGCATAAAGAGGCATGAGAACTGCTCCGCGCCTTGCCATCGGTGCCATCACGTTTGCGCTTCTGGCCGGGGCTGTTCTGGCCGTGGGCGCGGTGCTGGCCTGGGACAAGCGGCAGGCGCTTTTTGCCTTCGCGCAGGTGGCGCATCGGCAGTTGTCCCAGCGGGTCGAGCAGCATGATGCGCATCTGACCAGCCTTTCCGCGCTGGCGCAGGGCTCCACCCCTGCGCCGGAGGAAGCGATACGGCAGGTGGCGGCCAGCATCCGCCAGTTCTACCCGCGTATTGTCGGCATTGATGTCATCGCGTTTGAGGCGGGTGCTGCGCGCTCAACGCTCAGCGAGGCGCTGGCACCGCCCGTGCTCGAAGTGGCGCGGCGTGCGACCCCGGCTGCGACCCTCAGCCTTGCGGGGGAGCGCTTGTTGCTGACCAAGCGCGCAGGCGCCGATGAGGCGCGTTATCACGTGCTGGTGCTGACCATCGATCCCGCGCGGCTCATGGCTCTGGACCAGCCCGTGCCGGTGGAAGCCGCGCTCGGTTTAAGCTTTGAAGGCCATTTGCTCGCCGCGGTCGGGCAGGGGCCGCAGATGACGACCCGGATTTTCGAAGCGCCATTGGCGAGCCGCACCCAGCCGCTGGTGTTGAGCCTGACCTCGAGCATCGGCTGGTGGACGTTGCCCTCGTCGCTCCAGCTCGCGATCATGCTGGCGCTGGCCCTTCTGGGCGGTGTGCTGGCCGAGCGCTGGATGGAGGCCTCGGCGCGTGCGCGGGAGGCCGCGCGCGTCTCGGCACGGGCGAAACTCGATGCCCGGCTCGCCCATGCGGGACGCATCAACGCTATGGGGGAAATGGCCTCCGGCATTGCCCATGAGTTGACCCAGCCTTTGACCGCGATTCTGGCGCAGGCACAGGCCGGGCAACGCCTGATGCAGCGGAGCGAACCCGACGCTGCACTTGCCGGGGCAGCGTTTGAGGCTGTGGCCCGCAACGCCAAGCGTGCGGGGGATATTCTCGCCAAGCTGCGCTCATGGATCTCGCATGGCGAGACGACGCCGGAGCCGGTCAACCTCACGGATGTGGCGCAGGATGTCGCCGGGCTGATCCGCCTCAACGGCTTGCCGCCCGGCGTCACGCTGGAGGTGGATGTCGGGGCTGCCGCGCCCTTTGTGCTGGCGGACCGCACCCAGATCGAGCAGGTGGTGTTCAACCTCATGCGCAATGCGCTGGAAGCGGTGGAAGCCCATGAGGGTATGCGCCGCGTTCGCCTCACCGTGGGGGCGGAAGAGGGGCGGGGCGTTGTGCGGGTGGAGGACAGCGGGCCGGGCCTGAGCGCGGCAGCGCGCGAGCGTCTGTTCGAGCCGTTCTACACCACCAAGGCGCAAGGGATGGGGCTCGGCCTTGCGCTGTGCCTTACGCTGGTGGAACGCTTCGGCGGCACGCTGGTGGCGGATGCCTCCGATCTTGGCGGGGCGGCTTTTACGGCGCGGCTGCCGCTGGTGCGGGAGGCAATGGCATGAGCCGCCATGTCCACCTGATCGATGACGATGCCGAGGTGCGCGAGGCGCTGGCATTGCTGTTGCGCACGCTGGGATACACCGTGACCGCGCATGCCGAGGCGCAGGGCTTTCTGGCGGCGGTGAATGTGCTGGAGCCGGGTTGCATCGTGACCGACATCCGTATGCCGATGCTGAGCGGCCTGAAGTTGCAGGAGCGGCTGAGGGAGGCGGGCTGCGCCTTTCCCGTTGTGGTGATCACCGGGCATGGGGATGTCGAGGCCTGCCGTCGCGCCTTTCAGCATGGGGCGGTGGATTTTCTGACCAAGCCGGTGGATGAGCAGGCGCTGATTGATGCCGTCAACCTTGCGCTTGAGAGATTGGCGGAGGCGAGGCCGACCACGCGTGGGCCCGGTGCGCGTCATCCTTTGATCGAGCGGCTGTCCCAGCGCGAGCGCGAAATTCTGGATGCCATCGCCGGGGGGATGACCAGCAAGGAGATCGCGCGCCATTTCGGTATTTCACCGCGCACGGTCGATACGCATCGCGCCAATCTGGCGGAAAAGCTCGGCACGTCTTCGGTCGCCGAGATGGTGCGCATTGCGCTGGAGGGTGGGGGTCGGTAATCCTACCGATGTCCCCTCCCGATCCGCACGGATACCGGGGCGGGAGGCGGCGTGCGATTTTTCCTTCATCGAGTTTAATCCGATGGAGGAACCCATGAAGCGTCTCGTTCTCGCCCTTTCCGCCGCTGTCCTGCCCGCTGTTGCCGCTCAGGCGCAGGTGCTTCAGGAGCGTAACCTTCCGGCGGGTATCGCGGTGGAGCTGGCGCAGGCTACGGTAGCCGCCTGCGCGGCCAAGAACTTCAATGTTACCGCCACGGTGGTGGACCGCGCCGGTGTGGTGCGCGCTGTTGTGCGCGCGGATCGCGCCGGGCCGCATACCCTCGATGCCAGCCGCGCGAAGGCCTATACCTCTGCATCGGCCCGCGCCAACACCAGTGCCATGGCGGAAAACGCCGCCAAGAACGAAGGGGCGCGTAACCTCGTGCATATTCCCGGCTTCCTGCTGCTCGGCGGCGGTGTTCCGGTGAAGGTGGGCGATGAGGTCGTGGGGGCGATCGGTGTCGGCGGGGCGCCGGGTGGGCATCTCGACGAGGAATGCGCGAACGCGGGGCTTCAGGCCATCTCCGCCAAGCTGCGCTGAGGCGCTCTAACCCACAGGGCCGGAGGTCTGACACCATGATGAACCGTCGTTGTTTGTTGACCACCGGCTTTGCCGCCCTCGCGGTGGTGGCCCCCGTGACTTCCTCACTTGCTCAGATGGCGCCGGCGTCGGCGGAGCTGGCCGCCTATCAGGGGCTGCATCGTGCCGCCCACCATGGGAATGTCGCGGAGATCGAAAAGCTGCTGGCGGCGGGGGCTGCGCCCGATGTGCGCGATGGCCGCCAGCGCACCCCGCTGCATGTGGCTTGTTACGCCCGGCAGATCGGGGCGATGCGCGCCTTGGTGAAGGGCGGTGCCAATCCACGGGCGCTCGAGTTTCAGGCCTACGACTGCATCACGATTGCCGCCGTGGCCGATGATCTGCCGACCCTGAAAGCAGCGCTGGAACTGGGCGGGAATGCGCGCGAGATCACCTCGCTCTACCAGGGCACGGCGCTGATCGCGGCGGCGCATCTGGGGCATGACGGGGTGGTGAAAACGCTGATCGAAGCCGGAGCCCCGATCGATCATGTCAACAATCTGGGCTGGACGGCCCTGATCGAGGCGGTGATCCTCGGCGATGGCGGGGCGCGCCATACCGAAACCGTGCGTCACCTCGTCAAAGCCGGTGCGCGGCGCGATCTCGCGGATCGGCAGGGGCGGACCCCGCTCGATCATGCCCGCAGCCGGGGCTATGCCGAGATGGTGGGGATGCTGGAGGCGCGTTGAGAACGCGGTTCGAGGCGGCGTGTTCTGACCTTGCGGTTCAGCCGATGCTGCCTGGTTCGCCCAGATGCGCGCGGGCTTCCTCCGCCGTCAGATAAAGGTGGGCCGCCGTGCCGCGCTGCTCCAGCGCCTTGCCCAGCTTGAGCCGCAGGAAGCCGGCGGTCGTGTAGCGCGTCACGTTGAGATAGAAGCGGTCCATCAGAGCGCGGACCATGCTGGCATATTCCCCCACCAGATCGTCGGGGATCGTGAAGTTGTCATAGTTGACGATGGCGAGAACCTTGCGGCCCAAGGGGGCGAGCCGCGCCTCCACCTCGGCCTTGATGCGGGCGATATCGGCGTTGGTGCGGATCGCGAAACGCTCGAAGTTGATGAAGAACAGGTTCTGTCCGGCATCGAAGCGGAAGCGCTGTTCGAAGGGCAGGTCGAGCATCATCTCGCGTAGGCCCATCGGCTCGGGCGCGAAGATCCGGGCATCCATCACGCGCGGAGCATCAATGATCGGCTTGAAGTCCATGACGGGGAGAAGATCGCGCTCGATCTCGATCCCCGGTGCGATCTCGATCAGCGCCATGCCGCGCTCGGTGAGGCGGAAGACGCATTTCTCGGTGATATAGAGCACCGGCTGGCCACGCTTGAGGGCATAGGCGCCGGAGAAGGTGCGATGCTCTACCTGGGCCACGAATTTCTTCGTCTCTCCGGCGGTGAAGGTGCCGACGAAATAGACCGCCTTGGCATTCTGGCTGATGTTGATGAAGCCGCCCGCGCCGGCCAGCCTCGGCCCGAATTTCGAGACGTTGAGGTTGCCCTCCTGATCCGCCTGCGCCAGCCCGAGGAAGGCCTGATCGAGCCCGCCGCCATCATAGAGGTCGAACTGGTAGGGCTGGTCGATCACGGCCTGCGTGTTGACCGCCGCACCGAAGTTGAGGCCGGAGGCGGGGATGCCGCCGATGACGCCGGGTTCGGCGGTCATGGTCATCAGGTCCACGACGCGCTCCTCGGCGGCAATGGCGGCGACGCCTTCGGGCATGCCGATGCCGAGATTGACCACGGCATTGGCCTTGAGTTCCATCGCTGCGCGGCGCGCGATGATCTTGCGCGGGCTCATTTCCATGGGCGCGATCTGGTCGGAGGGGACACGGATTTCGCCCGCAAAGGCAGCGCTATAGGGCGTTGCGAAGGTCTGCATGTGGTATTCCGGCTTTTCCGCCACAACAACGCAATCCACCAGAATGCCCGGAATCTTCACCTGACGCGCGTTGAGCGTGCCGCGTTCGGCGACGCGCTCCACCTGCACGATGACGAGCCCGCCGGAATTATGCGCGGCCATGGCAATCGCCAGCGCCTCAAGGGTGAGCGCCTCATGCTCCATGGTGATATTGCCGTCCGGATCGGCGGTGGTGCCGCGCAGGAAGGCCGCGTTCACGGGCAAAGTCTTGTAAAGGAGCGCCTCTTCACCCTCGATCTCGATGAGGCTGACGAGATCCGCCGTGGTGCGTGCGTTGATCTTGCCGCCACCGAAGCGCGGATCGACAAAGGTGCCCAGACCCACGCGGCTCAGGTGTGCGGGCTTGCCGGCGGCAATGTCTCGGTAAAGCTGTGAGATGACGCCCTGCGGCAGGTTATAGGCCTCGATCTCACCGGAAACGGCCAGCACCTGAAGCTTGGGCACCAAGCCCCAATGCCCGCCAATGACCCGGCCGACCAGCCCCTTGTGGCCGAGGTGGTTGAGCCCGCGCTCCTTGCCGTCGCCCTGACCTGCGGCATAGAGCAGGGTGAGGTTACGCGGCGTGCCGATGCCGTCTTCGGCCTCCTTCGCGCTGGCCAGAAAGCGCGCTTCGAGCGCCACCGCGAGGTTTTCCGCAAAGCCGATGCCGACAAAGC
>JAIUNQ010000126.1 GCA_020161475.1 Pseudomonadota bacterium | reverse complement strand
TGCGCACCGCGTTGCCGTGTGGTCCTCCGGCAAGATCCAGTTCACCGGCCCGCCCGCCGAAATCCTTTCCAACGCGGAAGTCCGCGCCCGCGTGATCGGGATCTGACGTCATGTTGCAGCTTGAGAACATCCATGTCGCCATCGCCGGGGTTCACGTTCTTCGCAACGTGAGCTTCCACCTCAAGCCGGGCGATACCTGCGCGCTCATTGGCCACAACGGCGCGGGCAAAACCACCACGGTGCGCACCGTGATGGGCTTCACCGAAGCCACAGGCACCATTCGCGTCGCGGGTGAGGACATTACCAAACTGCCCCCCCACAAGCGCCCCGGCCTCGGCATCGGCTATGCGCCGGAAGATCGCCGCCTCTTCTCCGCCTTCACGGTGGAGGAAAATGTGCTGCTGCCCGCGCGGGTCGCCAACCTCGATGCGGCGGAAACCGCGCGGCGGCTGGAGCGCGCCTATTGGGTGATGCCGGAGCTGAAGGAACTCGCTGCCCGCCCCGCAGGCTCGGTTTCCGGCGGGCAAGGCAAGATGGTGGCGCTGGGCCGCGCGCTGATGCTGGGCACCAAGCTGGTGATGCTGGACGAGCCGTTCCAAGGCCTCGCCCCGGTGCTGGCACAGCGTTACGCCGAGGCTCTGCGCCGCCTGCGCGAGGCCGACCGCGACATCACCCTGCTGATTACTGAATCCAACCCCAAGCTGCTCGAATCCTTCGCCGATATCACGCTCACCATCGAGCGCGGCGAGATCGAGCATGGGTCTCACTGAGGATATGACATGAGCACCATCATTCCCGCCAAAGGCGTTTTCATCAACAACCGCTGGCAGCCCTCCAGCTCCGGCAAGACCATTGCCATGATCGCGCCCGCCACCGGCAAGGTGTTCGGCGAGATCGCGCGGGGCACGGCGGCGGATATTGATGCCGCTGTCGCTGCCGCCCGCCATGCCTTTGAAAAAGGTGCCTGGGGCAAGCTGACCGCCACCGAGCGCGGGCGTCTGCTCACCAATTTCGGGCGCATCGTGGAAAAGCACGCCGAGGAACTGGCGCTGCTGGAAGCCACCGACACCGGCAAGCCGATGAAGCAGGCGCGCGCCGATATGGTGGCGTTGGCCCGTTATTTTGAATATTATGGCGGCGCGGCGGACAAGGTGCACGGCGACACCGTGCCCTTCATGGACGGCTTCCTCGTCAACACGATCTATGAGCCGCTCGGCGTCACCGCGCATATCATTCCGTGGAACTACCCGGCGCAGATGTTCGGCCGCACGATTGCCCCGGCGCTCGCCATGGGCAATGCCACCGTGTGCAAGCCCGCCGAGGAAGCCTGCATGGTGCCGCTGCGCCTTGCCGAGCTTTCGGTTGAGGCAGGCTTCCCGGAGGGCGCGATCAACATGGTGCCGGGCCTTGGCGAAGAGGCCGGTGCGGCCCTTTCCAGCCATGGCGATATCGACTTCATCTCCTTCACCGGCTCGCCCGAAGTCGGCATCCTGATCCAGACCGCTGCCGCAAAAAACCACATCGGCTGTACGCTGGAGCTGGGCGGCAAATCCCCGCAGATCATCTTCGAGGATGCGGATTTCGACGCCGCCGTGGCCTCGGTTGCGGGGGCCATTGTCCAGAACGCGGGGCAGACCTGCTCAGCGGGTTCGCGCGCGCTGGTGCAGCGCTCCATCTGGGACAAGTTCATCGCGGCGCTCAAAGCCAAGTTCGAAACCATTCAGGCCGGCACGCCGGAGATGGATCTCGACCTCGGCCCCGTCATTTCCGCCACGCAGCGCGATCGCATCAACAAGATGATGGCCATGGCCGAGCGCGCGGGCGCGAAGGTGCTCGCCAAGGGCAAGATCGCCGATGGCGCGCCCAAGGAGGGCTTCTATGTCGCGCCGACGATCTATTACGATGTGGAGCGCAGCTCCGAGATCGCGCGCGAGGAGGTCTTCGGGCCGGTGCTCGCCGCCATGCCGTTTGAGGATGAGGAAGACGCCATCCACCTCGCCAATTCCACCGATTACGGGCTTGTCGCCGGTGTGTGGTCCAAGGACGGCTCGCGCGCCCTGCGTGTGGGCAAAAAGGTGCGCGTGGGCCAGCTGTTCATCAACGGCTATGGCGCTGGCGGGGGCATCGAGCTGCCCTTCGGCGGCATGAAGAAATCGGGCCATGGGCGCGAAAAGGGCTTTGAGGCCCTCTACGAATTCGCCGCCATGAAGACCCTTGTCATCAAGCACAACTAAGAAACTTCGGGAGACAGAAACATGCGGCTCAAGGGCAAAACAGCGCTGGTGACGGGCGCAGCTTCGGGCTTTGGCAAGGGCATTGCCGAAACCTTTGCGCGCGAAGGCGCCAAAGTGGTGGTGATGGACCTGAACGGGGATGGCGCGCAAACCGTGGCCGGTGCCATTGGCGCGAGCGCCAGGGCAGTTCAGGGCGATGTGACCTCGCGCACGGACATCGCCCGCGCGGTGAAAGAGACGGTCGCCTTTGGCGGGCGCATCGACATCATCATCAACAATGCGGGCTGGACGCACAAGAACAAGCCTCTGATGGAAGTGACGGACGAAGAGTTCGACCGCGTTTTCGACATCAACGTAAAATCCATCTACCTGATGACGCAGGAAGCGGTGCCGCAACTGCGCCAACAGGGCGGCGGCGTGATGATCAACATCGGCTCCACGGCGGGCATCCGCCCACGTCCGGGCCTGACCTGGTATAACGGCTCCAAGGGCGCGGTGAACCTGATGAGCCGCTCCATGGCCGCCGAGCTGGCGCCGGACAAGATCCGCGTCAACTGCGTGGCCCCGGTGATCGGTGCCACTGCCCTGCTCGAACAGTTCATGGGCATGCCGGATACGCCGGAAAACCGCGCGAAATTCCTCTCCACCATTCCGCTGGGACGCATGTCCGAGCCGAAGGACATCGCCAACGCCTGCCTTTATCTCGCCTCCGATGAAGCCGAATTCATCACCGGCGTGGTGTTTGAGGTCGATGGCGGTCGCACGATCTGACGACACCTGATCAGGCTGCAGCCTGATCAGCCCTTCTTTGAGTGAGCCTCAAGGATGCGGATAAAACCGCATCTTTTTTTGTGCCCCAGCGCCTCAATAGGAGCGCGGCAGGCCAAGATCGTGCTGGGCGACGTAGTTGAGGATCATCTCCTCGGACACCGGCGCAACGCGGAACAGGCGCGCATCGCGCCACAAGCGCTCGACGTGGTATTCCTTGGAATAGCCCATGCCACCCAGCGTCTGGATCGCGCGGTCGGTCGCAAGACCAGCGGCGTGGCCCGCGAGATATTTGGCCATATTGGCCTCCGAGCCATAAGGCTGGCCCTGATCATAGAGGGTTGCCGCCTTGTGGTTCATCAGGCGCGCGCATTCGAGCTTGATGCGCGCCTCGGCCAGCGGAAACTGGAGGCTCTGGTAGGAACCGATGGCGGCATCGCCGAAGACTTTGCGCTCCTTGGCGTAGTCCACCGCGAGGCGGATCGCGAGTTCCGCCGCCCCGACAAGGCCGGAGGTGGTGACGATGCGCTCGGTGTTGAGCACATCGAGCAGATCGCGAAAGCCGCCATCCAGCGTGCCGATGAGTTCGTGGCCCTCGATGCGCACATCCTCGAAGAACACCGCGCTGGAGGGCAGCGTGTTGGTGCCCACCTTGTCGATGGCGGTGTGGGTGAGGCCCTCGCGGTCCACATCGATCAGGAAAAGGCTGATGCCGTCCGTTTTGCGGCGCACGTCCCCGGCCTTCTGCGTGCGGGCCACCACCAGCAGCTTGGTGGCCTGCGGCACCGCCGTAATCCAGATTTTCTGCCCGCGCAAACGCCAGCCATTGCCATCGGCGCGCGCAAAGGCCTTCATGCCAAGGGTGTTGGTGCCGGCATCCGGCTCGGTGAGCGCCATGGCAAAGCGCGCCTTGCCGGAAACCAGTGCAGGCAGCAGCTCCTCTTTTTGGGCCTTGGAGCCGAATTTGGTCAGCGTGATGCCGCCGAAAATCGGGTTGCACATGAAGAGCTGGCTGAGCGTGGAGCCTCCGCCCGCCGCGCAAAGCGCCTCGATGGCCATGGCCATTTCGCTCATGCCGAGGCCAGCGCCACCGTATTCCTCCGGCACGGCAATGCCGCAAAGGCCTGCATCACAGATTTCCTGCCAGGCCGCGGCGGGAAACTCCTTTTTCGCGTCGATCTCGCGCCAGTAATCGAGGCCGAATTTCTCGCCCACGCGGCGGGCGGTTTCGCTCAGCATCACCTGCTCATCGGTGCGGTCGAAATTCATGGGGGCCTCCTGACAATGCTGGCCGGACGCAAAAGGGAAATCGGATTTTCGAGAATGCGGACTGTTTCATCGAGCAGGCGCGCGGCACGCACGCCGTCGAGCACGCGGTGATCGCAGGAGAGCACCAAGCCCACCTCGCGCCGCAGCGCGGGCTGGCCATTCGCATCGGGCCGGAACACGGGTTTTATCGCGGCAACACCGAGAATGGCGCTCTGGCCGGGGTTGATGATGGGCACGAGGTGTGATGCGCCAAACATGCCAATGTTCGACACGCTGATCGCCCCGCCCTCTGTTTCGCCGGACGCGAGCTTGCCGGCGCGGGCGCGGACCACCAGATCAGAGCAGCGCGCGGCGACCTCCTCCAGCGTCCCTTCCCCGGCGGCCCGCACGACAGGGACCATCAGACCGCGTGGGCTATCCACCGCCATGCCGACATCGGTGGTGGGCAGGGTTACGATTTCGCCCTCGTCCCACAAGGCGTTGACCTGGGGCTGGGCGAAAAGCGCGCGCCCGACGGCAGCGATGATGAAGGGCGTGATGCTGATGCGCGGCCCGCACGAGGCGTTAAGCCCCTCACGCAAGGTGAGCAGTTCCGTCACATCGGCTTCGGCCAGCACATAAAAGTGCGGGATAGTCTGCTTGGCCTGCGTGAGACGCCGCGCGACCACTTGCTCCACGGAGGTGGCGGGGCGGCGATTGGTGTTGGCGGCGGGGCTCGCGCCGCGTGCCAGCGCGGCCTCCACATCCACCCGCTTGATGCGGCCGTGGGGACCGGAGCCTGCAACCGAAGCCAGATCCACGCCGCGTTGGCGTGCGATGCGCCGCGCGAGCGGAGTCGCGACAATGCGCCCGCCAGCGGGGCGCGGGGCTGGCGGCGGTGCGGCGGGGGCTGCCAGCTGGGCAGGCGGGGGCGCGGGGGACGCGCTCCTGCTTTCGCTGCCTTCGCCCAAGGTGGCGATGACAGTTCCGACCGGGACGGTCTCCCCCTCCCCCACCAGAATTTCGCCCATGACGCCAGCACTTTGCGCCTCGATCTCGTTGGCGATCTTCTCGGTCTCCACCACCAGCAGCACATCGCCCGCATCATAAGCCTGCCCCGGCTTGACCCGCCATTCGGCCAGCAGCCCCTCGGTCATGGTCAGACCGAGTTTGGGCATCAGCAGGGTTGCCGGGGCCGCCATTTCAGGCCCCCTTGAACTGCGCGGGGCGCTTTTCCAGAAATGCGCGGCAGCCTTCATGGGCATCGTTGGTGTCGAGCACGAGGCCGATCATCGCCTGCTCGTGGCGCAGGGCGGAGGGCAGCGGCATTTCTGCGCCATCATTCAGCGTGCGCTTCAGAAGTTTCAGCACCAATGGGGATTTGCCGGCGATTTTGGCGGCCAGCGCCAGAGATTCGCTCACCACATCGGCATCGGCCACCATGCGGTTGACGAGGCCGAGGTTGAGGGCTTCTGATGCATCGATCCGATCGCCCGTGAACATCAATTCCTTGGCTTTGCAGGGGGAGACCTGCCGCAACAGCCGCTGCGAGCCGCCCGCGCCGGGGAACAGGCCGAGGTTGATTTCCGGCAGGCCGAGCTTGGCGGATTGCGCCGCGATGCGAATGTCGGTGCAAAGCAGAAGCTCCGTGCCGCCGCCCAAGGCCCAGCCGTTGATGGCGCAGATGGTGGGCTTGTCGAGCGTCTCGATGCGACGGAACACGCTGTGCAGGCGCTCGCCCAGTTCAAGGTAATGCGCGAGCCCCTCGCGGCTGTCGAGATCGGCAATATCCCCGCCCGCCACGAAAGCCCGGTTGCCCGCACCGGTGAAGACAATCACGCGCACGGCAGGGTCGTTGGCGGCTTCACTCACGCGGGCATCGAGTTCGGCGAGGGTCGCCATATCGAGCGCGTTGAGCGTTTCAGGCCGGTTGATGGTGATGAGCGCGACGGTGTCGTGACGCTCGATCAGCACGCGTTCGGAGGAGGATGCGGACATGACGGCTCCTTTTCAGGCCAGCGTGCGGCGCACAGCCGCAATGACGCGTTCGGGCGATGGGATGTAAGCGGCTTCCAGCCCCTTGGAGAACGGCACGGGCATGAAGGGCGCCGCGACACGCACAATCGGGGCGTCGAGTTCGTCAAAACCAACATCGGCCATGCGGGCGACGATTTCCGCACCCACACCAAAGGCCTCGACGGCCTCATGCACCACCACGAGACGATGGGTTTTGCTCAGCGAAGCCAGCACGGCGGCTTCATCCCACGGCTGGATGGAGCGCAGGTCGATCACCTCGGCCTCGATCCCCTCCTCCGCGAGCGTTTTGGCGGCGGAAAGGCAGGTGTGAACCGCCGCGCCATAGGCCACCAGCGTCACATCGCGCCCCTCCCGCAAGGTTGCGGCCTTGCCGAGCGGGAGCACGGGCAGCGCCTCCGGCACCTCGGCCTTCATGGCGTAAAGCGCCTTGTGCTCGATGAACACCACCGGATCAGGGTCTTCGATGGCGGCCCGCAGCAGGCCATAAGCGCTGGCGGGGTCCGACGGGCAGACCACCTTCAGCCCCGGCACATGGGCAAACCAGGCCTCCAGACACTGCGAATGCTGGGGACCGGCGCCAAGCCCGCCGCCGTGGGGCGTGCGCAGCACCATGGGCACCGAGCCTTGCCCGCCGAACATGAAGCGGGCCTTGGCGGCCTGATTGACCATGGCGTCCATCACCAGCGTGGTGAAATCCATGAACATGATCTCGAGCACGGGCTTAAGGCCGCTCAGCGCCGCGCCCACCGCTGCGCCTGCGAGCGCAGCTTCGGAAATGGGCGTATCGAGCACGCGCGCGGGGCCGAACTTGTCACGCAAGCCCCGGCTGGCCCCGAAGGGACCGCCCGCCTCGCCCACATCCTCGCCCATCAGGATCACAGTGGGATCGGCGCTCATCGCGTCGGAAAGGGCCTCGTTGATGGCTTTGAGGTAACGGATTTCGGCCATCACGATGCCTCCGCCGGGGTGTAAACATCGCTGCGCGCACTCTCGAAGGGCGGGAACGGGGCCTGCCGCGCGCGTTCCAGCGCCGCCTCGATCGCGGCGGTTGTTTCGGTGTTCAGCGCTTCCAGCGTGGCCGCGCCGACGCCCAGGGCCTCAAGGCGCGCGGATG
>JAIUNQ010000125.1 GCA_020161475.1 Pseudomonadota bacterium | reverse complement strand
AGGTGGATCTCGCGCCCCATGTCGATCTCGACATGGAAGCGCTGCGGGCCAACGTCAAACGCATCAACCCGCGCGCCACGCTGCTCGAAACCTCCATTCGCGGCGAGGGGCTGAAGCCCTGGCTCGACTGGCTGGAGCGCGAGCGCCGCGCCCTGATGGCGGATGAGCGCGCACGCCTTGCGGCGGAGCTTGCAGCACTTGATGCCGCCATGACGGGAGCCTGACATGGAGGCGATGCGCCCGACCCTGCTGATCGTGGATGACGAGAAGCGCTCGGTGGAAGCCATCGCGCGTATCCTTGATGAGGATTTCGACGTGCGCACGGCGGGCAGCGGCGAGGAGGCTCTGGCCATCCTCGAACGCGATTGGGTGCAGGTGATCATCTCCGACCAGCGCATGCCGGAAATGACCGGGATCGAACTGCTGACCCGTGTGCGCGAGCGCTGGCCGGAAATCCTGCGCATCATCGTCACCGGCTACACCGACGTGCAGGACACGATCCGCGCCATCAACGAGGCGGGGATCTATCACTTTCTCGCCAAGCCGTGGCACCCGGATGAATTGCTGCAGACCGTGCGCAACGCGGTGCATCTCTATGCGCTCCAGCGCGAGCATGACCGGCTGAGCCTTGAGATGAAGCTGCTCGCACCCTCGCTGGAGCAGCGGCTTGCGGAACGCAGGGAAGCGGTGCAGCGGGGCTTCCACTTCGACCAGATCATCCGCGCGCCGGGTTCGCCCCTTCAGGCGATCTGCGCGCAGGCGAGCCAGATCGCGGCTTTTGATGTGCCGGTCATCATCACCGGGGAAACCGGCACCGGCAAGGAGCTGGTGGCGCGTGCGGTCCATTATGGCTCGCTGCGTTCGGACAAGCCGTTTTTTGCCATCAACTGCGGCGCTATTCCTGACGAGTTGCTCGAAAGCGAGCTTTTCGGCCACAAGAAAGGGGCCTTTACGGGCGCCTATACCAACCGCATCGGCCTGATCGAGCAGGCGCATGGCGGCACGATCTTTCTGGATGAAGTGGGCGACATCTCTCCTTCATTCCAAGTGAAGCTGCTGCGCTTCCTGCAGGAAGGCGAGATTCGCGCGGTCGGCTCGAACGAGACGCGACAGGTGAATGTACGGGTCATTTCCGCCACCCACCGCGACCTTGAGCGCGAGATCGAGACCGGACGCTTTCGCGAGGATCTCTACTACCGCCTTGCCGTCACCGCGCTGCATCTGCCCGCCCTGCGCGAGCGGCCCGATGATATTCCGCTGATTGCGCGCCACTGCCTTGAAGAAGCCATGGCGGTGCACGGTCGCCATGTGCGCGGCTTCTCTGCCGAGGCTCTCCAGTTGATGGTGGAATATGCCTGGCCGGGCAATGTGCGCGAACTGACCAACGAGGTCACACGCATGCTGATCCTGACCCAGCATGAGGAATTAGGCGCGCACCTGCTCTCGCGCCCCATTCTGGCGCGCGTCACGGGCACCTCGGCGCTGGCACCGCTGACCGGTGGCACCGGCGGTACGCTGCGCGAGCAGGTCGAGCGGATGGAAGCGCAGATCCTGCGCGAAGCGCTGATCCGCCATCGCTGGAACAAGAGCCGGGCGGCCGACGAGCTTGGCCTCTCCCGCGTGGGCCTGCGGGCCAAGCTCGCGCGCTATGGCCTCGACCCCGGCGGGGATGACGATGTGAACGCGCAAGCGGAGGAAGAGTGACATGTGCCTTGGTGTTCCCGGACAGATCATCGCCATTGATGACCCTGCAAAGCGCATCGCCACCGTTGATGTGGCGGGAATCCGCCGCAAGGTGGACCTCTCCTGCATTGTCGATGAGGACAACCCGCCGGAAAGCTGCCTTCACGCCTGGGTGCTGGTGCATGTCGGCTTTGCCATGAGCCGCATTGATGAGGCTGAGGCGGAAGCCACCCTCAAGGTGCTGCACGAGATCGGCGAGCTCGCCGTGGAACGTGAAGCCATGCTGACATCCGAAGTCCAGTGAAGCGCGAGGTGCAGGGATGAAATACGCCGACGAATTTCGTGACTCCGCCCTCGCCGCCGGCCTTGCCAAGGCCATTGCCGAGCAGCTCGACGCGCTGGGCGCGACCGAGGAAACCCCCGTCCGCATCATGGAAGTCTGCGGCGGGCATACCCATGCCATCTTCCGCTATGGCCTTGCCGACCTTCTGCCCAAATCCATCGAGTTCCTTCATGGGCCGGGCTGTCCGGTGTGCGTGCTGCCGCGCTCGCGCGTGGATGATTGCCTTGCCATTGCGATGAAGCCCAACGTGATCTTCGCGACCTTTGGCGATGCCATGCGCGTGCCGGGGTCCAAGGGCTCGTTGCTGCAAGCCAAGGGCGATGGCGCGGATGTGCGCATGGTCTATTCCCCGCTTGATGCCCTGACCCTTGCGCGCCGCAACCCAGACAAGGAAGTGGTGTTCTTTGCGCTGGGGTTCGAGACCACCATGCCCTCCACCGCGCTCACCGTGCTCAAGGCGCGCGAGGAAGGCATCACCAATTTCTCGCTGCTGGTGAACCACATCACCATCATCCCGACGCTGCGCGCGATCCTTGATGACCCCGAGATGCGCATCGACGGCTTCATCGGGCCGGGCCACGTGACGATGATCATCGGCACAGAGCCTTATGGTTTCATCGCCTCGGAATACAAGAAACCGCTGGTGGTGGCGGGTTTCGAGCCGCTCGATCTGCTGCAATCCCTGCATATGGTGCTCAAGCAGAAGGTGGAGCAACGCTGCGAGATCGAGAACCAATACGCCCGCGTGGTGCCGAACACCGGCAATGCGGTGGCGCGCAAAGCGGTGGAGCAGGTCTATGAGACGCGCGAGCATTGCGAGTGGCGCGGCTTGGGCGACATCGAGCAATCCGGCGTGCAATTCAACGCGGCGTTTGCCGCGTATGACGCCGAGAAAAAGTTCGCCATCCACAACGCCTCGGTGCCCGATCCGGCGGAATGCCGCTGCGGCGATGTGCTCAAGGGCCTCGCTAAGCCGTGGCAATGCCCGGCCTTCGGCAAGGCCTGCACGCCTGAAATTCCGCTCGGCGCGCTGATGGTTTCCTCGGAAGGCTCCTGCGCGGCCTATTACCAGTATTCGGCCGTGCACAACGAGGCGCTCGAAGAGGCGCGCAACGCCAAAGCCTCGTGAGGTTCGCCATGAAAACCGCTCCCGCAAAAGGTGCCGAGATTGTGCCGCTGAAAGCCGAGGATGGCCTGCGCCGCCACGGCCGCCTTTCGGCGAAAAAGATCACGCTGGCGCATGGCGGTGGTGGCTCGGCCATGCGCGATCTGATCGATGATGTCTTCATCTCGGCCTTCGAGAACCCGGCGATGGGCGACCTTGAGGATCAGGCCCGCCTGCCGCTGACGCAGTTTACCGCTTCAGGGGATCGGCTGGCCTTCACCACCGATGGTTTCGTCGTCGATCCGCTGTTCTTTCCCGGCGGAGATCTCGGCAAGCTGGCAGTCTATGGCACGGTGAACGACCTCGCGGTGGGCGGCGCGAAACCGCTGTACCTGAGCTGCGCGATGATCATTGAAGAGGGCGTGGAGGTGGAAACCCTGCGCCAGCTGGTCGCCTCCATGAAGGCGGCGGCGGCGGAAGCCGGGGTCTCCATTGTCACCGGCGACACCAAGGTGGTCGGCAAGGGGCAGGCGGACAAGGTGTTCATCACCACCGCGGGGGTTGGGGCTATTCCGGCGGGGCTCAATCTCGGGGTGCGTCAGGTTCAGCCCGGCGATGTCGTCATCGTCAACGGCAAGCTGGGGGATCATGGTGCAGCGATTCTGGCGGCGCGCGGGGATCTTGAACTTGAAAGCCCGATCCATTCCGATTGCCGCCCGTTGACCGGGCTGGTGCAGGCACTGCTCAAGGCCGCCCCGAACACGCATTTTATCCGCGATTGCACGCGCGGCGGCCTGGCGAGCACCCTCAATGAGGTCTCGGACGGCACGGGATTCGGCATTCGCTTGCAGGAAAAGGCGATTCCCCTGCGTGAGGAACTGCGCGGATTTTGCGAAATCCTCGGGCTCGACCCGCTCTATCTTGCCAATGAAGGCTCTTTTGCCGCCTTCGTGCCGCGCGCGGAAGCCGAGGCCGCGCTTGCTGCCCTGCGCCGGGTGGATGGGGGGCAGGAGGCTGCCATCATCGGGGAGGTTACAACCTCTGGTGGCCGTGTCATCATGGATACGCTGTTCGGCGGCGCACGCATTGTCGACATGCTGGTGGGGGAGCAACTCCCCCGCATCTGCTGACGTCCTTCACACAGGAACACCGCCATGGCGAACCGCGACAACACTGCGTCACTTTCCGAAGCGGATGAGCTCGCCCGTGCCCGCGCCACCATGTTCGATGTGGTGCAGGAAAAGACTGATGCGCAGGAAATGCAGGTCGCGGTGTTTGTCTATGAGGCGCCCTTGCGCATCTGGCACTGGTTCAATGCCGCGATGATCGTGGTGCTGTGCGTGACGGGGTATTTCATCGGCCTCGCGCCGCGCACTGTAGCGGGCGAAGCCTCCGATAACTACATCATGGGCTACATCCGCTTCGTGCATTTCGCTGCGGGACAGGGCCTTTGCTACGCCTTCCTCGGCCGCATCATCTTTGCCTTCACCGGCAATCATTTTGCGCGGGAGCTGTTTTACATCCCGTTCTGGCGCAAGGATTACTGGGACAATGTCTGGGCCATGGTGAAGTGGTATTCCTTCTCCGCCTCCAACGCGCGCCGCTTCGTGGGCCACAATGCGCTGGCGCGGATTGGGATGTTCTTCATGTATCTGATCCCCTCGATCTACGCGATGCTCTCCGGTCTTTCACTCTACTCCGAAGGCCTCGGCATGGACCATTGGCTCTCGGTGGGGTTGGGCCAACCCTTCATCAACCTGCACGGCGGCTCGCTGCTGGTGCATGCGCTGCATCGCTTCACGATGTGGATCATCATCTCTTTCGTGATGGTGCACATCTATGTCGCTGTGCGCGAGGAGATCATGGGCCCGCAGTCGATGATCTCGACCATGGTTTCGGGCTGGCGCATGTTCAAGGGCAAGCAAGGCTGAGCGCGCAAACCCACGCTCCTCGACAACAAAAAACGGCCCTGCGATGCGGGCCGTTTTTTCAATACGCGTCGGGAAGATGTCGCTCTGGGCCGTTTTTCCGCCCTGCCGCCGGCGGCTTACGCCGCAAGCTGAACTCCGGGAAAGACGCTTGCGGCTTACGCCGCAAGCTCTTGCAACAACGTGTCGACCTCGCGGCGCAGGCGCTCCGTCTCCTGCGAGAGCTCGTCGGATGCTGTCAGCATCTCCTGCGCCGCCGTGCTGGTGCGCTCGATGTTCTTGCCCACCGCGCCGATCGCGTTTTCAATCTCACCCGATTCCGTCGCCGAAGCCTGAACGCTCTGGCAGATTTCCGCTGTGGCCTGCTGCTGCTGGGAGACGGCAGCGGAGATTTCGAGCGAGCGGGCCTCAGCCTGACGCATGGCTTCGGAGATTTCGGCCGAACCCTGACGGGCGGCACGGGCGGCGTCCTGAATCGCGCTGATCTGCTCATCGATGGAGCGGGTCGCCGCTTCCGTCTGCTCGGCCAGCGTTTTCACCTGCGCCGCCACCACGGCAAAACCACGCCCCGCATGCCCGACGCGCGCGGCCTCCAGCGTGGCGTTGAGCGCAAGAAGGTTGGTCTGCTCGGCGATCGAGCGGATCATGTTCGAAACACCGCCGATGCTTTCCGCCGCACAAGCCAGCGTTTCCATGATGCGGGCGTTTTCCATGGTCTGCTCGGTGGTGGCGCGCACCGCCTGCGCGGTGGTGGTAATACCTGTGGCAACATCGGCCGCAGAAGCCGAAACCTCTTCGGTTGCCGCCGCCGCGATCGACGCATTGCGGGTTGCGACCGAGGTCCGCTTCATCGTCGCTTCCGTCGCCTGCGTGGTCTGGTCGACAATCTGGGTCAGAGTTTCCGCCGTTCCCGCCACCTGGCGCGCACCACCCGCCACGCGGTCGATGATGCTGTCAACGCGCTGGCGGAAAACAGTCGCCACCTCCTGCATGCGGGCGCGGCGATCCAGCCGGTTCTGCTCGGCGGAGGCCAGTTGCGCCTGCGCCATCTTCTCGGTTTCGCGCCGGGCCGCCACTGCATCTTCCAGCGCCACGTCAACGCGCTCGGAGGCGATTTCGAGGTTCGAGACGATCCAGCTCGCCCCCATCAACGCCACGGCGGCGATGAAAACCTGCGCCATGATCTGCGCCGTGCTGCCATCCGGCCCCACCAGCAAGGTGATGTCGGTGACATAGCAATAGCCGATGAAGCCGAAGAAGGTGAGCAGTGCGACCGTGGTGGCGCGCTTGTCGCACCAGCCCGCGAGCACCGGCAAGGCGGCAATGAAGCAGAGGTAGGCATCCGCCCGCAGGGGGCTGTTCTGCAACACCATGAACAGCGCTGCAATGGCCCCGATGAACCCCACGGAAGAGACGATGCGCGCGGCGACCGCCGTCTTCCAGAGCATGATGGACGCGGTGGCGACAAGAGCGCACAAAAGCGCGACCATCGCATATCTCGAGAAGAGGCCCTGGCCGGTCAGAGCCGCCCCGGCACCGGCGAATCCGTACACGGTCCAGAGCAGGGTGAGGAGCATCCGAATGAAACGGCGACGCAGAATATCGAGATCCATGGATCAACCTTGAGTAGGAGGTCTTCGTTCTGAAGTCTAATGGGTTCGAGTGTGCCCATTGAGGGTTAACGCTGGGTTGCATTTACGTGTGAAGCCATGGAAAACATTATCGAAATTCAGGTTGCGGGACGCGTGCAAGGCGTAGGATTTCGTCCCTACATCTGGCGTCTTGCGGGGCACTTCGGCCTCTCGGGCTTCGTACGTAATACCAATTCAGGCGTGTTTATTGTCATTGCCGGACCCAAGGCCCTGCAATCTGCCTTCATCAAGGCCATGAGGGATGAAATCCCACCGCTGGCGCGCATCACGGCGGTGAGCGTGAAAGCGTCTGAACGGTCGGTCGAACCGGGGTTTAAAATCCTCGAAAGCGACGATGGCGCAGGCTTCACCGAGGTGTCGCCGGACTTTGCGACCTGCCCCGCCTGCCGCGAAGAGACGCTTGATTCGCACGCGCGTCGCGGCGGCTACGCTTTCACCAATTGCACCCATTGCGGACCGCGCCTGAGCATCATCACCGCACTGCCCTATGACCGCAGCCGCACCACCATGGCGGCCTTTCCGCTGTGCGAGGCTTGCGCGGCGGAATATGCCAACCCTGAGGATCGGCGCTTCCATGCCGAGCCGATCGCCTGCCCCGCCTGCGGCCCTCGACTTGTGCTGGAGCGCTGGGCCAGTGACCTCAGCGTGCCGGATGATCCCATCCGGGGGACGGTGGCGGCGCTTGAAGCCGGGGAGATCATCGCGATCAAGGCCCTCGGCGGCTATCAGCTCGCCTGCG
>JAIUNQ010000124.1 GCA_020161475.1 Pseudomonadota bacterium | reverse complement strand
GTGACGGCGAATGCCGCGACCGCTGCCGCGCTCAAAGCGATCGAAGGGGCGGGCTATCACGGCTATGCGCAGGGCGGCAGCCTTGAAGAGCGCCGCGCGATGCGGGATGCGCGCGCCACAGCCCTCAAGGCCGAGCAGCGCCGTTTGCAGGTGCGGGCGCTCATTGCCTTGATGATCGCCACTCCCTTCATGATCGCCATGGGTGTTGAGGTTTTCTCGGGCGCGCATGGCCATTTGATTGCGCCCTCGACCCAGCTGCTTCTGGCGAGCGTCTCACAGCTTTATTGTGCGTGGCCGTTCTACGGGCGCGCCCTCGCCGCCCTGCGGGACGGCACGTCTAACATGGATGTGCTGGTGGTGCTGGGCACGGTGACGGCCTATGGGCTCTCGCTCTGGCATGTGCTCAACGGTTCGGCGCATCACGGCGCACCGCTCTATTTCGAGGGCTCGGTGGCGGTGATCGCCTTCGTGCTGCTCGGCAAGCTGATCGAGCGCGTGGCCAAGCGCGAGGCAAGTGCTGCGCTCTCCGCGCTGGCCGATCTCATTCCGCCGCGCGTGGAGATTATCGAGGGGGATGCCACCCGCGAGATCGGGCGTGAGGCGCTGCGGCCCGGCATGAAGGTCGTCGCCAAGCCCGGCGCGGTGCTGGCGGTGGACGGCGAGATTATCGAGGGCCATGCCTTTTTCGATGAATCCAGCCTCACGGGCGAAAGCCTCCCCGTGGCGCGCGGCGTGGGGGATGCGGTGCGCGCGGGCTCAGGCGTTTCCGGTGGGCGCGTGGTGGTCAAAGCCAGCGGGGTGAATGACGAGACGCGTCTCGCGCGCCTTGCCCGGCTCATCGAGGACGCGGGGCTGGAGAGCGCACCGGCTGCGACGCTGGCCGACAGCATCTCGCGCGTTTTTGTCCCCGTGATCATTCTGATTGCGGTGGCGGCTGCCGTGTTCTGGATCTGGCAGGGGGCGGGCTTCGAGCGTGCGCTGATTGTCGCGACCTCCGTGCTGGTGGTCGCTTGCCCCTGTGCCTTGGGGCTGGCGACGCCGATTGCGCTGGTGGCCGGGGCATCGAATGCTGCGCGGCGCGGCATTCTGCTGGCGGATCATGCGGCGCTGGAAGCCGGGGCGCGTCTCACTCACGTTGCCTTCGACAAAACAGGCACGCTCAGCGAGGGCAAGCCCGCCTTGGTGCGCATTGCGGGTGCCGAGCCTGAGGCTGCGCTCTCAACGGCGGGCCGCCTCGCCGCGCATTCCGATCATCCGCTGGATGGTGCCATCGTGCAGGCGGCGAAAGCGCAGGGTGTTTTTCGTGATGCGGTCGAGGGTTTTGCCGCGCAGGCCGGGGCAGGGCTTTCCGGCCAGCATGAAGGCGCTTCGCTCAGGCTGGGTTCCAAGGTTTTTGCCGGGGATGAGGCGGGCTTCATCGCCCTTGAATCGGAATTGAGCGATGAGGAGCGTGCGCGACCTGCGAGCTACCTGAGTGTGGATGGCGCTGCGCGGGCGGTTTTCGTGCTCGGCGATCCGCTGCGCGCCACGGCTGCGGAGGCGATTGCGGCTCTCAAGGCGGAGGGGGTCGTGCCGGTTATGCTTTCGGGGGATCGCGATGCCGTGGTTGGTCCGGTGGCGGCGTGGCTCGGCATTGCGGATGCGCGCGGGGGCCTCAAGCCCGAGGACAAGCTGGCGGCGCTGGAAGGGCTGGTCAAATCCGGTGCGGTGCTGGGTTTCGTGGGCGATGGGTTGAATGATGGTCCCGCCTTGCGCGCGGCGCAGGTGGGAATCGCCATGGGTTCGGGCACGGAGGTCGCCAAGGGCGCGGCCTCGGTGATTCTCGCCCGGCCCGACCCCAAACTGGTGGCGGATTTCGTGCGCATCGCGCGGCGCACGCGCGCCGGGATCCGCGAAAACCTCATCCTCGCGTTTCTTTTCAATGGCATCGCGGTGCCGCTGGCTTTTGCGGGCAAACTCTCGCCTGCCATCGCGGGGGCGGCCATGGCCTGCTCATCGCTGTCGGTGGCTTTGAATGCGCTCAGGATTTCGCGCGGGTAGCCCATTTCTGAGTGCGAGTTAACTGATTGGTCCTCAACGTGAATTTCGTCATAAAAAATTCATGGGCCGGGGGGCGATTTTTTGTTGCATCGGGGGGGCGTTGGGCATACATACGCCTTGCCCAATTTCGCACGTGCCTGTGGTTGCGTGCTGGTCGGCGAATCTCCGGACAAGAGGCCGGATAAGCGCCAGTCGTTGGGGAGAGGCTCTCCGCCTCTACCCTGAAGAACGGACCAGCAGCCGGAGGCGAAAACCGGCGGCCCCGCCCGAAGCGGGTGACGCAGCTCAAAGCAACGACGGAGCGGGCTTTTTTGGTCTCAGCCGGGTTCCAAGTCCGGCGAACTGAAGAGGCTTGTCCATCTTGCCGGGCGTGCGGTGGGGATCATCCCTTCCAAACGATGGCTCTTCCAACGCCGGGATGCGTCGCATCTCTGGTCGCGGTTTTGCCGACGGCGCAGCGTCACTGCCGTAACGGCCCCTCTCCGGGGTTCGCGCGGCGCGGGATGCAGCAGTTCAGCGTGTCGCGCCTCCACCGCGCGGGACGAAGGGCTTTTGCTTCCCTCCACGTTCATCGCCAATGCGGGAAAAACCCCCGCGTGAAGGGGATGCTGCCATGACTGATCGTATTCGCGAATTCCTCCGCACCCGCCGTGATGAAGGCCCCTGCCTTGTCATCGACCTTTCGGTTGTGCGCGACAACTACATTGCCTTCACCAAGGCCATGCCGGACAGCCGTGTGTTCTATGCCGTGAAGGCGAACCCGGCCCCGGAAATCCTCGAGCTGCTCAACACGCTCGGCTCCTGCTTCGATTGCGCCTCCATCGGCGAAATCGAGATGGCGCTGGCGGCGGGCGCCACCGCGGATCGCATCTCCTTCGGCAACACCATCAAGAAGGAACGCGATATCGCGCGTGCCTATGAGCGTGGCGTGCGTCTCTATGCGGTGGATTGCGAAGCCGAGGTCGAGAAGATCGCGCGGGCTGCTCCGGGATCGAAGGTGTTCTGCCGCATCCTGTGCGACGGTGCCGATGCCGAATGGCCGCTCTCGCGCAAGTTCGGCTGCGTGCCGGAAATGGCGCCGCGCGTGCTGGAGCAGGCCCATCGCCTCGGGCTGGTTGCGCATGGTGTCTCTTTCCATGTCGGTTCGCAGCAGCGCAACCCGCTGGTATGGAACACCGCGCTCGCTTCGGCCGCCTCGATCTTCCGCGAGATGGCTGAGCGCGGCATCACGCTCTCGATGGTTAACCTCGGCGGGGGCTTCCCGACGAAGTACCTGAAGGACATTCCGGCGGTGCAGGCCTATGGCCGCGCCATCTCGGATTCGCTGCGCGCGCATTTTGGCAACCGTCTTCCGGAGACGATCATCGAGCCGGGTCGTGGCATGGTCGGCAACGCCGGCATCATCGAGGCCGAGGTCGTGCTCGTCTCGAAGAAGTCGGACGATCCGGCGGATATCCGTTGGGTCTACCTCGATATCGGCAAGTTCCATGGCCTCGCCGAGACCATGGATGAGGCGATCCGCTATCCGATCCTCACCGAGCGTGATGGCGACGAGAAGATCCCCTGCGTGCTCGCCGGCCCGACCTGCGACAGCGTTGACGTGATGTATGAGAAGGACCCGTACTGGCTCCCCTTCAGCCTCGAGATCGGCGACAAGGTGCTGATCGAAGGCACCGGGGCGTACACGACAACCTATTCCTCTCAGAACTTCAACGGCATGTCCGGCCTGCGTCAGATCGTCATCTGAGGCTGTTGCCTGATTGGTGTTCCCGCGCGCCAAGCGCGCGGGTTTTCCCGCATAATCTCCCGTCCGGCGTGAGGCTTGCCTCATGGTGCGAGGGTTCTCTTGGCCAACTTGAGCGTTGGGGAGAACCGCCATGATCCGTATTGAAACCGAGAAACTCTTCGATGTGGCCGAGCGCGAGGCGCTTCTGGACCGTGCCTTCGGGCCAACCCGCCACCAGAAGACCTGTGAACGTCTGCGCGAGGGGCGTCTGCCGGCGCAGGAGCTCGCCTTCGTGCTGCGCGGCGGGGACCGCGTTCTGGGCACGCTGCGCTTCTGGCATGTGGATGCCGGCGGTGTGCCGGCGCTGATGCTGGGCCCGCTGGCGGTCGAGCCTATGCTCAAGGGGCAGGGCTTCGGCTCCATGCTGATGGAGCATGGTCTGTTGGTCGCCCAGGCTCTGGGCCACAAGGCCGTGATCCTTGTGGGGGATGCGCCCTATTATGCGCGTTGGGGGTTCAGCCAGCGCCACACCCGCCGCCTTGTCATGCCGGGGCCGGTGGAGAACGAGCGTTTCCTTGGGCTGGAGCTGGAGCAGGGGGCTTTGGCCTCGGCTTCAGGCCGCGTTCGGGCGACCGGTGCTGTTCCGCTGCGGGCGGCGGTCAACAGGAAGCTGCGTAAAGCCGCCTGAAAACCCAAGGATGTCTTGACCTTGTCACGCGCGCCAACCAAAAGACGCGCGTGATTTTTTGTTGTGAAAGGATGCCAAAGCGATGAGCAACTGGCCTGTTTACGCCACGATTTCCGGCCCTATCGTGATGATCGGCTTCGGCTCGATCGGTCGCGGGACTTTGCCGCTCATCGAACGTCATTTCAAATTCGACAAATCGCGCATGGTGGTGGTCGATCCGGTTGATACCGATCGCAAGCTGCTCGACGAGCGCGGCATCCGCTACATTCAGGCGGCGGTCACCAAGGATAACTACAAGGATCTGCTGGGACCGCTGCTCACCAATGGCGGCGGGCAGGGCTTCTGTGTGAACCTCTCGGTCGATACCTCCTCGGTCGATATCATGGAGTACTGCCGCGAGATCGGCTCGCTCTACATCGACACCGTTGTCGAGCCGTGGTTGGGCTTCTACTGGGACAATTCGGGTGGCGCTGCTGCGCGCACCAACTATGCCCTGCGCGAGACGTTGCTGGCGGCCAAGCGTCGCAAGCCGGGCGGCACCACGGCGGTGTCCACCTGCGGCGCCAACCCCGGCATGGTGAGCTGGTTCCTCAAGCAGGCGCTGGTGAACATTGCCAAGGACGTTGGCCACACCGCCCCGGAGCCCACCACCCGCGAGGGCTGGGCGAAATACATGGCTGATCTGGGCGTGAAGGGCGTGCATATCGCCGAGCGCGATACCCAGCGCGCGAAAACGGCCAAGCCGTTCAATGTGTTCGTCAACACCTGGTCGGTCGAAGGGTTCCTGTCCGAAGGCATGCAGCCGGCCGAACTCGGCTGGGGCACGCATGAGGCCTGGATGCCGGAGAACGGGCGCAAGCACGAGACTGGCTGCGGCGCGGCGATCTACCTGCTCCAGCCCGGCGCGAACACCCGCGTGCGCACATGGTGCCCCACGCTCGGCGCGCAGTATGGCTTCCTCGTGACCCACAACGAGAGCATCTCGATTGCGGATTACTACACCGTGCGGGATGGCGCGGGGAACGCGACCTTCCGCCCCACTTGCCATTACGCTTATCACCCGGCGAACGATGCCGTGCTCTCGCTCCACGAGCTGTTCGGCAACGGCGGGCATATCCAGCCCAAGCACCACATTCTGGATGAGAACGAGATCGTCGACGGCATCGATGAACTCGGCGTGCTGGTCTATGGCCACGCCAAGAACGCCTATTGGTACGGCTCGCAGCTCTCGATTGAAGAGACGCGCCGTATCGCCCCCTACCAGAATGCCACCGGCATGCAGGTGACCTCGGCGGTGCTCGCGGGCATGGTCTGGGCGCTGGAGAACCCGGAGGCGGGCATCGTCGAGGCGGACGAGATGGACTACAAGCGCTGCCTTGAAGTGCAGATGCCCTACCTCGGCCCGGTCAACGGCTTCTACACCGATTGGAACCCGCTGGCGGACCGCGAGAAGCTGTTCCCCGAGAATGTGGACCGCAACGATCCGTGGCAGTTCCGCAACGTGCTTGTGCAGGGGTAAGGCTGGCGCCCCCGAAGGGGATGCCTAGCGGTGCGTTGACACCGGCTTCTGGAAAGTATTCCTTGTCCGTGCTTCTTCAATGGGAAGAAGCACGGGAGGATACAAAATGAAAAAAATCTTGTTGCTTGGAGGCTTGGTCTTCGGGCTGTTTGTCGTTCCGGCGTCCTTTGCGGCGTCCGATGCTTATGCTGCGGGCTGGAAAGATCCCGGCAAGTCTAGTGTGAAGGGGTCGTCCAGGGCGCGGCGTCACTGCGAAAGCAAGGGCCATAAGCAGGGCACAGCCGCTTACAAGCAGTGTATGGCCCTGCAAGGTATTGATGTGAAATGATCAAAGGCCGGGAAACCGGCCTTTTTATAGGAACTTCAGTGCCTCGCGCACATCGGCCTCGCTCACTTCGGCAAGCGGCTTTTTCACCTTCACGGCCTGTGTCGCCTCGCCCTCGCGCATCACAAGGATGAAGGTTTCAAAGCCGGGGCAGGCAGGGTCGGGGCATTCGACTTCCGAAATCGTCAACGCCAGCCCCTCGGGGCTACCGAGCACCTCTTCTGCCCAAGCCCGGATATTGGCGCGCGCGGTATCCGCTGCCGCATCGGGCTTCTTGCGGAAAGGGTTCTTGAACAGGGCCATTTTCAATTCATTGCCCATGCCTTGAATCGAAAAACCGGATGCCACTTTTTCGCGGCATGGGCTTACATCGGCAGGGCGAGCAGCCCCGCCTCGCCGTTTTCCAGCCCGAAGATCAGGTGCTTGCCCGGCGCGTCCCACGCCATTGTCGTCACGGGTTTGCGATCCTCGCCCGGCGTGCGGGCGAGCAGCTCCGCGTTGTCCGTCAGGCGCACCAGCATGATAAAGCCATCCTCATAGCCGATGGCGAGCACCAGCGCCTTGGGGTGGAAGGCCACCTGCGTCACCTTGGCGGGGCGCACCCCGCATTCGCGCGGGGCCTTGCCGGTGGGGCCATCCTTCGCGAAGGGCCAGATGATGGCGGCTTCCGCGCCGGAAGTGGCGAGCCACAACCCGTCATGCGACCACGAGAACGAGCGCGTCTTGGCCGGATAGCCCGACATGCGCATGTGGCGCTTGTCCTGTACCGTCCAGCCGTGGAGCTGGTTCTCCTGCATCGAGGTGACCAGGAAGCGATTGTCGGGCGAGAAGGTCACATCGAGATGCGGGCCCTTCCACTCGTATTTTTCCGGGGCGGCGTCGGTTGCGGCAAACCAGAGGCTCGCGCCGTCGATATGGGAGATGGCGAGGCGATAGCCCTTGGGCGCGAAAGCCAGCCCCTGCGGCGTGGAAGGCGCGCTCCAGTCACGCATTTTGCCCTTGCCGTCACGCGCCACAACCTTTTTGCCGACAGCAAACGCCACCGCGCCATCCGGTCCCAGCGCAAGCGTTTCCACCCAGCGCCCCTTCTCCTCCGCCAGCACCTTTGCGGTGCCGTCGGGGAGCGTTTCAACCACCTTCCCGTCCTCGCCGCCCGTCACCAGCCGCTGGCCATCCGAGAGGGCGCAGAGGATGCCCGC
>JAIUNQ010000123.1 GCA_020161475.1 Pseudomonadota bacterium | reverse complement strand
CCCAGCCGCAGGTAGGACATGCTGCCCGCCAGCAGGATCACGATGATGAAGAACAGGACCAGCGACTGGTGCCGGACGGCCCAGGCCGAGAGGTTGAACTGGCTCATGGCTGGTCCTCAGCTCCCCCGTGCGATTTCCGGCAGCGGCACCACCTTTTCGCCGATGCGCAGCGTATGCACGCCCAAGGTGACGACGCGTTCCCCGTCCTTGAGGCCGCTGGCGATCAGCGCATCGCGCGCATCGTAACCAATCAGCACAACCTTGCGGCGCTCCAGCTGGTTTTCAGCCCCGGCGAGCACGAAAACTTCCGGCCCGCTGCCTTCGTTCACGAGCGCCGAGAGCGGCACGCGCACGCCGTTGCGGGTTTCAGGGTCCGCAAGCGAAAGCGTCACGGTCATGCCGAGCGGCGCTTCGGGCGAAAGCCCTTCCACCGAATAGCGCGCAAGGAAGGTGCGCGTCGTGGGGTCCGCGTTGGGCGAGAGTTCGCGCAGACGCGCCTTGAACCGGCGGTCCGGCTCCGACCACAACGCCACGCTCGCCTCGGCCTTGCGGACGAAATCGAGATCCTGCTCGGGCACAGCCACCTGTGCTTCGCGCTCACCGTCCCGTGCAAGGCGCAGCACCGGTTGTCCGGCCGCCACCACCTGTCCCGCTTCCGCAAAGACGCCGGCCACGATGCCATCAGCATCGGCAGTCAGGCGCGTGTAAGCCTCGTTGTTGGCTGCCAGTTCCGCCTGACGCTTGGCGCGCTCCAGACGCCCGCGCGCCTCATCGAGCGCCGCCCGCTTGGCTTCCGCCGCCTGCGCGGTCGAAAAACCCCGGGCCCGAAGCTCGCTCACGCGGGCAAAATCCAGCTCCTGCTGGGTGAAGATCGAGGTTGCAGCCTTCAGCTCCGCCTCGGCGGCTTCCCGGTTCAGGCGGAAATCGCCCGCATCCAGCAGCGCCAGCACGCTGCCGGCCTTGACGCGATCCCCCAGCTGCACCTTGCGTTCGGCGATCTTGCCGGTGACCCGGAAGCCGACATCGGTTTCAATGCGTGCCCGCAGCGTGCCCGAGAGCGTGCGCGGCGCCACCACCGGCGCAGGCTTCACGGTAATCACCTGCACGCGCTTGAGGCCGTCTCCCTTGTCCTCCACCTTCTTGGCCCCGCCCCGCCCGAAGGCGAAGCCAGCTGCCGCCAGCACCACCACAAGCAGGATCAACGGCGAGAACGGACGCAGCTTCTCGGGCAGAAAGCCGAAACGGAGCCCGGCGAAACGGGCGATCAGGGAGGGTTTTGAAAGGCTCTGGCTCATGGTTCAGGGACGCAGGGCTGCAAGGAAAAGATCGACGAGGCGATGGGCTTGGTCTTCCTGATCGGTTTCACCGCAGGCGGTGCATTGCGCGATCAGGGTGGGGTGGATGACCTTGGCGGAGGCGTTGCAGGCGGTATCGGCGAAGACATCCGCATCAACCGCGCGGAACTCGCCGGCCTCAATGCCCTGCCGCAGGATCTGCGCCAGAAACTGGCGCATACGCTGGCAATGCGCGTCGATGGCGGGCCAGTTTTCGGCCATCGCCACCTCCACCATGTCATACAGGCGATGTTCGTTGGTCAGCCGCGTCTTGTTGTGGCGATGCAGGCTGATGACGAAGGCACGGAGTTTCTCGGCGGCCGTGCCCGGACCATTCACGATCGCGCCGATGGCAGCGTTCACCTCGTCCATCAGGCGTGAGCAGATCGCATGATTGATCGCGCTTTTGGAGGCAAAGAAGCGGTAGATATTGGCCGGAGACATGTGCAGCGCCGCCGCAATATCGGCCACGGCTGTTTTGGCGTAGCCGACCCGGCGGAAATGCTCCTCCGCGACGCTGATGATGCGCTCGCGGGTGTCCTCGGCGGTGGGGCGATGGCGAATGTTCATTAGGTCTTGTGAATATTGATGAATGATGATTTTTGAAAATTATCACTTCACATGATTCAGTGCAAGGGCATAGAGCGGATTCCTTATCCTGCCGTAAGCCGCGTGACGGATTCGCGGCCCGCCCTCTGGTGCCCGGCAGCGCAGATCGCTATCGTCCGCGCCCTGTCTTGCGCCAAAACGCATCTCTCCCCGTGCCCCAAGCCCATACCCGAGCGATGACCAAGCCCTTCGATCCCACCTTCTCCGCCCTGCCGACGACCATCTTCGAGGTCATGTCCTCCCTCGCCCGCGAGCTGGATGCCGTGAACCTGGGCCAGGGGTTCCCCGATGATCCGGGGCCAGAGGATGTGCGCGCCAAAGCGGCCGATGCCGTGCTCAACGGCTATAACCAGTATCCCTCGATGATGGGCCTGCCGGAGACGCGCGAAGCGGTGGCCAGGCATTACGCCCATCATCAGGGGCTGAACCTCGATGCACCCTCGGAAGTGATGGTGGTCTCGGGCGCAACCGAGGCGTTGGCGGCTTGCATTCTCTCGCTGGTGGCACCGGGGGATGAGGTCGTGCTGATCCAGCCGATGTATGACGCTTACCTACCGCTCGTGCAGCGCGCGGGGGGCGTCGCGAAGTTCGTCACCCTGCGCCCGCCGCACTGGCGCTTCTCGGAGGAGGATCTGGCGGCGGTCTTCTCGGACCGTACGAAGCTGGTTGTGCTCAACAATCCGCTCAACCCGACCGGCTCGGTCTGCCCGCGCGAGGACCTTGAACTGCTGGCGCGCTACTGCGTCAGACACGATGTCATCGCCGTGTGTGACGAGGTGTGGGAGCATGTCGTCTTCGACAATCACACCCATGTCCCGCTCCTCGGCATCGAGGGGATGCGCGATCGCTGCGTGAAGATCGGCTCCGCAGGCAAGATCTTCTCGCTCACGGGCTGGAAGGTCGGTTTTGTGATGGCCGCACCGCGCCTGATGAAGGTGATCGCCAAGGCGCACCAGTTCCTCACCTTCACGACCCCGCCCAACCTTCAGGTGGCTGTCGCGCATGGTCTGATGAAGGACGATGAGTATTTCCGGCAGATGCGGCAGGGCTTTCAGGCCGGGCGGGATCACCTCTGTGCCGGGCTGCGCCAGCTTGGCTTTCCGGTCATCCCCGCGCAGGGCACCTATTTCGTCAATATCGACATTGCCCCCTTGGGGGAGAGCGATGATGCCGCCTTCTGCCAGCGCCTCGTGCGCGAGGTGGGCGTGGCCGCTATTCCTGTCTCGGCGTTTTACGCGGAAAATCACGTGCGCAATGTGGTGCGCCTGTGCTTTGCCAAGAAAACTTCGACGCTGGATGCCGCGCTGGAGCGGCTGGCAAAGCTGAAGAAGTAAGCTGTCCGGTTCTTCTGATCTGAGAGCGTCATGGCCGGGCTTGTCCCGGCCATCCACGACTTGAGCGATGCCGAAGCCTCGAGCGAAAAGAAAATCTCCCAACGCGCCATCAGGATCTGGCGAAGTCGTGGATACCCGCCGCAAGGGCGGGCATGACGGGTCGTAAATCCTACCGGCTCACCGCCACGGCGCGGCATTCGGCGGGCAAATCATCCAGCGTCCAGGGGCGTGGCGGTTTGGGAGGCTTGCCCGAACCGCCGCCCGGCGGCTTGGGCTTGTGCATGGCTGCATATTGCTTCTTCAGCCAGTCCTGAAGCTCGGCCCCACAGCCATCATCGCTCTCGGGTGGGGCCTGATCGGAGCAGGTCGCATCCCCGGCGGGGCAGGCGATGCGGATGTGGAAATGGTAATTGTGGCCCCACATCGGGCGCACCTTGGAGAGCCAGCCCCGGTCCGCGCCCGCATCGCGGCATAACGCGACTTTGATGGCCGGGTTGACGAAAATGCGGGCGACAGCCCGCTCTTTTGCCGCCAGACGGATCAGCGCGAGGTGCTCTTCGGAATAGATGTTGTCGTTCACATCCATCCAGTCCGAGCGCACGAGGTTGGTCGCGCTCATGTTCTCGCGCTCGTTGCGCGACAGTCGGCGATCCGGCATGGGGGTGAGCCAGATGTCGGCATCGAGCCCGATCTGGTGCGAGGCATGGCCTGTCAGCATCGGTCCGCCGCGCGGCTGCGAAATATCGCCCACCAGCAGCCCCGGCCAGCCCGCTTCTTTGGGCGCGCGCCGGGCAATACGCTCGATGAGGTTGATCAGGTCCGGGTGGCCCCACATGCGGTTGCGCGACAGGCGCATCACCTGCCAGGTCTCGCCATCCACCGGCAGCGCTTTTGCGCCGGCAAGGCAACCGCGCGCGAAAGAGCCGATCGCCCGCGCCTGAAGGTTGGCCGGGCCGGGCGCGGTCCCGAAAATGCGCTTGGCGGCATTGTCGGGCAGCTGGTTCAGCACCTTTTCGCGCCGCACCTCCTCTTCGCTCTGCGTCTGTTGCGCCTGAGCGGGCGGGATCAGCGCGAAAAGCGCCAGAAACAGGAGGGTCGAGGTCTTGAATCGCATCGCCCGATCCTGCGCGCGGAAGGTTAACCCTTTCGTAAGAGAGAGGATTCGTAAACCATGTTCCTTGACGATCCGGAGTCGAATTTTTGGCAGATTGCGACGCATCGAGCCCTGTACCCGCGTTTCGGAGGCGTCATGTTCCGCGTTGTTGCCCGCCGCCTTATGGCTGCTCTTGCCGTCGTCTTCGGTGTTTTCGCCTTCGCCGGCACCGCCAGCGCCCAGAGCCCGGATCGCATCCTCTATGGGTATCAATCGCCCGATTCGGTTTTCCAGGCCCAGCCGCGCCTCAAGAAGCGGGTGTATGTTTCCCATAAGCGCAAGAAGGCCTATGCCGCGCTTCAGGCCCGCCGCCTCAAGGCCGAGCGGATTGCCAAGCGCAAGATGATGGCCGCGCGCGTGCAGGTCCCGCAGGCCGCCGTGGTGGCGCGCCCCGGCTCCACGGTGGAAGCGCGCGTGGATCTTGGTGCCCAGCGCATGGTCGTGACCGTGGGCGGCGAAGTGGCCCATGTCTGGCATGTCTCCACTGCCCGCAAGGGTTTCGTGACGCCGCGCGGCGTCTATTCGCCCCAGCGCATGCATGTGAGCTACTTCTCGAAGAAGTATTACAACTCGCCCATGCCGTATTCGATCTTCTTCAAGGGCGGCTATGCCGTGCATGGCACCGGTGCGGTAAAAGCGCTGGGTCGCCCGGCGAGCCATGGCTGCATTCGTCTGGCCACGGGCAATGCCCGCACGCTTTACAACCTCGTCAAGCAGGTCGGCGCGGGCAAGGCGCGGATCATCATCTCCTGAGCCAGCTTTGACGCTGATCAAGGGGTAAACGCGCCCAAACCGCGAGAGTGGGCATCACACGGGGTCATCGGGCTCCGGGGAGGATGCACCATGCTCGCGACCCTGATTGATTCCCTGCTCAAGTCCGTTGGCCTTCCGGGGACCTTGGCCATGGCGGGGCTTGCCGTCGGGTTCCTGTTCGGGTTCATGGCGCATCGCTCGGGATTCTGCCTGCGCACGGCGGTCATCGAGTTCTTCACCGCGCATTTTGGCGTGCGCCTCGCCATCTGGCTGCTCACCTTCGGCGTGGCAATTGTCACCATCCAGTTCATGCGCGCCCATGGCAGTCTCGATGTCTCCACGCTGCCCATGCTGGCGCAGAAGACCTCGATGTCCGGCGCGATTATCGGCGGCGCATTCTTCGGCATCGGCATGATTCTGGCGCGCGGTTGCGCCTCGCGGCTCATTGTGTCCTCCGGCACCGGCAACCTGCGGGCGCTGATCGCGGGGCTGGTGTTCGTGGTCATCACGCAAAGCGCTTGGGCGGGCGCGCTGGAGCCACTAGCACGTTGGATCGCCGATCTTTGGACCATTGATGGCGGCCAGAATGATGTGGTTGCCCGTCTCAAGGCGCGCGATGCCGACCGCTTCCCCTTCGCGCTGATGTGGCTTGGCGCGGCGTTCTTCTTCGCCATTCGCGGGCGCATTGGCCTCTGGGGGTGGATTGGCGGCATCGGCTGCGGGCTTGCCGTCGCGCTGGCCTATTACCTCACCTATGCCATCGCTTTGGCGGCAAATGCCCCGGCCGTGGTGCATGGGATCACCTTCGCGGGTCCTTCCGCAGAATTCCTGATGCGCATTCTCCAGCACGGCGCTGAAAAGCCGGGGTTCGATTCAACCCTCGTCCCCGGCGTGTTTCTCGGCGCCATGGTGTCGGCACTGCTGGCGCGACGCTTCAAGATCGCGGCGTTTGATGCCGCCACCGGCACCCTGCGCTACATGGTGGGCGCGGCACTCATGGGCTTTGGCGCGGTGTTGGCCGGCGGCTGCGCGGTGGGCGCGGGTGTCTCCGGCGGTGCTGTTTTCGCCATGACGGCCTGGGTGGCGCTCACCGCCATGTGGTTCGCGGCGGGCATCACCCATTGGGTGGTTGATGGCGGCGCGCTCACCGTCTCGAAGGACATCAAATCCGGGCGGCTGGCCAGCGGGCGTCTGGTGAAGGACGTGGCGCGACTTTAAACGGATCGCGCCGCTGTTACTCAGAAGAAAGCGGTTCGGCCTGCCTCAAGAATCCATCTTCAGCGCGGCAATGAAAGCTTCCTGCGGGATTTCGACCTTGCCGACCCCATAGGCTGCGCAGGGGAGGTGGGAACCGGCTCCCCGCGGCGCAGCCGTCACTCAGAAGAATGCAGTTCGGCCTGCCTCAAGAATCCATCTTGAGGGCGGCAATGAAGGCTTCCTGCGGAATTTCGACCTTGCCGAACTGCCGCATCTTCTTCTTGCCCTCTTTCTGCTTGTCCAGCAGCTTGCGCTTGCGCGAGATGTCGCCGCCGTAGCATTTCGCGGTCACGTCCTTGCGCATGGCGCGCACGGTTTCGCGTGCAATGATCTTGCCGCCGATGGCCGCCTGGATCGGAATCTGGAACAGGTGCGGCGGGATGAGATCCTTGAGCTTCTCGCACATCACACGGCCACGCCCTTCGGCGCGCTGGCGATGCACCAGCATGGAAAGCGCATCGACCGGCTCGGCATTGACGAGGATCGAGAGCTTCACAAGGTCGCCCTCACGATAGTCCGTGATGTTGTAGTCGAAGCTGGCATAGCCCTTCGAAACCGATTTCAGGCGGTCGTAGAAGTCGAACACCACTTCGTTGAGCGGCAGATCGTAAACCACCATCGCGCGCTTGCCGACATAGGTGAGGTCGATCTGGTTGCCGCGCCGCTCCTGACACAGCTTCAGGATGGCGCCGAGATAATCATCAGGCGTCAGAATCGTGGCGCGAATCCACGGCTCGCGAATCTCAAGGATCTTCATCACATCCGGCAAATCCGCCGGGTTGTGCAGATCAATGGTTTCCCCGTCACGCAGCGCGATCTGATAGACGACGCTCGGTGCGGTGGCGATGAGATCGAGGTTGAACTCGCGCGTCAGGCGCTCTTGAATGATTTCGAGGTGCAGCAGGCCCAGAAACCCGCAGCGGAAGCCGAAGCCGAGCGCCGCAGAGCTTTCCATCTCGAAGGTGAAGCTGGCGTCATTCAGGCGCAGCTTGCCCATGGCGGCGCGAAGCTCATCGAAATCCGCCGCATCGACCGGGAAGAGGCCGCAGAACACGAC
>JAIUNQ010000122.1 GCA_020161475.1 Pseudomonadota bacterium | reverse complement strand
ATCACACAGGTTCAGGGCTCGGCCCGCCTTCGCCTACCCGATGGTCGCATCACGCGACTCGTCTACGCCGGGCGCAACGGGCATCCCTATACCTCCATCGGACGCAAGATCGTCGAGCGCGGCGATATGACGCTGGAGGAAATGACGCTTGCCAAGCTGATGGCCTATCTGCGGGCAGATGCCGCACGCGGACGCGCGCTCATGGAGCTGAACCGCTCCTATGTCTTCTTTGCCCGCAACGATGCGCTCGATGCCGCCAAAGGCCCCATCGGCGGTGCTGGCGTCCCGCTCACCCCGCATCGCTCGCTGGCGATTGATCGCACCCTCTGGCCCTATGGCCTGCCCGTTTTCATCGCCGTGAACCCGCTCACCCCGCAGGGGCCGCGCCAGCGCATGGAGCGCCTGATGATCGCGCAGGACACCGGCTCGGCTATTCTGGGCCCCGCCCGCGCCGACTACTTCATGGGTTCAGGCGCCCAAGCCGGGGAGCGCGCCGGTCTCGTGCGCGATGCGCTGCGCTTCATCACGCTCCTGCCGAAGGAGTGAACCCGTGACATGGTTCAAGATCCTCGCCCGCACGCCCAAAAGCGAGAAACGAGAGGCGGAAAAACCGGCGCGCAAGGCCAAACCCCGGCCTAAAACGAAGCCGCTCAGCGCCGAGGATCATGCTCTCTGGAGCCATGTCGCTCGCTCGATCACGCCGCTGGAGGGGCGCACCCTGCCCGACCTTTCGGACGTTCCCCCACTGCCGAAGCCCGATCCGGCAGCGCCGCCTGTACCCGCACCGCCCCCCCAGCGCACACCGAGCCTGCCGCCCCTCGCCCGGCTCGACAGGAAAAGCCTGCGCCAGATCTCGCGCGGGAGCACCGAGATCGATGCGCGCATTGACCTGCACGGCATGCGCCAGAGTGAGGCCCATGCCGCGCTCCATAGCTTTTTGCTGCGCACCCATCATGCCGGGGCGCGCGTGGTGCTGGTCATCACTGGTAAGGGCACAAGAAATCCCGAAACTGTGGATTCGCGCGGCGAGGAGCGCGGTGTCCTGCGCCGTTTCGTGCCCCATTGGCTGGCCGACCCCGCCATGCGCCGCATCGTGATGGGGTTTGAAACCGCGGCGCGGGGGCACGGCGGGGAGGGCGCGCTTTACGTGCGTCTGCGCCGAAATAAGAACCTTGCCTGAGCGCTTCCGCTTGACCGCATGGTCCAAAACCGCGATGCGAAGGCCGAAGCTTTTCCGGGAAAAGGTCCACCATGTCGCACGAACTTGATATTCTCGCCCTCGGCAACGCGATTGTCGATGTGATCGCCCGCGCTCAGGATGATTTCCTCGTCCGGCAGGGGGTCGCCAAGGGCTCGATGACCCTGATCGACGAGGCACAGGCCGAAAAGCTCTATGCGGCCATGGGCCCCGCCACCATTGTCTCGGGTGGCTCGGCGGCGAATACGGTGGTCGGCGCGGCTTCTTTTGGTGCGCGCTGCGGCTTTGTGGGCCGCATCAAGAACGACGCCGTGGGTGATGTTTTCGCGCATGATATAGTCAAATCAGGCGTTGCCTTCGGCACCGCTGCCGCCACGGACGGCCCGGCCACCGCCCGCAGCTTCATTCTGGTGACACCCGATGGCGAGCGCACCATGAACACCTACCTCGGTGCCTGCCAGAACCTCTCGGAAGCCGATGTGGACCCCGCAACCGTGGCCCGCGCCAAGGTCACTTACCTTGAAGGCTACCTCTGGGATCCGCCCGCCGCCAAAGCGGCCTTCCGTAAGGCCGCTGAGCTGGCCCATGCCGCGGGCCGCGAGGTCGCGCTCACCCTCTCGGATACCTTCTGTGTCGATCGCTATCGCGGCGAATTCCGCGAGCTGATCCGCACCGGCGCAGTCGATCTGGTGTTCGCCAACGAGCATGAGCTGAAATCGCTCTATGAAACCGCTGATTTCGACACCGCGCTCGACGGCTTGCGCACCGAAGCCAAGCGCGCCGCCGTGACGCGCTCGGAAAAGGGTGCTGTGATCATCGAGGGCAGCCTCACCATGGCTGTGCCCGCAACGCCGATTGAGACCCTCGTGGATGCCACTGGCGCAGGCGACGCTTATGCCGCCGGCTTCCTCTTCGGCTACACGGCGGGCATGGGTTATGAGAAGGCGGGGCGTCTGGGCGCGCTCGCGGCTTCCCATGTCATCCAGAAGATCGGCGCCCGCCCGGCGGTGCCGCTGAAGGAACTCGCCGAGCAGGTTGGCGTTCTCTGAGCCCGCTTCCCTCGTAATACGTCATGCCCGCCCTTGGGGCGGGTATCCACGACTTGCACAACCCTCGCAAAGTCGTGGATGACCGGGCCAAGCCCGTTTATGACGAGACCGAAAAATTTGTTTGAAACGTCCGGGTATCTGATGCCCAGAAGAACGTTTGAGGACACTTTCGAAGGCCGAACGGCCGCCCGAGCTTATGCGAGGGGTCTTCTGACGCGCGGCGAAGACCTGCGCGTCAGCAAAACTCACAACTTCCTCAACGCCACTTCCTCGATCCGGTGGCTCTGGCCCTTGTGCAGGATCAGCGAGGCGCGCGGCCGCGTCGGCAGGATGTTCTCGCGCAGGTTCGGCAGGTTGATGCGATCCCACAACCCGTTGGCGGTGGCGAGCGCTTCATCCTCATCAAGATCGGCATAGCGGCGGAAGAAGCTCTCCGGCTTGCGGAAGGCGGTCTGGCGCAGCGTCATGAAGCGCTCGACATACCATTGCCGCAGCATGGTCTCATCGGCATCCATATAGATCGAGAAATCGAAGAAATCCGAGACGAAGGGGATGGCTTTCGCCTCCTTGCCCGGTCGCGCGCTCTGGAGCACGTTGAGCCCCTCGACGATCAGGATGTCCGGGCGGTCGATCACGACCTCTTCGCCGGGGATCACGTCATAGACAAGGTGGGAATAGAGGGGCGCCTTGACCTGCGCCTCGCCCGCCTTCACGCGCGCGAGGAAGTTCAGCAGCGCCTGCCCGTCATAGCTCTCGGGGAAGCCCTTGCGCTCCATCAGGCCGAGGCGGCGCAGCTCCGCATTGGGCAGCAGGAAGCCGTCGGTGGTGACAAGGCTCACTTTGGGCGTGTTGGGCCAGCGCGCCAGCAACTTTTCCAGCACGCGCGCGGCGGTGGATTTGCCCACCGCCACAGAGCCCGCGACACCAATGATATAGGGCACCTTGCCGTCCCCGGCGGAAAGAAAGCGCGCTGTGGCCTTGAACAGCCCTTGCGTCGCCGCGACATACAGCGAGAGCAGGCGCGAGAGTGGCAGGTAAATCTCCACCACTTCGTCGAGATCGAGCCGATCATTGATCGAGGAGAGGTTCTTGATCTCCTCCAGCGTCAGCGTCAGGGGTGTGTCGGCACGAAGGCTCGCCCAGTTTTCGCGGCTGAACACGCGATAGGGCGAAAGATCGATTTCCGGCGCGATTTTCGAAGCCTTGGCGTCCATGCTGGACCCTTTGTTACGCAAAACCCGGAAATCTCCGGGGGGTCAATCTTTTGGCCGCGATGCCTTTTCCTGCAAACCGCTCTGTCCTGTGCGGCGGGCAAGCTCTTCCATCACATCCTGCACACTCACCTGGCCGAGGTGAAGAACGACCAAGAGATGATACAGGATGTCCGCGCTTTCCTTGACAAGCTCTTCCCGGTTGCCGGAAACGGCGGCAATCACGGCTTCAACGGCCTCTTCGCCCAGCTTTTTCGCCGCGCGTTCCATGCCCTGCGCTTTGAGCTTGGCGGTGTAGGACTGATCGGGTGGGGCGCTGGCGCGCTCCGCGACGATTTTCTCAAGTTTATCAAGATCAAAGCTCATGCCAACCTCGCTCATGCGAGCCTCATGGGAATGCCGGCTTTCGCCATGTGCTGTTTCACCTGGCCCACCGAGAAAGTGCCGTAATGGAAGACCGAGGCCGCCAGCACCGCGCTGGCACCGCCCATGGTGACGCCTTCGACGAAGTGATCGAGTGTGCCGACCCCGCCCGAGGCCACCACCGGGATGCTCACGGCATCCGAGATCGCACGGGTGAGCTTGAGGTCGAAGCCCGCCTTGGTACCATCGCGATCCATCGAGGTGAGCAGGATTTCGCCCGCGCCGAGATCGGCGACGGAAACCGCATATTCAATCGCATCAATGCCCGTGGGATGACGCCCGCCATGGGTGAAAATCTCCCAGCGGTCCGCCTCGCCGTCCTTGGAGACGCGCTTGGCATCAATCGCCACGACAATCGCCTGCGCGCCGAAGCGCTCGGCGGCGCGCCCGACAATGGCGCGGTCTTTCACGGCAGCGGTGTTGATCGAAACCTTGTCGGCCCCGGCCAGCATCAGGCGGCGCACGTCTTCCACCTCGCGCACGCCCCCGCCCACCGTCACCGGCATGAAGCAGTTCTCGGCGGTGCGCCGCACGACATCGAGGATCGTGCCGCGGTTTTCGTGGCTAGCGGTGATGTCGAGGAAGCAGAGCTCATCGGCACCAGCGGCGTCATAGGCCTTGGCGCTTTCCACGGGATCGCCGACATCGGCAAGCTCAAGGAAGTTGATGCCCTTGACGACCCGCCCGTCTTTCACGTCGAGGCAGGGAATGATGCGCGTTTTCAGCGTCATGCTGCTTTAGCCTTCTTCATCAGCGCGAGTGCTGCGGCAGGATCGAGGCGGCCATCATAAAGCGCGCGGCCCGTGATCGCGCCGGCAAGATGCGCACAATCGGGCTGCGTGAGGCGTTCGATATCCGCCATCGAGGCGAGACCGCCCGAGGCAATCACCGGAATGGTGAGCGCATGGCCCAGCGCGATGGTGCCCTCGAAATCAAGGCCCGAAAGCATGCCGTCGCGCGCGATGTTGGTGTAGATGATGGCGGCAACGCCCGCATCCTCGAAGCGCTTGCCAAGCTCCGCCGCCTGAAGCGTCGAGGTTTCCGCCCAGCCTTCCACCGCAACAAAACCGTCACGCGCATCAATGCCCACCGCAACCTTGCCCGGAAAGGCCTTCGCGGCTGACTTGACGAACTCGGGGTCGCGCAGCGCCGCGGTGCCGATGATGACGCGCGAAATGCCCGCCTTCACCCAGGCCTCGACCTGCGCCATCGAGCGGATGCCCCCGCCGAGCTGCACCGGGAATTTGACGCGGGCGAGGATGCTCTCGACCGCAGCCGCATTCACCGGCTTGCCGGCAAAAGCGCCGTCGAGATCGACCACATGGAGCGCCTCAAAGCCCTGCGCCTCGAAGGCGGCGCCCTGCGCGCCGGGATCATCGTTGAAAACGGTCGCCTGCTCCATGTCGCCCTGTTTCAGGCGAACGCATTGGCCGTTCTTGAGGTCGATGGCGGGGTAGAGGATCATGTTTTACTCTTGAACGAAATTAGGGGGCCCAGCGCAGGAAATTCGCGAGCAGCTTGATGCCGAGCGTCTGGCTCTTCTCGGGGTGAAACTGCGTGCCGATGGCCGTGCCATGGCCAACGATGGCCGAAACAGCCCCGCCGTAGTTCGCGGTGGCGATCAGGTCAGCCTCGTTCTGCGGCAGCAGATGGTAGGAATGCAGGAAATAGGCGTGCAAGCCGTCCTCACCAAAAGGCAGACCGTCGAGCACCGGATGGTCAGCGCGCTTTTCCAGCGTGTTCCAGCCCATGTGCGGCACCTTGAGGTGGCGCTCCTTCGGATCCAGCGCGACAACGCGTCCCGGCACCCAGCCCAGCCCCTTGGTGAGCCCGCGCTCCTCGCCGACATCGGCCAGCAGCTGCATGCCCACGCAAATGCCGAGGAAAGGGCGGCCCTTCACGCGCACTGTTTCGTGCAGAACCTCTTCCAGCCCATCGACAGCAGCGAGATTCTCGCGGCAATCGCGGAAAGCGCCATCGCCCGGCAGAACGATGCGATCGGCTTCAGCGATCTCCTCCGGATTGGCGCCCAAAACCACATGCGCAACAATCCCCGCCTCGTCCGCTGCGCGCATCAGAGCCTTGCCTGCCGAGTGCAGGTTGCCGGCGCCATAATCGATCAACGCGATCTTCACTTAGGTCCTCGCTTGGGGAAACAGGCCGATGACGCCGCCGGGGCTGACCTGCGGCACCACGGAAACGGGGGCCGCCACAGCAGGCACCACCGGCGTAACAGAAGCAAAAAAGCGACGCTCCATCTCATCCATCGAACCGCCGGCGACCAGCGCGACTTCCGCATAACCTGCCTTTGCCAGCGCGAAACGGCGCAAGGAAGCCCCCTCCAGCCCGAAAAGCAGAGAGAGCAGGAAATGCGCCATGGCGCTGGCGGTGGGATGCAGAGACAGAGAGTCCAGGGTGCCGAGCAAAACGCCTTCCAGCACCAGCACGATCAGGCCGATGACCCAATGGCGATGCCAGAGCAACCACAGCGGGCCGAAGAAGAACGCGCCCCAGCTCCAGCCCTCGCGCACGAACACGGCCCGCTCCAGCGCCGCCTCGTGAGAGGGAGCGAGCTTGGGAACATGAACCGTGTAGCGCGCCATGGGAGAAACTCCTGTTCAAGCGGCCATCAGGACATCGGAGCAGCCTGCGCCGCCCCGACAGCATCATCAGATCGAGAGCGTCCCCTTGGTGGAGGGCACGCGATCCGCTGCGCGCTGGTCAATCTCGACGGCCTTGCGCAGCACACGCGCCAGACCTTTGAACAGCCCCTCGGCGATATGGTGGCTGTTCAGGCCATAAAGGCATTCGGCATGCAGCGTGACATGGGCGTTCGAGGCCAGCGCCTGAAAGAACTCTCGCACCAGCTCGACATCAAATGTGCCGATCTTCTCGGAGGGGAACTCGGCCTTGAAGACAAGGAACGAGCGGCCCGAAATGTCGAGCGCGAGGCGGCACAGCGTCTCGTCCATCGGCATCAGGCAATCGGCGTAGCGGGTAATGCCCTTCTTGTCGTCGAGCGCCATGGCGATGGCCTGCCCCATGGCAATGCCCACATCCTCGGTGGTGTGGTGATCATCGACATGCAGATCACCCTCGGCCCGCACGAGCAGGTCAATCATGGAGTGGCGCGCCAGCAGCGTCAGCATATGGTCGAGAAAGCCGATGCCGGTGGCGATATCCGAACGGCCCGTGCCGTCGAGATCCAGCGCCACCTCGATCTTGGTCTCACCCGTTTCCCGCCTGATTTCCGCGCGGCGCATGCCTGTTCTCCAGCCCTTGGTCGCGGCCTCTTGGCCGTGCATCCCGCGCTTTAGCGAAAAAGCGCCGCGCCCGCAAATCGCTTTGCCTCAAATCCCAAATCGCTGTCTGTGAAAACCCTGCGCTCTTGGCAGGGCACACACTCCATCCCTACATAGGCACCAGTGCAAAGGAAAACATTTCATGTCCGATGATGGAAAGCCGCAAGGCTGGCATGCCACCACCATTCTTCTGGTCCGCAAGGAGGGAAAAACCGTGATCGGTGGCGATGGGCAGGTCTCGCTCGGCAACACCATCATCAAGGGTAACGCCAAAAAGGTGCGTCGCCTCGGCAAGGGTGATGTCATCGCCGGCTTTGC
>JAIUNQ010000121.1 GCA_020161475.1 Pseudomonadota bacterium | reverse complement strand
TCGGCGCGCTTATCGTGCTGGTGCAGGCCTTTGTCGGCGGGCCGGAAACGGCGCTGCTCGTCGGTGCGCGGCTCGTGGCGCTTCTGCTGCTGGCAGGGCTCATCACCCTCACCACCCGGACACAGGATATGATCGCGACCCTGGAGCGCATGGTGCGACCCTTGGCACGCATCGGCGTTAACCCGGCCAGAACCGCGCTCGCCTTGTCCCTTGCCGTCCGCTTTGTGCCGATCATGGCCCGAATCACGTCTGAAGTCCGCGAGGCCCAACGCGTGCGGGGGCTTGAGAACAACATTCTGGCGCTGGCCGTCCCCACCATCATCCGCGCGCTACGATTGACCGATGAGGTCGCCGATGCCATCGAAGCGCGCGGATTCGATCCTGACAAAGGCGTACCATGACAACAAAAGACATCGTCAAAATCGCTCTCTTTGCTGCACTGACCGCAGCCCTAGGGCTCTTCCCGCCGATTGACCTGCCGGTACTGGGGGCCAAGATCACGGCGCAATCGCTGGGTGTCATGCTGGCGGGGGCGCTGCTCGGCGCCAAACGGGGCGGGCTGGCGCTGTTGCTCTTCGTCGCCTTGGTTGCCGCCGGATTGCCCTTGCTGGCGGGCGGACGCGGCGGCCTCGGCGTACTGCTCGGACCCTCCGGCGGTTTCATCTTCGCCTTCCCGCTGGCGGCCTTTGTCACAGGCTGGCTTCTGGCACGCCTTGCGCCGGAATCCTCCCCGCTGCTCTCGCTGCTGGCACTCATCATCGGCGGTATTGTCGTCATCTACGCGCTCGGCATTCCGTGGCTCAGCGTGGTGGCCAAGCTGCCGCTGCAAAAGGCCGCTTTTGGCGCCATGGCCTTCCTGCCGGGCGATCTGATCAAGGCCGTCATCACGCTGCTGATCGCGCGGGCCGTGCGTCGCGCTTACCCCGCGCTCTGATGCCACTCTCGCGCAGGCTCAGCCACTGGTGTGACACTCAGCCGGAAAAGCCTGCGCTGCGCCTCGGCGATGTGACGCTCAGTTACGGCGCGCTCTGGGAGAGTGTCGCCCGCCGCCATGGCGCGCTGGCGAACCTGCCGCGCCGCGCCCGGGGCCATGCCGCGGGGCAGCCCCTCGTGGCGCTGGCCTTGGGCAATCATCCCATGGCCCCGGGCTGGTTGGCGCTCGGCCTTGCCGCCCCGGTTACGCTCGCGCTCATCGATCCTGCATGGCCTGAAGCGCTTCAGGAGGACATGATCGGCGCGCTTGCACCGGATCTGGTGATTACGCCCGAGAACGCAGGATTCGGCCTCGAACACCCGCCTCAGGCGCTACCTGAAACGCAGACCGAGCAACCCTTCTTCATCGGCTTCACCTCCGGAACCACCTCCCGTCCGAAAGCCTTTCTGCGCGACAGGCTCAGCTGGTCGCTCAGCCTCGCGGAAGGCCGCGCGGTCTTCGGCCTTGAGACCGCCAGTGACACGCTGGCACCCGGCCCTCTGGTGCATGGCCTCACCTTTTATGCCCTGGCGGAAACCCTCGATGCCGGAGCAACCTTCACCGGCATGCCGCGCTTTTGCGCAAGCAAGGCCTTTGATCAGCTGGAGCGCGGGATAACACGCCTTGTCGCGGTACCGACCATGCTCGACGCCTTGCTGCGCGAAGCGCGGCACCGCGGGCGCACGCTGCCGCTGACCCAGATCACGACCGCCGGTGCTGCCCTCTCGCGCAGCCTCCTCGCCCAATTGCCCGAAGCCTTCCCTGCTGCACGCATCACAGAATATTATGGCGCATCCGAGCTCGGCTTCGTCAGCCTCGCGCATCATACCCCGAGCGGGGACGGCAAGCTTTACACCGGATCACGCGGTGTCGGGCGTGCCTTTCCGGGGGCGAGCATCGAGATCCGCAAGGGCGGCAAGCCCGCCCCGCCCGATGCGATCGGCACGGTTTTTGTGAAAAGCCCCCATCCCATTGCGGGCTACCTCATGGCGGAGGGCGAGCACGCCTTCATTCGGGAGGGGGAATGGGCCAGTGTCGGGGATCTGGGCGCACTCGACAGCGAGGGGCACCTGACCCTTGCGGGGCGGGCGGACGGCATGGTGATCACCGGCGGCTACAACGTCTATCCGGAGGAGGTAGCGTCTCACCTTGCGCAAGCGCCGGGCGTCACCGAGGCCGTGGTTCTGGCGCTGCCGGATGCCTACCTTGGCGAGCGCCTTGTCGCAGTGGTGTCCTGCGCGGGCGATCCCCCCGATCTGCCGGCATTTTGTGCTTCGCGCATGGCGCGTTACAAGGTTCCGCGCGCGTTTTTTCGCCTGCGCGAATGGCCGCTGACCTCCAGCGGCAAGATCGCGAGGGCAACGCTGGCGCGCTGGCTGGAAAAGGGGGACCACAGGCTTGAACGCCTTGCCTGAACGAACACCGGTCATCATCGCAGCCCTGCGCACGCCAATGGGTCGCGCAGGCGGTGCCTTGAGCGCCGTTTCGCTGGAAGCACTGGCCGCCCCGATCATTACAGCGCTGCTGGCGGATACCGGCATGCCCGCCAGCGCCGTGGAGGATGTCATTCTTGGCAATGCGGCAGGCGGGGGCGGCAACATCGCGCGCCTCGCTGCCCTTGAAGCCGATCTTCCGCTCGCCATCCCGGGCATGACGGTGGACCGCCAATGCGGCTCGGGTCTGGCGGCGATTGTCACGGCCTGCCAGCTCATCGCCGGCGGCGCGGGAGAGGTGTTTCTTGCGGGCGGCGTGGAAAGCGTCAGCCGCGCCCCCTTGCGCGCGCATAGGCCCGAACGCGCATCCGCCCGAGAAGTGGACACCGGTTCTCGGGAAAAGGGGATGCGCCAGAAAGACGGGGACGGCGCCCCCCTCTCCTTCTACACCCGCGCGCGCTTCTCCCCCGACAAGGTGGGCGATCCGGAGATGGGGGTTGCCGCCGAAAACGTCGCCACAGCCTTCGGCATCACGCGGGCGCGGCAGGATGCGTTTGCACTGGAAAGCCACGCCAAGGCTGTTGCGGCGCAAAGTGCTGGTCTCTTTGCAGCAGAAATCATTCCCCTCGCCGGGCTTGCACAGGATGAATGCCCCCGCGCCTCCACAAGCCTCGAGAAGCTCGCGGCCCTGCCGCCCAAATTCGTCGAGGGCGGCAGCGTGACAGCTGGCAACGCCTGCCCGCTCAACGATGGTGCCAGTGTCGTGCTGGTCACCTCGCTCGCCAGAGCGCGCGCCATGAAGGTGCCGTTCGCGCTTCTCTTTGAGGATGCCGCAACCGCGGGCGTGGACCCGAACATCCTCGGCATTGGCCCCGTCGCCTCCACGAAAGCGCTGGTCAAGCGCCGCCCCGATCTTGCGCCCGGATATGCTGATTTCATCGAGTTCAACGAGGCTTTTGCCGCGCAGGTGCTGGCCAGCCTCGATCAGCTCGCCATTGCGCCGGAGCGCGTCAACGCTCAGGGCGGCGCACTCGCGCTCGGCCATCCCTTCGGCGCCTCGGGCGCAGTCCTTGTCACCCGGCTCTTTCACCAGATGAAAATGCAGCCCGGCGCGCTGGGCCTTGCGATGATCGGCATCGGCGGCGGCATGGGCATCACCGCCGCCTTCAGGGCCATCAAACCCTAACTACATCCGCAAACCGGGCGCCTCATGCCCCGTGCGCGCGACATATTCGAGGTACCCGCCACCATAGGCGTGGGGGCCTTCGGGCGTCAGTTCCAGCACACGGTTCGAGAGCGCGGCGAGAAAATGCCTGTCGTGGCTCACGAAAAGCATGGTGCCTTCATAATCCGCCAACGCCTTGATCAGCATTTCCTTGGTGGCCATGTCGAGGTGGTTGGTCGGCTCGTCCAACACCAGGAGGTTGGGCGGGTCATAAAGCATCAGCGCCATCACAAGGCGGGCCTTCTCGCCACCTGAGAGCACGCGGCAGCGCTTTTCCACGTCATCGCCCGAAAACCCGAAGCACCCGGCAAGCGTGCGCAGAGAACCCTGCCCGGCCTGCGGGAAGCTCTGCTCCAGCATCTCGAAAATCGTCAGATCGCCTTCGAGCACATCCATGGCGTGCTGGGCGAAATACCCCATTTTCACACCCGCGCCGATGCTCACCGTGCCTTGATCCGGCTTGCTCTCGCCCGCCACCAGCTTGAGCAGGGTGGATTTTCCAGCCCCGTTCACGCCCATCACACACCAGCGCTCCTTGCGTCGCACATGGAAATCGAGCCCGTCATAGATCGTGCGCGCGCCATAGGCCTTGTGCACTCCTTTGACCGAGATGACATCATCGCCCGAGCGCGGCGCGGGCGGGAAATCGAACAGCACGGTCTGGCGACGTTTGGGCGGCTCGACGCGCTCGATCTTGTCGAGCTTCTTGACGCGGCTCTGCACCTGCGCGGCGTGCGACGCGCGCGCCTTGAAGCGCTCGATGAAGGCGATTTCCTTCGCCAGCATCGCCTGCTGACGCTCGAACTGCGCCTGCTGCTGTTTTTCCGCCAGCGCGCGCTGCTGGGCGTAGAATTCGTAATCGCCGGTGTAGGAGGTGAGGTTGCCGCCATCGATCTCGATGATCTTGTTGACGATGCGGTTCATGAAGGCGCGGTCATGCGAGGTCATCATCAGCGCGCCCTCGAACCCCTTCAGAAAGCTCTCCAGCCATATCAAGCTCTCGAGATCAAGGTGGTTCGAGGGTTCGTCGAGCAGCATCACATCCGGGCGCTGAAGCAGGATGCGACCCAGCGCAACGCGCATCTTCCAGCCACCCGAGAGCTTGCCGACATCTCCGTCCATCATCTCCTGAGAGAAACCGAGACCATCGAGCACCTCACGCGCACGCCCATCGAGCGCATAGCCGTCGAGTTCCTCAAAACGCGCCTGCGCCTCGCCGTAGCGGGTGATGATCTCGTCCATCTCGTCCGCGCGGTCCGGGTCCATCATCGCCGCTTCAAGGTCTTTCAGCTCGGCGGCGACCGCGCTCACCGGTCCTGCACCTTCCATCACCTCGGCCACAGCACTGCGCCCGGCCATTTCCCCGACATCCTGATTGAAATAGCCGATGGTGATGCCGCGATCGGTCGAAACCTGCCCCTCGTCCGGTTGTTCCTGCCCCGTGATCATACGGAACAGCGTGGTCTTGCCCGCACCATTCGGCCCCACAAGACCGATTTTCTCGCCCCGGTTCAGCACGGCGGAGGCTTCAATGAAAAGCAGCTGGCTGGAGTTCTGCTTGGAAATGGACTCGATGCGGATCATGGAATTTCGAAAAGGCCGGGAGCTTTGCGTCGCTGAAAGCGCTGGTGAAAGCCGGCACAACAGGACTGGATTGGGCGGTGATCCCGGCAGGGCTTGAACACCGATAGGCTGCCCCGCGGCCGCCAGAAGAGGACCGCAGGTTCAAGCCTGATCAGCAAGACCAGACGGTGGTGATCCCGGCAGGGCTTGAACCTGCGACCTACAGTTTAGGAAACTGCCGCTCTATCCAGCTGAGCTACGGGACCGTAAGCTCGCCCTACCAGATTTCGAAAACGGATGGCACTACTTTGTTGCGCAGGCTGATCGCGTTTGCCGCCCTGGGGCTCATCACGACAAGTGCCTCAGCCCAGCCCCTGCTGTGCGAAGCAGAAGGCGCAGCGCCGGTTGAGATCACGCGGATCGAGCCGGATGGCACGCTCGTGCCGCGTCAGGGGCCTTCCTTGCGTATGGTCGGCATCGTGTGGCCCGATGCGCTTGAGCCTGCCACGCGGGAAAAGGCCCGCACCACCCTGCTCGGGGCGATTAAAGAGGATATCATCACCATCAAACCAGCCGGCCCGGCCGACCGTTGGGGTATTGTTCCTGCGCATGTTTTCCTGCGCGAAAAGGGGTCGGAAGCGGCCCCCTTCTGGCTTCAGGCGGGCCTCGTCGAGCAGGGACTCGTGCCCGCTTGGCCGGAACTGCCGGACCTGTGCTGGAAAACATTGATCTCGCATGAGCGCGCGGCAAGAAGCGCCCGCCGGGGTTACTGGGCACCGCGCGCTCAGGCCTATCGACACCGCGTGATCCAGGCGGCACCACAAGATCATCTGGCAAGACGCATGGTCGCCCGTTGGCGCGTCTTTTCCACTCGCAAAAGTCAGGTGCTCACCTATGTCAACATTACGCCATCCTTTCGTGTTGGACCCTCTATCGGGCTGACGGCGCGGCAGGTTGACATGTTGAACCGGCAGGGTAACCCGCCGGAAACGCTGGCAGGACGAAAGATTATTGTGCGTTTTCTTTCCGGCCCTGCGGGTTTATTGAGAGTACGATTGGCTCAAGGCGACGCCTTGATACCAGACGAGGACTAGGGGCCGATGCGGGGCAAGGCTTGGGGACGGCAATGGCGTTGGGCAACGGTGCTGGCGATGGCACTGACCCTTGGCGGCTGTTTCACCGAAACCCTCCCCGTCGCGCCGCCCCGCCGCATGCCCGGCCCGCCCAAAGGTCCGGTGCTGGAGCCCGGCTCCACGCTCGAGCGCGAGCACAAGCGCCTGCTCGCGACCTTTGGCGGCGAGTACCAGAACTCGAAAATCCAGAAACAGCTGCACGCGATTACCGAGCGGCTGCGCCTCGTCTCCGACCGGCCCAACGAATATTACCGCGTGGTGCTGCTCAACTCCGGCACCGTGAACGCCTTCGCCCTGCCGAATGGCTACATTTACCTCACGCGCGGGCTGCTGGCGCTGGCGAATGACACCTCGGAGATCGCCTCCGTGCTGGCGCATGAGATCGCGCATGTCACCTATCGCCACGCCATGGCGCGCGCCGAGCTGGAGAGTCGCTCGCAGCTTGTCGCCCGCGTCATGACCGAGGTACTGGAGCAGCCCAACGCTTCGCTCGAAGCGCGTGAACAATCCCGCTTCACCTTCGCCAGTTTCTCGCGTCAGCAGGAGCTGGATGCGGATGAGGTCGGTGTGCGCGCCATCGCCAAAGCGGGCTTTGAAGCGCAAGGTGCCGTGCGCTTCCTCATGGCGCTCGATCGTTCCAGCCAGTTGCGGCAACAGGCCGGGGCCAACCCCAACGCGGATATGCTGGCGACCCATCCCGGCACCAGCGACCGCGTGAGCCAAGCCACGCTGCTCGCCCGGCAATATGGCGCGCCGGGCGTTGGCGAGGCGGAGCGCACCAAGTGGCTCGCGGCGATCGAGGGGATGCCGTTCGGCGAAGATCCTTCGCTGGGTGTTGTCCAAGGACGCCGCTACCTCAATCCGCGCCTGAAGGTCGCGCTGGATGCGCCGGAGGGTTTCGCGCTTGATGCCTCCGCCAGCGCGCTCCTCGGCGTTTCGGGTGATCAGCGCGAAGCGCTGCGGCTTGATTCCTCGCGCATGGACGCCAGCAAGACATTGGGACAACTGCTGGCGCAGAACCCGATCGAAGGGCTCACCATTGCCCAGATCGAGGAAAAGCCAATCAACGGCATCGAGGCCGCAACGGGCCTCGCGCGGGGTAAGGACTGGTCCTTCCGCGTGGTGCTGCTCCGCGTCGGCGATACGGTCTATCGGTTGATTTTCGCGGCCCAGGGACTGACCGAGGCGC
>JAIUNQ010000120.1 GCA_020161475.1 Pseudomonadota bacterium | reverse complement strand
TCATTGAACTGCAACGCGCCGGAGCTGCGCTTGGAAAGGCGACGGACCTCCCCTTCAAGCGCATCGACGCGCATCGCATTCTTGATCGACACAGAGAGGCGCTCAGCCCCCACCGGCTTGACCACGAAATCGACCGCGCCAGCGCGCATCGCGCTGATCACGGTTTCAATCGAACCATGCGCGGTCTGCACGATCACCGGCGGGCGATCCTCCACCTCGCGCAGGCGTTCCAGCACCGCCATGCCGTCCAGATCCGGCATCACCAGATCGAGCACCATCACATCGACATGCGGCTTGGTGCGGTCCTTCACCCGGTCGAGCGCCTGCGCGCCCGATTCCACCGCCTCCGCCTCATAGCCGAAGCGCTTCACCATTTCGGTGAGCAAGCGGCGCTGAACCGGGTCATCGTCAACGATCAGAAGGAAGGCGGTCATGAAGGGTCTTTTCTGCCAGGCGGGGGAATCACCCGCTGTTTCATTCCGGGGCATTGTGCGGAACGGGCGTAAACGGGTCGTAAATCCTGATGCACGGTTTTTGTGTTGCGGCCACAAAGCGGCTTTCGCGCGTCAACCCCTCGCCTTGGCAGGCGCGCCGACATATGATTCGACTAACGCCCCCTCGCTCCTTGCCCACGGATGATATGATGACTGACGCCGCTGCCGCCCTCGGCACCCTGCCCGAATGGAATCTGACGCACCTCTATCCCGGCATGGAGAGCGCGGAATTCGCCCGCGACTGCGACGCCATGGTGGAGGAGTGCAAGGCTTTTGCCGCGCGCTACAAGGGCAAGCTGGGTGACCTCACCGCCGGCAGGCAAGCCGCCACAGCGCTCTATGAGGCCATCCGCACCTATGAGGCGATCGAGGATCGCATGGGCCGGATCATCTCCTATGCAGGGCTGATCTATTCCACCGACACCACCAACCCGGCGCATGGCAAATTCTATGGCGACACGCAGGAGAAGGTCACCAACGCCTCCTCCGACCTGCTGTTCTTCACGCTGGAGCTGAACCTTGTGGACGATGCGGTTCTCGATGCGCTGATGGAGCAGGCCCCGCTCGATCATTACAAGCCATGGCTCGTCGATCTTCGCCGCGACAAACCGCACCAGCTGGAAGATCGCGTGGAGCAGCTCTTCCACGAGAAATCGAGCACGGGCCGCGCCGCGTGGAACCGCCTGTTCGATGAAACGCTCGCCTCGCTGCGCTTCGAGATCGACGGCGAGAGCCTGCCGATGGAACAGGCGCTGACGCGTTTTCAGGACGCGGATGAAAACAAGCGCAAGGCCGCCGCCATGGCGATTGCCAAGACGTTGGGCGAGAACGTGCGCCTGTTCACGCTCATCACCAACACGCTCGCCAAGGACAAGGAAATCTCCGACCGCTGGCGCCATTTCGAGGATGTGGCGGACAGCCGGCATCTCGCCAACCGCGTCGAGCGCGAGGTGGTGGATGCCATGGTCGCCGCCGTCGAAGCCGCCCATCCGCGCCTCTCGCACCGCTATTACGCGCTCAAGGCCAAGTGGTTCGGCAAGGAGAAGCTGGAGTTCTGGGATCGCAACGCCCCGCTGCCCAAGGTGCCCCAACGCGCAATTTCATGGGATGAGGCGCGCGACACCGTGCTCGACGCCTATGCCGGCTTCGCCCCGGAAATGGCCAACATCGCCCGCCGCTTCTTCGATGAAGGCTGGATCGATGCCCCGGCGCGTCCGGGCAAGGCACCGGGCGCTTTTGCCCATCCCACCGTGCCGTCTGCCCACCCCTATGTGCTGGTCAATTATCTCGGCAAGCCGCGCGATGTAATGACGCTGGCGCATGAGCTGGGCCACGGCGTGCATCAGGTGCTCGCGGGGCCCAACGGCGCGCTGATGGCCCCCACCCCGCTGACGCTGGCGGAAACGGCCTCGGTTTTTGGGGAGATGCTCACCTTCCGCAAGCTGCTGGCCGCCACAACCGATCCTGTGCAGCGCAAGGCGCTCCTCGCCTCCAAGGTCGAGGACATGATCAACACCGTGGTCCGCCAGATCGCGTTCTACACCTTCGAGCGCAAGGTCCACACCGAGCGCCGCGCCGGGGAATTAACCAGCGATCGCCTCAACGAGATCTGGATGGAAGTGCAGGCGAAAAGCCTAGGCCCGGCCATCAACCTCTCGGCGGGCTACGAGACCTTCTGGTCCTACATTCCGCACTTCATCCACTCGCCCTTCTATGTCTACGCCTATTCCTTTGGTGATTGCCTCGTGAACTCGCTCTACGGCGTCTATCAGAAGGCGGACCCGAAGTTCGTGGAGAATTATTTCGCCCTGCTGGCGGCGGGCGGCACCAAGCACCACTCGGAGCTTCTCGCCCCCTTCGGCCTCGATGCGCGCGATCCGGCCTTCTGGCAGATCGGCATCTCGGTCATCGAGGGCATGATTGCCGAACTGGAAGCCATGGAGGCCTAGTCGCAAAGCGCAGCGGCCCCATGTTGAACGCATGAAGGATGATGAGACAAACAGGCTGAGTGCCCGCGCCACACGCTATGCCAAGGTGGGGGCCAATCTGGGCGGTGTGGCCGCGCGCATCGGCGCATCCATGCTCACGGGGCGCACATCTGCTGGAGACCGCGCCAATGCCGCAGCGCTCACGCGTGCGCTGGGCGGGCTCAAAGGGCCGCTGATGAAGGTGGCGCAGTTGCTCGCCACGATTCCCGAGGCCATTCCGGCGGAATACGCCGAGGAGCTGCGCCAGCTTCAATCCGAAGCCCCGCCCATGCCCTATGTCTTTGTGCGCAGGCGCATGGCGGCGGAGCTGGGGCCGGATTGGCTGAACCGCTTCGCCAGCTTCGAAAAAGAGCCTGCCGCCGCTGCCTCCCTCGGACAGGTGCATCGTGCTGTTGCCCACGACGGAACGCACCTTGCCTGCAAGTTGCAGTACCCGGATATGGAAAGCGCGGTCGAGGCTGACCTCAAGCAGCTGAACATCCTTTTTGCCCTGCAAAAGCAGATGGATGGCGCTATCGATACCGCCGAGATCAAACAGGAAATCGCCGATCGCATCCGCGAGGAACTCAACTACACGCGCGAAGCCCGCCACGCGAAGCTTTACGCGCAGATGCTCGCGGATGAGCCGCTGATCCGCGTGCCGCGCGTGATTGACGATCTCTCCTCAAAGCGTTTGCTGACACTGGAATGGCTGGAAGGCGAGAAGCTGCTGAGCTTCAAGGATGCGCCTGAGGAGATCCGCAACCGCATCGCAACCGCCATGTTCATGGCGTGGTGGCACCCGTTTTCGCATTACGGTGTCATCCATGGTGACCCGCATCTGGGCAATTACACCGTCTTCCGGCGCGCGGATGGCGAGGCCGGCGGCATCAACCTGCTCGATTATGGCTGCATCCGCATTTTCCCGCCCCGCTTTGTCGAAGGGGTGGTCAATCTCTACCTCGGCCTCAAGGAAAACGATGAGGCGCGCACCCTCCACGCCTACGAGACCTGGGGCTTCAAGGGGCTGGATAAATCCCTTGTCGAGGTTCTGAACATCTGGGCCCGCTTCATCTATGGCCCTCTTCTGGATGACCGCGTGCGCACCATCGCTGATGGCATTTCGCCCGGCCAATATGGACGCAACGAGGCGGCCAAGGTGCATCAGGCGCTCAAGGCACGCGGGCCGCTCACCATCCCCCGTGAATTCGTTTTCATGGACCGCGCGGCCATCGGGTTGGGCGGTGTCTTCCTGCACCTGAACGCCCGCCTCAATTTTTTCGAACTCTTCAATGCGCAAATTGCAGCCTTTTCACAGGAAACTGTCGAAAAAAGGCAGAAAAACGCGCTTGTATCCAGCAATTTGACGGCATAGCCTCCCAAGGAGCAATTGCACCGTGTTTGACTTTAGGCTAGAGCCAGAAAAACGAGACTTTTTTTATCCCAAGGGGGGATCCTATGGCCAACACACACGAAGTGCCCGCGATGGACTACGCCGAACACAACAAGACCTATTCCTTGTTCATCGGCCTGATCAAATGGGGCACCGTGTTCTCGGTCGGCTTGACGCTGTTCATCGGTGCCGCCACCGGGCTCATTCCGTGGCTCTTCTTCCTGATCGTCACGGCTGCGCTCACCGGCGCGGTGGTGAAGTTCTTCTGAGCCCTTCCGGCTTTTCCGCCCTCGCGCGGAAGGTTGCCGTCCATCGATCCTGTCTTTAGCCCGGCCCGCCCCGCGAGCCGGCTCCACCGGCCTTGTGCGCCACGGGGGGACCATGCGTATTGCCATTTTGGATGAATCCAAGAACGATGAACCGCGCGTTGCCGCAACGCCGGAAACCATCAAGAAGCTGAGCGCGCTGGGGGCTTCCTTCGCCATCGAGAAGGGCGCGGGTCTGGCCTCCGGCCTTGCCGACGCGGATTTCGAAGCCGCGGGTGCCACCATCGCCAAGAACGCCGCCGAGGCCTTGAAAGAGGCGGACGTCGTCCTTGCCGTGCGCCGCCCCAAGGGTGAGCTGGCCGGCAAGATGAAACAGGGCGCCCTGCTGCTGGCCGCCATGGACCCCTATGGCAATGCCGAGGCGATCGAACCCTTCGCCAAGGCCGGTGTCGCCGCCTTCTCCATGGAGCTGATGCCGCGCATCACCCGTGCGCAGGTCATGGATATCCTCTCGTCGCAGGCCAACCTTGCCGGGTATCGCGCGGTGCTGGATGCCGCGGCGGTTTATGGTCGCGCCTTTCCGATGATGATGACGGCGGCGGGCACGGTGCCGGCCGCGCGCGTCTTCATCATGGGCGCGGGCGTTGCCGGTCTTCAGGCGATTGCCACCGCGCGCCGCCTCGGTGCCGTGGTGACGGCAACAGACGTGCGCCCCGCCGCGAAAGAGCAGGTTGAATCGCTCGGCGCGAAGTTCGTCGCGGTCGAGGACGAGGAGTTCAAGCAGGCGGAAACTGCCGCGGGCTATGCCAAGCCGATGTCTGCCGAGTATCAGGCCAAGCAGGCCGAACTGGTTGCGGGCCATATCGCCAAGCAGGACATCGTCATCACCACGGCGTTGATCCCCGGTCGCCCGGCCCCGAAGCTCGTCACCAAGGCCATGGTCGAGAGCATGAAGATGGGCTCTGTCGTGGTTGATCTCGCGATCGAACGCGGCGGCAACTGCGAACTCTCCGTCGCCGACAAGATCACCGACCACAACGGCGTCAAGATCATCGCCAGCACCAATACCGCCGGCAAACTGGCGCAGACGGCGTCCTCCCTCTTCGCCAAGAACCTTTTCGCCTTCCTTGAAACCATGATCGACAAGGGGAGCAAAACTCTCAAGGTCAACTGGGAGGATGAGCTGGTGAAGGCGACCCTGCTGAGCAAGGACGGCGCGCTGGTCCATCCGATCTTCGCCCCCAAAGCCTGATCGCCCCGAATTTGGCCCACACCTGAAGTGGAGCAAGAGATATGTCGAACACTCCCCAGCAACTGATCGAGCAGGCCAAGGCGGCGCAGGCCGCTGCCGATGTCGCGCTCGCCAAGGCGCAGGCGGCCCTCGCCGCCGCCGAGAAGATGGCGGACGGCGCCGGCGCTGCCGCCTCCGCCCTCACCGGCGGCGCGGTGGACCCCACCATCTTCCGCTTCGCCATCTTCGTCATGGCGATCTTCGTGGGCTATTACGTGGTCTGGTCGGTCACCCCGGCCCTGCACACCCCGCTGATGTCGGTCACCAACGCGATTTCCTCCGTCATCGTGGTCGGCGCGCTGCTCTCGGTCGGCGTGGCGCTCACCTCGGAAGGCACCGGCTTTGCGCGCGCCTCGGGCTTTGTCGGCCTCGTGCTGGCCAGCGTGAACATCTTTGGCGGCTTCCTCGTCACCTCGCGCATGCTCGCCATGTACAAGAAGAAGGGCTGAGCCATGTCCGCCAATATCGCCAACCTTCTCTACCTCGCCTCCGGCGTTCTCTTCATCCTTGCGCTGCGCGGCCTCTCGCATCCCTCGACCTCGCGTCAGGGCAACATGTACGGCATGGCCGGCATGGGCATCGCGATGGTCACCACGGTGCTGCAGGCCCCGCCCGCTGATTTCGGCGGCTGGGCGCTCGCCATTCTCGGCCTCGCCATCGGCGGCGGCGTCGGTGCCTACATGGCGAAAAAGGTCGAAATGACCAAGATGCCGCAGCTTGTGGCCTTCTTCCACGCGCTCGTCGGCCTCTCGGCCGTCTGCGTGGCGGCGGCAGCGCTTTACGCCCCGCAGGCCTTCGGCATCGGCAAGATCGGCGCCATCAAGGGCGGCTCGCTGTTCGAAATGGCCCTCGGTGTGGCCATCGGCGCGCTGACCTTCACCGGCTCGATCATCGCGTTCCTGAAGCTTGACGGGCGCATGTCCGGCAAGCCGATCATGCTGCGGCAGCGCCATGCCATCAACATCGGCCTCGCGCTGGGCATCCTGTTTTTCATCTATGCTCTGATCGCGGGCGAGAGCCACGCCTCGTTCTGGATGATCGTCATCCTCAGCCTCGTGCTGGGCGTGCTGCTCATCGTGCCCATCGGCGGCGCGGACATGCCGGTCGTCGTCTCGATGCTCAACTCCTATTCGGGTTGGGCAGCAGCCGGCATCGGCTTCACGCTCGGCAACCTCGCGCTCATCATCACCGGCGCGCTGGTCGGCTCCTCGGGTGCCATCCTGTCCTACATCATGTGCAAGGGCATGAACCGCTCCTTCATCTCGGTCATCCTCGGTGGCTTCGGCGGCGATGCCGGCGCAGCAGCCGGCGGCGGCGAGAAGGAAAACCGCCCGGTCAAGCAGGGCTCGGCGGATGACGCGGCCTTCATCATGAAGAACGCCTCCAAGGTCATCATCGTGCCGGGCTACGGCATGGCACAGGCGCAGGCCCAGCACTCGCTGCGCGAGATGGCCGACCTGCTCAAGAAGGAAGGCGTCGAGGTCAAATACGCCATCCACCCCGTGGCGGGCCGTATGCCGGGTCACATGAACGTGCTGCTGGCGGAAGCCAACGTGCCCTATGATGAGGTCTTCGAACTCGAGGACATCAACGCGGAATTCGCGCAGGCGGATGTGGCCTTCGTCATCGGCGCGAACGACGTGACCAACCCCGCCGCCAAGACCGATCCGCAATCGCCGATCTTCGGCATGCCGATCCTGGATGTGGAAAAGGCCAAGACTGTCCTCTTCCTCAAGCGCGGCATGGGCTCGGGCTACGCGGGCGTCGAAAACGAACTCTTCTTCATGGACAACACCATGATGCTGTTCGGCGACGCCAAGAAGACGACCGAAGCCATCGTGAAGGCCTTCGCGCACTGACAAAGCGCCACCGCCGCCCTAGAGTTTCCTCGAGGAGATTCGGGTATGCGGTGGCTCAAGAGATTGCTCGTTCTGGCCGTCGCGCTTTATGGCGCGGCGGCCTTTTACATGTGGCACCAGCAAAGCGCGCTCCTTTATCCGCGCGCCCCAGCCGCCATCCCCGTCGCGGGCCAGAACATCCCGCGTGCCGAGGATACCGCCTTCACCACACGCGACGGCACCGTATTGCGCGGCTGGCGTGTCCCGGCAGCGGGGCCGGACGCCCTCACCTACCTCTATTTCCACGGCAATGCGCGCGGGCTGGATCGTCGCGC
>JAIUNQ010000119.1 GCA_020161475.1 Pseudomonadota bacterium | reverse complement strand
CGGGGGCGCCATCACGGGAACCTCGACCGGCTGCGGCATCGACATCTGGACCTCCACGGGTTGCGGGGCGGGCGGAACTGTCACTTCCTGGGCATTCGGGGCGACAACGGCCACCTGCGCCAGATCGAGCACATCCGCATCTTCTTCCTCGGCCTCGATCATCACATCCACGACGACGGGGGCGGGCGGAGCGGCTGGCGCAGCAGGCGCTGGCTTCTTGGCCTGCGGTTCGTCCTTTTTGGTTCCCAAGCTGTCATCCGCGATGATCTTGCGGATGGAGGCCAGGATCTCCTCCATGGACGGTTCGTTTTCTTCCGGCGCGGCGGCGGTATTGGAAGACATCGGCCTCAGGCTCCACTCGCATCGATACCCCGGTTACAGGGCACCTTGTCTGGCTCTGCAACCGCGCCGGACAGAATCGCCAGCATGTCGGATGAGTATCCCAGCAGATTCACGCCAATCAAGCCGCGAGCCATGGCCCGGCGGCTATTGTGTGGGGACAAGTCCCGTTATTCGCCCGAGGGCGTGGTCAGACCAAACCACTTGTTCTTCACTTCCTCGTAGTGGATCTCGGGCCGGTAAGCCGCCACCTTGAGACCCAGCCTGGAGGCCGAGAGCGAACCCGTCGCGCTGAGCAGGGCATAGGACGCCACAACACGGTCACGCTGGGCGCTGACCTGCGAAACGCGGGCATTCAGCAGTTCCTGCTCGGCGTTGAGCACATCGAGCGTGGTGCGCTGGCCGACCTTGGCTTCTTCCCGCACGCCGTTGAGCGCGATTTCCGCCGCCTTGACCTGCGCGTTGGTGCCTTCGATCTGGAAGGCGGTGGCCTCCATCAGAGCCCAGGCCGAGATGGCGTTGGCAACCACGCGATCACGCGCGCTGTCCACCTGCAGGCGGCGCTCGCCAAGAGTTTCCTTGGCGGCGCGGGTTCGGGCATGGGCGGAGCCGCCATCATAGATCGGCACATTGAGGGTGCCGGCCACGGTGGCGGAGACGACCTTGTGCGTGCCAACCTGCGTATCGAAGCGCTGCGAGAGCGAACCGGAAAGGCTGAGCGAGGGCAGGAGTTCGCCGGTTACGATCTTGACCTGAAGCGCCTGCACATCAACGCCATGCAGGGCGGCTGCGACGAGCGGGTGATCCTGAAGGGCGCGGTTCACGGCCTCGCCCTGAGACTTGGGCAGGCGCGCACCGGTCAGCGGCTGCACCGGCGACAGCTGCTTGGGCTCCAGCCCGATGATCTGCTTGAAGCGCGCCACGGAGCCGCGCAGATTCGACTGCGCCAGCGCCATATCGGCCTTGGCGCCCGCATAGCGGGACTGGGTCTGCGCCACATCGGTGCGGGTGACTTCCCCCACCGAAAAGCGGGCGTCGGTCTGGCGGACCTGCTCGCCCAGCACGGCGACGTTGTTCTTGCGCAGGTTATAGATCGCGGTGTCGCGCACCACATTCATGTAGGCGGTCACGGCATCGAGCAGCGTGTTCGCCTCGGTGTTGCGCAGCGTCTCACGCGCGCCAAGCACGCCCGATTCGGCGGCACGGACGGAATTGGCCGAACGATAACCGTCCAGCAGGTTCTGCGTCACGGTGACGCCCGCACCGCGCGGCAACAACTCGGCCTGACCGTTACGGCCGGCGGTGCGAAACTCGCTGTGGGTGCGGCCATAGTCGGCGGAGGCGGAAACCTTGGGCAGCATGCCGGCACGGGCTGCGGGCACGCCTTCATCGGTGGCGCGCAGGCTGGCGCGACCGGCGTTCAGATCCGGGTTGACGGTGTAGGCATTCGCGAGGGCGCGCGAGAAATCCTGCGCTTGCGCCAGCGGTGCAACAGCAACGCTCCCCAGCAGCACGGCACCCCAAACCAGAGCTTTCACACGACTCTCCAACGGCATTTTCCAACGAGCGCCTTGCGACACCGGCAGAACAGGCAAAAACGCCAGCGGGCCGATTTGCAGCCCGAGCGCGACGAAGACAAGCTAATAGCGAAACCCCGCGCCGCCTACACCCTTCTTGAGGCTATGTTAACGCCTTTCTGACGAGTGCGGCAAATGGGCGACAATCCTGAAAATCTGACGGCGAGCGTCAGATTGTCAGAAAACGAAGCCCGGCTCCGCCGCAAAGCCCGGCAGAACACCGGCCACGGCATCAAAGGCACGGCGCGGCGAGACATGGTTGCCGGCACGCACGAAAACGGTGGCACGCGCCGAGGTGCCGTTGCGCATGAGAACGCCCAGACGCCCACCTTCCGCCAGCAGCGGGAAGAAGGCTTCCGGCTCGCGCTCGCTGGCGCCGTTGATCAGGATGATGTGGTAGCTGCCGGAGGCAAGCTTGGGCGCGCTGTTGGCTGCAAGCGCCGCATCCGCCGCCAGAACCTCCACGTTGACCTGAGCCTCGGCGAAAGCCGCCCGGGCCTGATCGGTCAAACCAGCGTCCTGCTCAAGGAAGGTGACGTTGAGGCCAGCCGCCGCCATGATGGCCGAGGAATAGCCCATGCCGCCCATGACATCGAGCGCCTTGAGGCCCGGAGCCGGTTCCAGCGACTGGATCAGGCGGGCGAGCACCAGCGGCGGCAGGAGCGGACGGCGGGCGTTGCCCTCGCCTACAACCAGCGTGCGATCCGCATAGGCCACGGCGCGATCGCGCGGGGCCACGAACAGTTCGCGCGGAACGCTGTCGAAGGCTTCGAGCACCGTTTTGTCCGTGACATCGAAGGTGCGGATCTGATTGTCGACCATGACGCGGCGGGCGTGGGACAGATCGGTCATGAGAGGCTCCCGACTTTGAAGCATGCGGCACGCGGCCGCCCGCCGATCTCTTGCGCGAGAGCGCTGGCGAAAGCAAGCGCCACAATCGTCTTGGTTGCGGTTTCAGGCAACCCGGCGCTGCGCCGGTGTCATTTCGGGCGCACGCGGCAAGGCCTGCGGCCTGCCGAAGAGGTAACCCTGAAGGTGGGTGCACCCCGCCGCCTGAAGCATTCTCTTCTGCTCCTCGGTCTCCACGCCCTCGGCCACCACCTTGATGTCCAGCGCGCGACCGATGTTGGCCACCGCGGCGATCAGCGCCATGCTGACGGGATCGAGCGAGGCGTTCACGATGTAGCTCCGGTCGATCTTGATGGCATCGAAGCGCAGGCGCCGCAGATAATCGAGGCTGGTCGCGCCGGAGCCGAAATCATCGATCGCGATCCGCACGCCGGCATCCATCAGAAGTTCGAGATTGCGCATCTCGATCGCATCCGCCGAGAGGCGAACCGTCTCCGTGATCTCGACAACGATGGCTTCCAGCGGGGTATCGGTATCGGCCAGAATCCCCAGAAAGCGCTGCGCAAAACCCGCGCGACGTAGCTGCATCAGCGACACATTGACACTGATCGAGACAGCCTCAAGCGAAGCGCGCTCCCTGCACACGCGGCGCAGCACCCAATCGCCGAGGGTGTCTATCAAGGTCGAGCGTTCGGCCACCGGGATGAAATCCGCAGGCGAAATCATGCCACGATAGGGGTGCTGCCAGCGGACCAACGCTTCGTAATGCCCGATTTTCTGCCCCTGAATATCAACAATCGGCTGATAGTGAACCGTCAGCTGGTCCAGCAGGATCGCACCGCGCAATTCGCGCTCGATGAAGCGGGCCTGCTGCTCATCCTTCGACATTTCCCGATCAAAAGGGACGACCCGTCCCCGCCCTGCCCCTTTGCCCACGTAGAGCGCGAGATCGGCATTGGCGAGGAGCGTTTCGACGCAATCGCCATCCTCTGGCGCAAGGGCAACGCCCAGTGTCGCGGAGAGTTGAAGCGCGATCCCCTTGAGATCGACGGGGCGGCTCAGCGCATCGAGAATCGCCTGCGCGGAGGCCGCCAGGACCTCGCGGGAGGACAGGTTTTCGAAAAGGACCGCGAATTCGTCTCCGCCCAGGCGCCCCACCACACCCTCCGGCGCGGCGCGGCGGATGACCGCGACCAAATGCGCCAGCGCCGCATCCCCGGCCTTGTGGCCGTAGGTGTCGTTGATGATCTTGAGGTTATCCATGTCCACGTGGATGTAGCCAATGGACTTGTCCGTCGTGCCGGAAAATGCCCGACGCATGTGATCGAGAAAGCTGGCGCGGGTGAGCGCGCCGGTCAGCGAATCGGTGACCACCATCCGCAACCGGGCCTGCGACAACTGGATGAGGTGGCGCATGCTGGAGCGGAACCAGTAGTAGGTTGCGCCCACCATGCCCAAGAGCGCGAGAAGCAGCGCTCCGAGCAGCCAACCTGCGACCTCCCAGTGGCGCGAGCCCTCCGGCCACGTTTCACGGAAGGCAAAGGCGACCATGGCAGCGATGAGGCCGAGCGCCGCCACACCCAGCAAACGGCGGTAATGCAGAAAGGACGCGGCGATCTCTCGTTCGGCCAGCATGGGAGGCACTCCTTGTGCACGTGAACCACGCCCGGCCTCCTGCCCGGCGCTTTCGCAGCGCACAAAACCATGGGCAGGTAAATACGAGACAAGGATTACCAACGCTTTGCGGGCTAACCATTTTTCAGGGTTAAACCCTTGTAATCACCGGAAATTTTCCCCTTCAAAGTCTAGGACCAAAAGCCCAAAATTGCACCATTCGGGGGAGTATTCAGACTTGAGGGGACTGCCGTCCTACCCCAATGCCGCAAGCGCTCGAGGCGCACCACGATCCGCCGCGATCTGAGGATCGTGCGGTGATGTTCTTGCCAGAAGGGAGAATGGAGGCCTCGGAGGGAATCGAACCCAGACTTCTGCTGAGCGCCTCTGGCCGAAGGCCAACCGGCGATCAGGAACCAAACGGGGGTTCTCTTCGATTGAGGGAGAAAATGGAGGCCTCGGAGGGAATCGAACCCCCGTACAAGGATTTGCAGTCCTCTGCGTCACCACTCCGCCACGAGGCCCCGTGTGGAGAAGCAAGCCTCTTAGCGGGGGTTGGCCCACACCGCAACACCCAATCCGCCCCAAGCTGAATTTTGCGCCCCGGAAATCGCCCGCTCGAAATTTTCAACAGGCTGGTTTGAAATTTTTAACACTTGGGCGCATAAACACACTTGCGTTGGCCGCCGGATTTTCCTAAACGGCGCCCTCATTCCTCGATAGCTCAGTTGGTAGAGCGTTCGACTGTTAATCGAATGGTCGCTGGTTCGAGTCCAGCTCGAGGAGCCATTTTTCTTTTTGATGATGTCTTTTGCGATAGCCGCGGGGTTTCCCTGCGGCTTTTGCGCCTTAGGTTGCGCGCATGAGTCTTCAAGCCGCCCCTCGCCGTGCACTGCACTGGTTTCGTTCCGATCTTCGTTTGGCCGATAATCCCGCGCTTTTGGCTGCTTCGGCGGCCGAAGCGCTGGCCTGCGTCTTTATTGACGAGACGAATGCGACCTTTCGCCCGCAAGGCGGGGCGCGACGCTGGTGGCTGCACGGGGCGCTTTCCGCCTTGGACGAATCGATTCGCGCGCGGGGCGGCACGCTGACAATCCTGCGCGGCGATTCGCGCGCTCTGATTCCGGAACTGGCGCAACAGCTGGGCTGCGACCTTGTGACATGGAATCGGCGCTATGGCCTCGCCGAGCGCGAAGAAGACGCCGCCATCAAGACCGCGCTCAGCGAAGGCAGCATGACGGCGCGCTCGTTCAATGGTGCGCTGCTCTATGAGCCTTGGGAAGTCGAGACGAAAACCGGCGGGCCTTTCCGGGTGTTCACGCCGTTCTGGCGGGCATGCCGGGCCAGCCACGAGCCGCCTGCGCCGCTGCCCGCGCCGGAGCGCTTGCCCCCCTGCCCCGGCATTGAGGCGGCGCTCACGCTTGATTCGCTCGCCCTGCTGCCGACAAAGCCGGATTGGGCGGGCGGGATGCGCGCGGCATGGACTCCGGGCGAGGCCGGAGCACATGCAGCCTTGGCGCAGTTTCTGGACGGTGGCTTTGCGGGATATGCGGAGTATCGCGACCGCCCCGACCTTACCTCCACCTCACGGCTCTCGCCTTATCTTGCGAGCGGCGAGCTTTCCCCGCGTCAGGTGTGGCATCGCGCGTCCCATGCGCGCCTGCGCGGTGCGACACGCGCTTCCGATGTGGACGAGACGAAGTTTTTTGCCGAACTCGGCTGGCGCGAGTTCTCCTATCACCTGCTTTTCCACTTCCCTGATTTTGCGACGCGCAACCATCAGCCCCGCTTTGATGCCTTCCCGTGGCGCGACGATGCAAGCGCCCTGAGGGCCTGGCAGAAAGGGCTGACGGGCTATCCGCTGGTGGATGCGGGCATGCGCGAACTTTGGCAGACGGGCTTCATCCATAACCGTGTGCGCATGGTGGTGGCGTCGTTCCTCGCCAAGCACCTGATGCTGGACTGGCGGGCCGGCGAGCGCTGGTTCTTCGATACGCTGGTCGATGCCGACCCGGCCTCCAATGCCGCGAGCTGGCAATGGGTCGCCGGCTCAGGCGCGGATGCCGCGCCGTATTTCCGCATTTTCAACCCCGTGCTTCAGGGCGAGAAGTTCGACCCCGAAGGCGATTATGTGCGCGCCTTCGTGCCGGAACTCGCGCGTCTGCCCGCCAAATACATCCATCGCCCGTGGGAGGCGCCCAAAGCCGTGCTGGCGGGCGCAGGCATCCTGCTGGGCAAGGACTACCCCAAGCCTGTCGTCGACCATGATGCGGCGCGCGCGCGGGCGCTGGCGGCCTTTGAAAGCCTGAGCTGACCTTACTGCATGAAGCGGTTGAAAAGCCGCCCGATGGGGCCAGTGAGCTTGAGGCGACCGGTGAGCACCACGAAGCACAAGCACTCCTGCCCGGCTTCCGCCATGGGGGAATGGGCCTCGCTGTCATCGCCGATGTTCACATCACCCGGCGAATACCGCCGCCCCCGATCGAGCAGCGCGCCAGAGAGGACGAGCGTAAACTCCTCCCCCTCGTGGATGTGCTCAGGGATCTTCTTGCCGCCACGCACCTTGTAAAGCAGCGCCTCGGCGTTGTCCTCGCTGGCGAGGCGGCATTCGGCGATGCCCGGCAGCAGCGTGCGGAAGGGAAGGTTTTCCGGGGCGCCCGACAGATAGTGCTGGAGCGCGCGGGGCCAGCCGTCCCGCGGGGCGCGGCAGCATTGCTCACGCGGCAGGGGCTCGCGCTCGAAAATCGCCGCCAGTCGATCCTCCCGCTGGCGCATCTCGCAAGGGGCGGCGCGCACGATTCCGTTGCTAGCATGGGTTTTTTCGAGCGAGGCGACGAAATCGCGATGCTCGCAACTCAGCTCGAGGTGGGCCCCCACAAGCGCATGCAACGCACGCGGCAAGGTGCCGCCGGCATAATCTCTCAACGCCTGTTCAAGGACAGGATTGCGCGGTTGCAGTGCAAGTGAACCCATATCGGATGTCAGACCCCTCAACGCCGAATGATCCTATTACGCGCCAAAACCGCTTCCGGATCACCATGCGGCGCAATATTCCGCTGCCACGATATGTGATCTGCCAAGATCTTGGACCTGCCGGACGCACAATGCTAGAAAACCGCGAGGAGGCCCCATGGCAAGCATTTTCAGCGCGATTCCCTTCGTTTCCACGGCCTGGCTGGCGGAAAACCTCTCCAACCCGCGTCTTCGGGTGGTGGACGGCTCGTGGCACCTGCCGCCCACCGGGCGAA
>JAIUNQ010000118.1 GCA_020161475.1 Pseudomonadota bacterium | reverse complement strand
ACCTTCGGCTTCTATTGGCGTCTGGGGGCCGGACGCCAGACCCATTTCGAGGCGTTGGAGCAGGAAGCCCGCGCTATCGCGCTGGATCTGGGCATGACGGCACCGTGATGACGCGTCTTTGGATCTGCTGATCTCATGAAACTGATGCTTCTGTTCTTCGATATCTCCATCGCGGCGCTGGCGCTGGTTTCGGCTTGGTACTGGTGGCTCGCCAGCCGCCAGCGGCTGCGTCGCATCAGCCGGGACGAGGAACTCGATGCGGCGGATATCAACCGCATCGTCACCGCGCTCAACCGCACCCAGATCATGAATGCCCGCGCGGCACTGCTGGCCTCTGGTACGGCGATTCTCGCTGCCATCCGCATGTTGGTTCAGGCGATGCTCGACAGCTGAGGACCGGGGTGGGCCTTGCGCAGCACGATGCCGGGCCGAGGCATAGCTCGAAGGGGCGTCCCATGACATCGCTGCGCCTGTAGCCGATAGCGGCGATCCAAAGCTCTTCTGAACAGATCGCGTCGGCGGCGTTGTGTTCAGTAAAGCAGCACAAGGGCTAGGGCAGGCTTAACACGACTAGGAATGTTTTCATGCGGCGAACAGCCGGTTTATGCATTCCGTGCGTCTTTCAGGTGAACGCCTCTGCGCCCGCCCTCTGCTTCTGCCCGCCCTATACCGAGGCGTTTGCCGGGAAGGCATTGATCTGTCGTCATCGCAGATGTCGGGACTGCGCGCCTCACCAGCCTCCCGTGAGGGGGCTTCGATGAAACCGGTGGCCCTGCGCCTTAAGCGCGGCATGCGCCGGCCACCGGCATGTTTTCCTCAGGGTATCAGGATCAGCGAACCGGTGGTCTTGCGGCCTTCGAGCTCCGCATGGGCCTGTTCCGCTTGTGCCAGCGGATAACGCTTGAGACCCACCGCCTTGATGGTGCCCGTGCGGATCATCTCGAAGACGGCGGCGGCGCCTGCTTCCAGCTCATCGCGTCTGGCGGTGTAATGGGCGATGGAGGGGCGGGTGACCATGAGCGAGCCCTTAGCGCCGAGAATGCCGAGATCCAGCGGGGGCACCGCGCCCGAGGCCGTGCCGAAGCTGACCAGCATGCCGCGCGGGCGCAGGCAATCGAGCGAGCCCATGACCGTATCCTTGCCGATGGAATCATAGACCACCGGCACGCCCTCGCCCCCTGTGATCGCCTTGACGCGCTCGACGAAGTTCTCGCGGGTATAGACGATGGGGTGTTCGCAGCCGTTGTCCTTGGCCAGCGCCGCCTTTTCATCCGAGCCGACCGTGCCGATGACGCTGGCACCCAGCGCCTTGAGCCACTGGCAGGCGATCAGCCCGATGCCCCCTGCCGCCGCATGGAAGAGCACCTTGTCGCCTGCCTGCACCTTGAAACAGCGACGGATGAGATACTCGACCGTCAGCCCCTTGAAGAAGAGGCTGGCGGCATCTTCCATCGAAATGTCGTCAGGCAGCTTCACCACGCGCGCGGCGGGCACATTGCGGGCGGTGGCATAGGCACCCGGAGGGCCACCGGCATAGACCACACGATCTCCCGGCTCGAACCCGGTGACGCCCGGGCCGAGTACCTCGATGATGCCGGCGCCCTCAACACCCAGACCGCTCGGCAGGGGAAGCGGATAGGTGCCGGAGCGGTGATAGACATCAATGTAGTTGATGCCGATCGCCTCCTGCGCAATCTGCACCTGCCCCTCACCGGGGGCGGCCAGCGGGCCTTCGGCAAGGGTCAGGACATCCGGTGCGCCGGTGCTGGCAAAGGTGAAGGTTCTTGCGGTGCCGGCCATGAAAACGGACCTCCTTGGTGGGTTGAACGGGGCGCGCATCGTTCCGCTGATCGGGCTTGCCCGCCAGCCCCAAGATTGAAAAACCGTTTTTCAAATCAGGAGGATCACTCCACGCGGGTCAGCTCTTCGGTATGTCCGCTCAAAAGGTCACAAAGGTGATCGGCCAGCAGACGCACACGGGTGACATGCTGGCTGTCGGCGGCAAGAAGCAGCCAGATGTCCGAGAAAAACGGTTTTTCCTGCGGCAGGGCGCGCTCAAGCCCGAATTTCCGGGCGATGAAGGCGGGCAGAACCGCCAGACCAAGGCCAGCTTCCACCGCCGCCAGCTGCGCACTCATGGTATGCGCGCGGAACGCGACCTTTGCTGCGGGAACGGCATCTACCAGCCAGCTTGAGAAGGGCAGGAAGCCAAGGCCGGTGTTCCAGCCGATGAGGCGGTGGTGTTCCAGCTCGCCGAGCGTGGTGGGCAGGTCATGACGCACAACATAGGCGGGTGCTGCATAAAGCGCGAGCGCGATGCTGCCGACCCGTTTGAGCGTGTAGTCGCCGTGCGTGGGGCGTACGAGACGCACCAGAACGTCCGCCTCGCGCCGTTTCAGGCTCACGGGGCGCACATCGGCCTCGGCCTCCAGCCGGATCTGCGGATGGGCCTCGCAGAAGGGGGCGAGCGCGGGAATGATCAGGTGCTGCCCCAGCAGTTCCGGCATGGCGAGCCGGACGATGCCCGCCTCCTCCTCACGCGGAACAGCGCCGCCGCGCTCCAGCCAGAGCATATGCGCCTCGGCCTGCTCGGCGTGCGGCAGCAACGCCTCGCCCTGCACGGTCAGGGCGTAGCCGTCATGGCTTTTGGTGAAGAGCGGCGCGGCGAGCGCCTGCTCGAGCGCCTGGATACGGCGCGCCACCGTCGCCTGACTGACGCGCAGACCCCGTGATGCCTCCGTCAGGCTGTGACAGCGGGCCACGGCGAGGAAAAATCGAAGGTCGTTCCAATCCAAGGCAGGCGCCCTTGCTCGGCATCCCGATGATGCTCCTGAGGTGTTAAGTCGCCCGCCCGCGGATGGAAAGCCCCACGCAACGGAGTGTGCCCCGCGTGCCGAATTTGATGATGCTGCCGATGTCGGCGGCGGTGTGCCGAGGGCGAGACTTTGCAGCGGCCCGGCCTTCAGGGTCAGCGAAATCCCCGCCGACCCTGACGCTTGTTTACGGTGTGACAGGCTGGCTTTTCGCCAGCGCCATGCCCCAGCTGATCAGGCTGAAGCCCACGCTGATCCCGGCGAGCTGCAAAGCGCCGAAAGGCCATTGCACCAAGGACAGGCCCGCCAGCAGCGCACAGCACACGCAAAGTGCGCTCATCCAGAGTCGATTTCCCTTGGCGATGAAGATCGCCAGGGCGGCCAGCACCGCCTGCGTCAGATAGCCCGTGGCGATCAGGATGCTGAAGGCAAAGGTGGCATCATAGACATTGGCGACCAGCAGTCCCAGCAGCAGATAGGTGATACTGAACAGCAGGATCAGCCAATCGAACCGGTCGCCCCCGCGAAATGCGGCAATCAGCTCCGCCACAATGCCGATCAACCCGGCGGCAATGAGGAAATACGGGACGGCGAGCGCCGTGGAGTATCCGACGGCGAGCGGGAAAACGAGCGAGAGCAGACCCAAGCCGATGAGCGCTCCGGCGGCCGCAAAGCGGGCCATACGGGCCACTTTGCCCTGTTGCGGCGGAGAGGGATGTGTCTGTGTGGGGTGTTCGGCCATGAATCCTCCGGATGAAATCGCGGACCGGCGGCGCTCCGGGTTCACAAGGCGCGAGAGATGGACTCGATTCCGGCCAGTGCCGCCGTCTCGCGGGGGTGTCCTCGCGCCCCTCTGGCTTCGCGCGGCAGAGCAGGTTTGACGAGCGGAGCTTGCGGAATTCACTGTTCCGAAAAACCGGTTCTGGCGCTCAGATCAGGGGCATCTGGGCTGCGGCTGGCAGCTCGCGCTTGAGGTATTCGAGCAGCACGCGCGTGGCCGGTGCAAGCCCGCGCCGGGTGGGAAACATGGCGACGATCTCCCCGGGGCGCGGCACCCAACCGGACATCACATGAACCAGTGTGCCGGTTTCCAGCTCGGCCCGGCACATGTAGGGCGGCAGCCCCGCAACGCCGAACCCGCCCAGCGCACCCGCCTTCAGCATCAGGAAGCTGTTGCTCGTCATGCGTGGATTGAGGGGAATGGAGACGGTTTCACCGCCCGTGCTGGTGATGGTGGCCCGGTTCGGTGCCACCTGATGCTTCGAGTAGAGCAGCATCTGGTTCGGCGAGAGATCCTGCGGGTTTTGCGGCAGCCCATAGGTGTCGACGAAGCGGGGACTCGCCACAAAAATCCAGTCGAGCTTGCACAGGCTCACCTGCACCAGCGCGGAATCATCGGCGGAGCCTTCGATGCCGCGCACCGCCAGATCATAACCCTCGGCGATCAGATCGACGTTGCGGTTCGAGACGTTCACCTCGACGCGGACCTCGGGGTAATCCTCCAGAAAGCGGGCCAGCACATGGGAGACAATGACGTGGCCCACCGCCAGCGGCACGCTCACGCGGACCAGCCCTGTGGGCGAGCCGTGCTTGTCGCGCACGGCATCCTCACCCGCATGGGCGGCTTCGATCATCGCCCGGCTGTGCTGATAGAGCGCATGGCCCGCCTCCGTGAGGTGGATGGCGCGCGTGGAGCGCTGAAGCAGGCGGGCCTCAAGTGTTTCCTCCAGCGCGCTGATACGCCGCGACAGGCGCGATTTGGGAATGCTGAGCGCCTTGGCCGCCGCCGTATATCCCCCTGCCTCCACCAGCACCGCGAAGAGATAGAGATCATTGGGATTGCACTTGAGAAACATGGCAACGTTGTCCCCTTGCCGGAATGGCCGCTCATTAGCGTCACATCCGCCTGCTGGCAGCAAGCGGTTCTGCAACACAGTGTTCCAATCAGGTCGGGTTCGGGTCTCGGGCTGGCGCGCCGTCCTGTCGTGACTTTGCAACAAATTGACCGCCCCGTCCGGCGGTCAGGGCCAGAGTTGCCCCGTGCCGCACGCATGGAGGCGGCCAATGGTCGGGGATCGCCTTGCCCTTTTCGCCTGTCTCCTTCACCACCCTGCGCCCTCCTTTTGGCCCGGCGCTGCCCGGGCTTGCCGCTGCGCTGGGGCTGGCGCTGGGCGCGCTCGCCATGGGGCGGATGCAGTCGATCCTGCCGCCGGCGGTGCTGGCGGTGCTGCTCGGCATGGCGGTGGGGCCATGGGTGCCGCTGGAGAAATTCGCTGCAGGGATCAGGCTGAGCACGGGCCTTCTCCTGCGCACGGCGGTGGCGCTGCTCGGGCTGCGGCTGTCGCTGGTCGATCTTTCCGAGGTGGGGCCGGTCCGCATGGCGGCGCTGATGGGGGCGATGGGGCTGACGGTGCTGGTGTGCCGCGTGCTGGCCGAGCGCCTCGGCCTGCTGCGCGGGGATGGGTTGGTGATCGGGGCGGCCAATGCCATTTGCGGCGCGGCGGCGGCTTTTGCGATGGCAGCGGCCCTGCCGGAGCGCGCGCGCGAGCGGCGCATCCTGCTGCTCACGGTGGTGCTGGCGAATGCGCTCTCCACGCTGGGTATGGTGCTGTTTCCGATGCTGGCGGCGCAGCTGGGCTTCCAGCCGGGGCAGACCGGCGTGATGGTGGGCGCGGCGATGCAGGATATGGCGCAGGTTATTGCCACCACCTCGCCCCTGCCGGAAGAGGCCGCCAAAGCCGGGATCACGGTCAAGATGCTGCGCGTGCTGCTGCTTCTGCCGGTGATCATGCTGTTTACGCGCTCCTGCCAGGAGGCGGGAGAAACCCCCTCCGTGCCGCGTTTCGCCCTGTTTTTTCTCGGCTTCTGCCTTCTCAACACCGTGCTCGCGAGCCTTCCCGCGGTTGCGCCGGTTTATGGCCCGCTGCGGCAGGGGCTGCTCCAGCTGTCGGGGGTGCTGCTGCTGCTGGCGCTGGCGGCCATGGGCATGGGCACCACCTTGCGCGGGGTGCTGGCCTGCGGCTGGCGACCGCTGGTCGTGTTCGGAGCCGGAGCGCTCACCATTCTGGCTTCGGCGGTGATGCTGGCGCGCTGGACGTGAGTCTGAGCAATCACACCTGAAGCGGCAGCTTATCGGGCTCAAGGATCACGATCTGCCCCCGCTGGATGCGGATGATGCCCCGCTCCTGAAAACGCGAGAGGGTGGTTGTGACCCACTGGCGCGTGGAGCCGACAATGGCGGCGAGTTGATCATGTGTGATGCGCCGGTCCACCACGAGACGCGAGCCGGCCTCCTTGCCCTCTACCGAGGCGAGGATCACCAGCAACTGCGCCAGACGCTCGGTGACAGAGCGGGTGCCGAGCATCTGCACCAGTGCGGAGTAGCATTTGCCCTTGCTCACCAGCCCGTCGATCAGCGCCAGCGCCACGGCGGGTACGCTCGCCGCCAGCTGCCTCAGGCGGGGCGCGGAAAGGTAAGCCAGGCGCGTTTTCTGCGTGGCAAGCGCGGACCACATATGCACCCCGCCACCGAAGACCTCCGGCCCGCCGATGAAATGCCCGGGCGTCCAGTAGGCGAGCGTGATCTCGCGCCCGCCCGGCCCGGCGTAGAAGACGCGCACGCGCCCCTGCTCGATCAGGAAGATGCCGTTATGGACATCGCCCTGCATGAAGATGCTTTCGCCCGCATCCACCTCAATGGCCGTGGCGGCGCGGCGCAGCATATTGGCTTCATCGAGGGAGAGGCGGTCGAGAAACCCCGCGCCCTGATTGATCTCATCGAGCGCTTCGGAGAGGTAAACAGCCGAATCCTCCGCCTCGCGCGCGGCCACAGGTTCGGTCGGAACAATCTGCAAGCGGGTCATGGATGATCGGGTCATGGCCGTATCCTCAGGTGTTCTGCTGCTCGAAGGCCTTCATGCTCTCCTGCCGGATCGTCTCGTGACAGAGACGCCGCAGAGCCATGAAGCGCTCATCCACCGCCAGCTCCGGCACGCGCGGGCGCGGCAGATCGACGGCGATATCGGCGATGATCGCGCCGGGGCTGGCGCTCATCACCAGCACGCGATCGCCCAGAAACACGGCCTCGTCGATGTCGTGGGTGACGAACAGGACGGTAATGCGGAACTCGGCCCAGATCTTGAGCAGGTTCTCCTGCATCACGTGGCGGGTCTGGCTGTCGAGGGCGCCGAAGGGTTCATCCATCAGCAGCACGCGCGGATAATTGGCGAGCGCACGGGCAATGCCCACACGCTGCTGCATGCCGCCCGAAAGCTCCGCCGGATAGCGCCCCGCGAATTTGGCGAGCCCCACCATGTCGAGCAGGGTATCGGCTGTGGCTTCGGGCGAGGGGTCGAAACGGCCCAGAATCTTCGGCCCGAAGGCGACATTCTCGCGCACGGTCTTCCAGGGGAACAGCGAATACTGCTGGAACACCATGCCGCGATCCGGGCCTGGGCCATCAATCGGCGCGCCATCGAGCAGGATGCGTCCCGTTGTCGGCTTCACATACCCTGCCACCGCGTTGAGCAGGGTCGATTTGCCGCAGCCGGAGGGGCCGAGAATACACACGAACTCGCCCGGCTTGATGGTGATCGAGGTCGGGGAAACCGCGATATGGCGCTTGCCCTCGGGACCGAAGGCAATGCCGACCTCATCGATCACGATTTCGCCTTCGCGGGCCTCGCGCCAGGTGGAAAATGCAGGTGCCAAGGCCGAAGAAGTGGCCTTGCGGAAAGGGGCGGTGAGAATGTTCATCATGGCAACCTCCTCTCAGCGCGCCCTGGCCTGCCAGCGCAGGAAGGGTTTGGTGGCGGCCTGAACCCCGAGCGTCGAGAGCGTGCCGAGCAGGCCGATCGAGAGCATGCCGACGATGATGTCCGGGTATTTGATGAGGTGATAGGCGGTCCAGGTGAAGTAGCCGATGCCGTATTGCCCGGAGATGATCTCCCCCGCGAGCAGCGAGAACCACGCCACCCCCATGCCCACGGCAAGGCCGGTGGCGATGTTGGGCAGGGC
>JAIUNQ010000117.1 GCA_020161475.1 Pseudomonadota bacterium | reverse complement strand
CAGCACGGCGCGGCGCGCCTCACGCTCCTGTTGCAGCGGGGCTGGCTCATCGGCACGCGGCAGGGCACTCCAGAGCAGCAGCGCTTCCCCGCGCGGTTGCGGCAGCAGGAGAACCGCAGGCTCCATGGCGCGGTCGGGCGTGCCATGCGCATCGGCAAGGAACACAATGCGCCCTTCCAGTCCCTTCGCGCCATGCACGGTCATCACCCGCACCTTGTCCTCGGCAGCTTCCGCATCGCGCTTGAGCTGGGTTTCCCGGTTCTGCTGTGCCAACACGAAGGGCAGCAACGCTCCCGCGCCCTCCTGCGCGTGGCTCAGCGCCTGATGGAGAAACGCATTGATCGGATCGGCGATCTCTGCCCCCAGTTGCTCGGCCAGCACAGCCTGCACCGAGCGGGTGAGATCAACCGGGGCCGGACCGCTCAGCACCCCGGCGAAGAAGGGAAAGGGAGCGTCCCGGCGCGCGCGCTCGGCCAAGGCGTCGAGCCATGTGGCGAAAGCCTGCCATTTCTCTTCCCCGCGCTCAGCCAAGGCCGCGCGCAAGCTGCCGCCCCGCCCCCTTGCGAGCCCTTCCAGCTCCGCCTCGGTGACGCCGAAGAGGGGCGATTTGAGCACGCTCGCCAGCGTCAGATCATCCTCCGGCACCAGAACAGCCTGCGCCAGCGCGATCAGATCCTGAATGACGAGTTCGTTTTGCAGTGTCAGACGGTCGGCCCCTGCCACCGGCACGCCGAGCGCTTTAAGCGCCTTGCGCACCGCCTCGAAGAAGGCATTGCGCACCCGCACGAGAATGAGGATATCCGCCGGCCGGATCGGGCGTCCATCCACCAGATGTCGCTCGGGCGCGGCGAGCCATCCGGCGATGGTCTGGGCAATTTCCTCCGCCACCCGAACATGGCCGGGCACCTCGCCAGCCTCTCGCGGTCGTGCCGGGGGCCAGAATTCGACATGACCGGGAAAATCGAGATCTGCGCTCTTGTGCTCCAGAGCTTCTCCGCGCGCGGTGAGGCCCCGGCGGTTCTCCTCCGGTCGGAAGACATCGTCCACGGCACTCAGAACATCATCGGAGGAGCGGAACGAGAAGGTGAGCGGCACGGGCGTTTCGATCAACGCACCGCGCGGTGACTTTTCGGCAAAATATCGACGATACTCCTCGAAAACGCGTGGGTCTGCGCCCTGAAACGAGTAGATCGATTGCTTTTCATCGCCCACGGCAAAAAGCGTCCGCACGCGTTTGCGCGCCCCCTCGCCGGCAAAGAATTCCTCTGTCAGCGCGGCGATGATGTCCCACATCGCGCGCGTCGTATCCTGCGCCTCGTCGATCAGCACATGATCGATCCCGCCATCGAGCTTGAACAGCACCCAGGCCGCCTGCCCTGAGGTGAGAAGGCGTCGGAGCGCTGCAATAAGATCGTCGAAATCGAGCAGGCTGCGCGCGGTTTTCGCGCCGACGTAGCGCCGCTGCACCTCGCGCGCGAAGGTGAGCATGGCCAGCGAACGCGTGCAGGTAAGAAAGGCGTGGCGCCGCGCGCGATACGCCAGCCATGCGGCTTTGGCGGCGTCATCCAGCTCCGCCAACTCGGGCGCTTGCGCCAGCACATCCTTCGTGAAGATGCAGCGCGCCTTGGGCAAACCCTTGTCCGTGACGAAGGGGGCGATCACGAGGGCAGGGTTGGGCTTCTCCGCCCGCAGCGCCCGGCCGGCGGCGCGCAAGACATCGGCCAAGGCGCGTTGGGCATCGCTGACCTTTTTCTGCGCCTCGATAATCCCGGCGGCCCCTTCGAAGAGCGCCGGATCGAAGCTGGTGAGAAAGTCGGCCTCGATGCGACCAAGGCTCTCCCACGCACCGACCCCGAGCGCTTTCTGGTACGCTGCTGCAAGCTGCCCGTCCTGGGGCAGGTGTTGATCCTCCAGCGCCAGACGCGAGAGCGCGGCCAGTGCCTCATCCAGTGCTCGCCCGAAAGCGGCCAGCCCGGCAGCCTCCAGAATTTCGCCAAAGGCTTTGCCCAGCCCCGAGGCCGGGGTCGCCAGCGCGGCTTCGAGCGTCTCGCGCCGTGCGGTATCGCGCAGGGCACGCGCCTCTTCGTCCATCAGGATCGCGAAATCGAGCGGAACCCCCGCTTCAATCGGAAAGAGATGCAGGATGCGCTCGGCAAAGGCATGGATGGTCTGCACCTTGAGACCGCCCGGTGCCTCGATGGCCCGCGCAAACAGGCCCCGCGCCAGTGCCCGCTCTTTCGCGCTGGCGTGATAGCTTTCCGGCGCAGTGGACACCAGCTCGCCGATGGCCTGATCAAGCGCTGTGTCTTCCAGCGTCACCCAGCGCGCCAGCTCCGCAAAAATGCGCCCCTGCATTTCGGCGGCCGCCGCGCGGGTATAGGTCAGGCACAAGATGCGGTCAGGCGGGGTGCCATCCAGCATCAGCCGGATCACCCGGTTGCGCAGGATGCGCGTCTTGCCCGAGCCCGCATTGGCGGCCACCCAGGCATCGTGCGTGGGATCGGTGGCGGCAATGCGCGCCTCAAGCTCCGCCTGCCCCAGAGGACGCCGCCGCTTCATGGCGTCTCCTCCGTCTCATCCGCCCCGCCCATGCCCCAGAGGGCGCGGCGCGTCAGATGGTCGTAATCGCCTGCAAGGCCTTTGAGCGGCTCCTTCTGCGCCAGATACCCCTCTTCCCCGGCGCTCAGCCGGTTCAGGGTATCGAGCGTCATCCGCCAGTTTTCTTCCGCCAGTGCCGCCAGATCCTCATGCTTCACCGGCTTGGCTTCCAGCGGATCGCTTCCGCCGATGGGCACATGCGCAAGCTGGCGGATGTCCTGATGCGGCCCGAAAGCGCCCCGCCGCGCCATGGCGGTGAGAAGCGGCAACTGCGGGGCCAGCCCCTTGAGAATATCGGCATTCGAGGGCAGCGTCCCGCTCTTGTAATCGAGGATCGCGATGCGCCCGTCGGCCGCAATCTCCAGCCGATCGGCCTTGCCGATCAGGCGGATACGGGTGCCGTCCTGCAAGGTGATCAGCGCTTCCCCGCGCCGCTCCACCTCGATCTGCGCGCCCTGCGCGCGGGCTTTGCGGTCAAAGGCGATGAAATCATCGGCGATGATGTCAAACCGCTGCCGCCAGAAGTGGAACAGCTCCGGCTCGTGCTGAAGGCTGCGGAATTCCGCCTCCGCAAGGCTATCGAGCAAGGCGCGCGCGGCAACCGGATCCTCGGGCGGGGTCTGGGCGCCGTAGCGTTCGAGAATCCGGTGCAGCAGCGTGCCGCGATCACGCGCCTCCACCGGTCTGTCCGGCGGGTCCAGCGGCACGAGGCCCAGCAGGTGCCGGGCATAAAGCGCATAGGGGTCACGGCGCAGGGTGGCGATTTCCGTCACGTTCAGCCGGGTCGGTGCGCGCGGCACCTGCGGGATCGGGCAGGGGCGTGTCACGGCCAGCCCGCCCCCCTGTGGCGCATCGAGCTGTCGTGCCATGTCGATGAAAGTGTTTCCGCGCGCCAGCATCTCCTGCCAAACCGCTTCGCCGGCATGGGCCTCCATGCGGCGCAGGAAACGCGAGGGCAGGGCCGGCGAATCGCCCGCCCGCTTCGAGCGGGTCAGGACGAGATCCGGCGTTGCGGCCAGCTGGGCGAAGTCATGCGCGCTGGCACCAATGCGCCATTCGGGAGCCGGCAGACCCAGATCATCGCGCATGGCACGGTTGAGAAACGGATCATCCGGCGCGGATGGTGGAAAGCGCCCCTCGTTCAATCCGCCCAGAATAATGCGGTCTGCTTCCAGAAGACGCGATTCGAATGGCCCCAGCAGCCAGGCGCGCGGATGCTCCTCGCCTTCGGGCGTCAGCGCCTGTTCGTCCATCAGCAGCGCCAGCGCCCCCGGCAGCGCCGCCGGTGCGAGCGGGTTGGGGGTCTCATAGCCCTCAATGCTCTTGAGCAGCGCCAGCAAAGCGCCGCCATCCGGCGTCTGTGCAAGATGCGTCTGGCCGGTTTCATCGCGGCTGGCATCGTCCAGCGCGGCCACGAGCTGTCCGGCAAAGGCATGGAGCGGTTGTGTTGCAGCGCCGGGGCGGAAGGGTGCCAGCGCGGCATCCACAGCGGCCGCGAGCGTGGGGAGAGCCTCCAGAATGTCATCCGAAAGCCGCGCCACAGCCGGATGCGCCGGACGACCCCCGGCCTCGCGGGCATGGCGCACACGCGTCGCCAGCGCGAGCCCGGCGACGTAGCGGTGTCCGCGCAGCACGAAAAGGTCGAGGGCGCGCGCCAATCCCTGCATCATCTCCTGCGTAAAGCCGAACCGCGCCAGCGGATGCGAGAGCAGGGCCATCAGCGCGCCGGTCTTGTCGGCGGCGGCATCCAGCAGGAGCTGCGCGAAAATCCCGGCCTCGCTCTCGCGCAGGGTGCCGCCCGCAGCATCGAGCGCGGTAATGTTCCAGCGCCTGAGTTCAATCGTCACGCGGCGCGAGAGCGTTCTGTCGGGTGTCACCAACGCCACGGTGCGGCCCGGCGTCTCGAGCGTCTCGCGCATGGCGAGCGCGATGGCGAGCGCCTCCTCGTGTTCATCCTGCGCCTCGATGATGCGGATACCCCCGAAGGCCGCCGCGTCATCAAGCCTCGGACGGCTCTCGCGCCACAGCGCCACGCGCTCTGCCGGGCGCATCATGTCCGAGAGCGCAGCGCGGCGCGCGGCATTGTCGGGGTCCGCTTCCAAAAGCTTCACATTGGCGCGCGGAAGGCCGATCTCGATCAGCGTGCTTTTGAGCGTGGCCTGCGGATGTGCAAAGCGCGTCGCCAGCGAAAGGCCGGTTTCAGGGGGCGCGGCGATCAGCGCGAAATCCTCATCAGGCAGCAGCATATCCAGCCCGGGCAGCACCACCGCCCCGTGATCGAGGCGGCTGATGGCCCGCATCAGACGCCCTGTGGCGGCGACCGAGCCGGTGGAGCCGAGAATTAGAAGCGGTGCATCGGGCTTGTCGCGTTCGATCCGCAACGCCTCTGCCTCCAACCGTTCAAGCTGGGCTGCTTGCGCATCGACCGCCTCCAGCTCTTTGAGCGCATCCGGCCATGCCCGCCCCGCAATGCGCAGGAAGGCGCGCGAGAGCCGCCAGTAATCGTCAAAGCGGGCTTCATCGAAGTTCGGCGGCGCGGCGCTCGCCAGCTTCTCCAGTGGCAGGCCAGAGAGGCGCATTTCGTCAATCAGCCGTCCCAAGGCCTCGGCCAGCGCCAGCGTCTCGCGCAAGGATACCTCCGGCGCGCCCTCCATCTCGCGGTCGCCAAGGCCGGCCCGCCACGCGCTCACCAGCGGCAGCAAACGAAACCGCCGCTCCATCGGGCTGATGACGCGGCGTTCGAGATTGAGCGCTTCCACATCCTCTGCCGCCAGCTGCGACAGCGGATCGCCCGGCGCGCCCAGCAGGCGGATCATTGGCAGCAGAACGGGGCGCGGCCCAAGCTCCACTTTCAGCGCTGCCTCAACGCGCTGCTTGAGCCGCTTGTGCGGCACGAAGACCGTCAGATCCGCCAGCAGTTCCGGTGCCTCGGCAAAGCGGACACCGAGAAGCTCACCCGACATCAGCGCCGCGATGACGCGTTTGAGCCCCCCTGCACCGGGCGTGAGCGAGAAGACATTGGGCTCGGCCCGCATGGCTCAACCCGGATCGACATGAAGGCGCAGCGCAACCTCGGCCTCAGCCAGCGCCTCGGGCGTGCCGACATGCATGAAGATGCCATCCAGCCTGAGCCCATAGAGCCGCCCGGCGGCCTGCGCCTCGTTGAAGATCTGGTTCAACGAGAAGATCTCGGGCCGGTTGGCAAAGAGCTGCGGCTTCAGGATCGCCGCCCCGGTATAGGCGAAGGGCGCAACCTCATGCTTTTGCGGGCGGCGCAGGCGCCCGTCCTGCTCCAGGAAGAAATCACCCCGGTTGCCCCAGCCGATGGTGGTGACGCTGGAGGCCAGCAGAAGCAGCACATCCATGCGTTCGGGATCGAAGGCTTCGGCCAGCCGCTCGAGGTTGGAGCGCGGCCCATCAAGCCAGATGGTATCGGCATTCAGGCTGAAGAAGGGCTGGTCCCCGAAGCGAGCCACCACTTTGCCGATGCCGCCACCCGAATCGAGGATGCGCTCGCGCTCATCCGAGATGGTGATGCGTGGAGCGGCACGATCCCTCACATGTGCGATGATCTGATCGGGCAGATAATGCACATTGGCGACGGCCTCGGTCGCTCCGGCCTGCGCCAAGGCATCGAGGTTCCAGTCGAGCAGGGTCTTGCCGCCGCAGGGGATCAGCGGCTTGGGACGCTCATTCGTCAGCGGGCGCATCCGCGTGCCGAGGCCCGCCGCCAGCACCATGGCCTGCGTGATTTTCCCCGGCTGCGTTTTCATTCCCATCGCCATTAGGTCCGCTTGTTTCGGGCACAAAGCCCGGAAGATTGGCGCCATACCACGCGGCAAGCCTTGAGAGGGCAGGGTGGCGCAGGCAGCGCTTCAGATAGGCCTCGATGCGCGGCAGGTGTTTCAGATACACCGGCTTGCCGTCGCGCCGGTCCAGCCGCACGAAAATGCCCAGAATCTTGGTGGCCCGCTGCGCCCCCAGAATCGCATAGGCCGTCGTAAACCCGGCCATGTCGAAATCCGGGTCACGCCGCTTGCGGCCCAAGGCATAGCGCGCGAGCAATTGCAGCTCCAGCGCCTCGGGTACCTCCACGCGCGCATCTTGGGCGAGGGAAACCACATCATAGGCCGGATGCCCGATCACGCAGTCCTGATAATCAATGAGGCCGATGCGGTTGAGCCCCGCGCGTTCCGGCAGCCAGATCAGGTTCGGGGAGTGATAATCCCGCAGCGTCCAGGTACGCTCGCCCGCAATAACGCTTTCCAGTGTCGAGACCCAGGCATCCACAAACGAGAGCCGCTGGCCCGCATTGGCCGTGCGCTGTGTGGCATAGGGGAAGAACCAGTCGAGCAGAAGCTCGGCCTCAATGGTCAGCGCTTCAAGGTCATAGCGATGGATCTTGTGCGTCTCCACGCCCGAAACCGGCAATTCCGCCGGCAGCGCACGCCCATGCAACTCAGCCAGCACATCCACCGCCACGCTGTAGCGCTCCGGGATCGGGCCTTGCGGATCGACCACCGGCTCCGAGCCGAAGTCCTCGATCAGCAGCAGCCCGCTGTCGAGATCGGCGGCATAGATTTCCGGCGCGGAAAAACCCTGATCGCGCAGGCCGCGCGTCATGGCGACAAATGCGTGCACGCTCTCGGCCAGATGCACCAGCGTGGAATAGCTTTTGCCCATGCGGATCGGCGGACCATCGGGCCGGCGCGGTGAAATCATCAGGATGGCGCGGCGGCCTGTGCCCCCATCGGTAACGCGCTCATAGGCGCGGCCCGAGGCATCGCCTTGCATGTATGCGCGTTGCGGATCGGCAAAACCGGCCTTGGTGAACAGCGCGGCGATGGCGCGGGCCCGGCGCAGACGCGGGGCCAGCCTGCCGTGGCCCGTCAGCGCGAGCACGCGGCCAGCGCCCTCGGGCGCGATCTCAAGGCGCGCATCCAACCGGTCTTCCGCCAGAATGGAACCCGCGCGCTCCGCCCATTCGCAGAACACGATGGCCCCGTCGGCCTCATCGTCCCAGCCTAGTTCGGCCAGCTCGCCAATGTCGTTCACGCGGTAAAGATCGGCATGGACAATGCGCCCGCGCGGGGAATCATAGGTCTGGATCAGCGAATAGGTCGGGCTGGGAACCTCAAGCGCTTCATCCTCCGCCAGCGCCCGGATGGCCGCCCGCGCGAAGGTGGTTTTGCCCGCACCCAGATCGCCCGAAAGGGTGACGAGATCCCCCGGCTGAAGCTCTGCTGCCAGGCGCGCGGCAATGCGCATCGTCTCTGCCTCGTCGGCCAGCGCGATGCGCCATTCCACCGGGCCTTCGCTAAGGG
>JAIUNQ010000116.1 GCA_020161475.1 Pseudomonadota bacterium | reverse complement strand
CCCTTGTTGCCGTCCTTCTCGATGAGCTGCATGGGAAGGCCGATACACATCGCTCCGCTCCTCAGCCTTCCGCGCGCATCGGGAAGAAGCGGTCATCGCCCAGGCGGCAGGCCTCCTCGGCGGAGGGGCGCTGGCCCTCGTAAAGCTCGCGCGCCAGTGCGGAAGGGCCGAGCGCATCCGGATCGCTCGCCGTTTTTCGGTCCCGCAGCGGATAGCCGATCTCGCGCAGCACCTTGGCGCCAAGCGTCACGGCTGCCTCGATTTGCTGCGCAACAACAGGGGTAAGGCCCCCGCCGTAATCTTCCAGAAGTTCGGGCTGAACGCCGATCAGATGAACATGGCGCGGTATCTCACCGGTCAGCTCCGCCAGCACCAGCACCTCCTGAAACCCTGTTTGATGCAGGCTCATCTTTTTGGCACCGAGAAAGGCCGGAACCTCGTCTCCGCTCAGATGCTTGAGCTCGCCCGGCTGCAAATCGAAATCGACCGCGTCAAAAATGACGAGGGCATCGGCTTCCTGCACGAGGGGCAGAAGCGCCATGCCGCGCGTGCCGCCATCCACCACCTCGATCGTCTCATCCGGCTCGAAGCGTTCGAAGAAGCGTTCCACCGTGCGGATGCCGAAGCCCTCATCCGCCCAAAGGACATTGCCAATGCCCAGCACCAGCGCATGCGGACGCGGTGTGGCTGCCGTCGTGCTGAATTCCACCATTTCCAACCCTTTGGATCCCGGGGTGTTTTTCGGCCCCCGTTGATCTGGATCAACAATCAGCAAGGCTCGTGCCATCCCTCCATTCGGCGCCAAAAGGGCCATTTACAAAGCATTAAGCCGGGATCTGGCTAGCAGACCCCGGCTCAACTGCAAAATCACTTTCCGATAACGACAGTTTTCGAAAAGTTTGTTTTCACTTTTCCCGTCAGTCCAGGCGGTCGTCCTTGAAGGTGCGCACGCCCGAGATCATCGTCGAGACGATGGACTGGCGCGACATGATGTCCTCACGCACGGCCACGTAGATATGGATCATCGTGAAGACGATGAAGATCCACATGCCCATGTGGTGCCAGGTGTGAACGTCCTGGCTCTGGCCGAACAGCGGGATCACCCAGCCGAAGAGCTTGGCGATCCAGTGGTCCTGCATCAGCCCCTCGCCATAGAGCGCCATGCCGGTGGCGATCATGAAGAGCGACCCCAGCACGATGAAAAAGAACATCGCGAGCTGGGCCAGCGGGTTGTGGCCCACGTATTTCTTCGGCTCCTTCTCGATGAAGAGATACCAGCGCAATTCGCGGAACACCTCCGCCCACCAGTGCCCGCTCCAGAACGGGAGGATGAAAAGCTGGCGCGCGTGATGGTTGCCCACCATGGCCCAGTACATGCGGCCGATGAACCCGACGGTGAACACCATGGCGGCGGCAAAATGCGCGAAGCGGATGTACCCCATGAGGTAATTGGCCGAGGCCTCGCCGGGCTGGGTCGGCAGCGGAGAGCCGATGAAATAGCCCGACAGGCAGAGCGTGAGGATGGCAAAGGCGTTCACCCAGTGCCAGATGCGAAGCGGGGCTTCATACACCCGCACCGCTGTGATTTTGGCCGCAGCCTTGAGTTCCTGCGCGTCCAGTTCTTCCATGGTCAGATGCTTGGACATGGCCGTTTCTCCTCATCAACCGGCGAGGAAAAACGCCCCCGCCCCCGCAATCGCGGTGCCCAGAACCGGCAACGCGAAGCGATAGGCGGAGGCTTTGAGGCCCACGAGCACGCCCCCAGCATGCAGGAGTGCCGTGGCAGAAGAGAATCCTGCGACATAGGCGAGGGCCGAGCCGCTGGCTTCCGCGCCATGGGCATAGCCATGGAACGCGGCGAACACGGCCGTCAGCCCCAGCGCGAGCGCGGTGGGAATACGCAGGGCAAAGGCGCACATGAGCCCCAGCACGAGAACCGAGAGCGCGATGCCGCCTTCGACATGGGGCAGGGTGATGCCGCCCCAGGCGATCAGCGCGCCGCCGATCATGGCGGCAACGAAGGTCGCGGGCGCCGCCCAGACCTTGCCTCGCATGGCGGCCGCCGAGAACAGCCCCACAGCCACCATCGCGGTGAGATGGTCGGCGCCCATGAAGGGATGGAGAAAGCCGGCGACGAGGCCGTCGGTATGGGTGTGGCCCGTATGCGCGAGGGCCGGGCTTGCGATTGCGGTGAGCGCAACAGCGGTGAGCAGTTTTTTCATTTCTCGTTTCCTCCGTTGGGCTCTTTTATCGCACCGTGACCTTGGCCATCTCTTCACCCTTGTCGGACATGACATGGGTGGAGCAGGCGAGGCACGGATCGAAGCTGTGCAGCGTGCGCAGGATCTCGACCGGCTCGTCCGGGCGCTCCATCGGGGTGTTCATCAGCGAGGCTTCGAAAGCCCCGATGCCGCCCTTGGGATCGCGCGGGGAACCGTTCCAGGTCGTTGGCACCACGCACTGGTAGTTCTCGATCTTGCCGTCCTTGATCTTGATCCAGTGGCCGAGGCCGCCGCGCGGCGCCGCCACATTACCCACGCCCTTGGCTTCCTTCGGCCAGGTCGCGGGATCCCACTTCTCCATATTGGCGGTCGAGGTATCGCCCGCCTTGATGTTGGCGATGATGGTATCGAGATCGTCCAGCGCCTGCTGCGCGCAGTACTGGCATTCGAGCGCACGGGCCAGCGTGCGGCCGATGGTGGTCGGCAGTGCCTGCTTGGCGGTCAGGTTCGTACCGGCCAGCTTGTTGAAGAAGGCGAGGCTCTCGTTCACCTGATTGGTGACATAGGGCACCTTCTTCGCGTAGGCGATGATGTAGCGCGCAAGCGGACCCACCTCGCAGGCATGGCCGCGCCAGCGCGGCGACTTGATCCAGGAATACTTGGCGCTTTCGTCCAGCTCCTGAATGTTGGTCTTGGTACCCTTGGTCTTGGGGCCGAGCTGGTAGTTCGGCTCGGTGATGCCATCCCAGGGGTGCAGGCCCTTGGTTTCATCCGGGTATTTATACCAGGAGTGGCCGACGAATTCCTGCACCTGGTTGGGATCGCGCGGGTCGATGTCGAAGACCTCGTCCCAGTTGCCGTTGAGGATCACACCGCCCGGCAGACGCTGCGTCTTCTTGTCATAGGGCACGGATTCGTAATCGCCGTAATCCATGACATTGAGGCCCGAGAGGCCGCCGCCATGCAGCCAGCCCTTGTAGAAGCTGGCGATGCCGATGACATCCGGCAGATACACCTGATTGGTGAATTCGAGCGCTTCCTGCAGGCGCTGCTTCACAAACATCAGCGAGGCCCAGTTGACCGGCGCGCCGGCAGCACCAACGCCGTCGATGTTGATGGCGCAGGGGACGCCGCCCACCAGATAGTTCGGATGCGGGTTCTTGCCACCGAAGATGGTGTGAACCTTCACGATGTCCTTCTGGTAGTCGAGCGCTTCGAGATAATGCGCCACCGCCATCAGGTCCGCCTCGGGCGGGAGTTTATAGGCTGGGTTGGTCCAGTAGCCGTTTTTGAACGGGCCGAGCTGGCCCGATTCCACGAACTTCTTCAGGCGGTTCTGCACATCGCGGAAATAGCCCGGCGAGGACTTCGGATGATTGGAAATTGCCTGCTGGAGCGCCGAGGCCGCCTTGGGGTCGGCTTTGAGCGCATTGACCGGGTTCACCCAGTCGAGCGCATGCAGGTGGTAGAAATGCACGATGTGATCGTGAATCTGCAGCACCTTGGCCATGATCTCGCGGATGAAATAGGCGTTCTTGGGCACCTTGATGCCGAGCGCGTCTTCCACGGCGCGCACCGAGGTGAGCGCATGGCAACCGGTGCACACGCCGCAGATGCGTTCCACGAACGCCCAGGCATCGCGCGGGTCACGACCCTTGAGAATGACTTCGAGGCCGCGCCACATGGTGCCGGTGGACACTGCGTTGCGGATCACGTTGTTGGAATCAACGTTCACCTCGACGCGCATATGCCCTTCGATACGGGTCACGGGATCGACGACAACGCGCTTGCCCGAGTTGTCCATCTTGAACCCGGTGGGGGTTTCCAGAACTGCCATCGATCACTCTCCCTTGTGCTGGGCGCGTTTCAGGGCGCTGACGGCAGCGTGGACGGCAATCGCGCCCCCGACACCGGCGGCGACCGCGCCTCCGATTTTGTCTGCGTTGGCTTCAATGCCAAACTGGTGGATGTCGGTGAGGCGCGCGTACCACGAGCCCTTGTCCCAGAAGCCGTCCTCCGAGCAGCCGATACAGCCGTGGCCGGCCTGAATCGGGAAGGAGACGCCCTCGTTCCAGCGGATGGTGGAACAGGCGTTGTAGGTCGTCGGCCCCTTGCACCCCACTTTGTAAAGGCAATAGCCCTTGCGTGCGCTTTCGTCGTCGAAGGTCTCGACGAACTGGCCGGCATCGAAATGCGGGCGGCGATAGCACTTGTCGTGGATGCGCTGCGAGTAGAACATGAGCGGGCGGCCCATGCGATCCAGCGGCGGAATGCGATCGAAGGTGAGCATGTAGGTGATGACACCGGTCATGACTTCCGCGATCGGCGGGCAACCCGGCACGCGGATGATAGGCTTGTCGAAGATCACCTCATGCACGGGGGTCGCCTTGGTCGGGTTCGGGCGCGCGGCCTGCACGCAGCCGAAGGAGGCGCAGGAGCCCCAGCTGATGATGGCTTTCGCGTCTTTCGCCACATGCTTGAGCTGTTCGAGGAAGGGCTTGCCACCGATGATGCAGCTCATGCCGTCCTGATTGAGGGGCGGGTTGCCCTCCACCGCGAGGATGTAGTTGCCCTTGTACTTCGTCATCACCTCTTCAAGGATGGCTTCCGCCTGATGGCCGGCCGCCGCCATGAGGGTGTCGTCGTAATCGAGCGAGATCATCGAGAGGACGACGTCTTTTGCGAGCGGATGCGCCGAGCGGATGAAGCTCTCCGAGCAGCAGGTGCATTCCAGCCCGTGCAGCCACAGCACCGGGGTGCGCGGCTTGGTTTCCATGGCATGGGCGATCTGCGGCACGAATTCCGGGCCAAGGCCCAGCGCCGATGCCGTCAATGCGCAATATTTCAGGAAGCTTCGGCGGGTAATGCCCTGCCGCCGCATAACGTCGTAAAAAGTCTCGGTCATGCCCATAACGCGTGCCCCTCCCATGAGGCGAGCTCTCTGGCCGCCTTACCGCTTGGAAGCGTTGACGACCGGTTATGGCGCCTCGTGGGAAGGCGCGCTGGGAGGATCAAAAGCACGTTCCGTGCCGTTCGTAAAAACGCTTTTAAATCAATAAAATGATGCGAATTTTAGGGGCTGGCCCGAAAGCGCGGATTCCGCCTTTCCAGCGTTCTTGGCAACTCGCTAACCATGCCTTCGGCAGAACAGGAAAATTGCTGCCTTGCAGCAATCAAGGCCGCCTCAATGCACGGTGCAGACCATGCAGGGATCATAGGAGCGCACGATATGTTGCACGGCGACGGGCGCCTGCTCGCCCTCCGTCACCGGGGTGCCCACCAGCGCGCGCTCCAAGGGGCCGGGAATCCCGGCCGCGTCCCGCGGGGAGAAGTTCCAGGTGGTGGGTGCGATGATCTGGTAATTGGCGATCACGCCTTTTTTCACCACCATCCAATGCCCGAGTGTGCCGCGCGCAGCCTCGCAAAAACCGGCGGCTTGCCCGGCCTCCGGCAACTTCGCCGGATCGAAGAAGACATCCTTGACATTCATGTCCCGGACAAAACGATCCATCACCCCCGCAAGCCGGGCCAGCTCCACGAGCCGCGCCATGACCCGCGTTTCCACATTGGCACCGCCTTCCTCGAACAGCGCCCGCACCAGCGGCTGCCCGTCGATCACCTGCCGCGCCAGCGCGCCCACCTCCACGGGGTGCCCATCAAGGCGCGGTGCCTTGCAGAAGGTATAGCCTGCGGCCTCCAGCCGCCCGTCCGGCCGCGTCTCACCCTCGAACGGATGTTTGGCCTCGCCCGGCACCATATGGGCATGGCTGACATCCTCGACGATACCATCGGGATTGAAGGGGCTGAGACGCGAACGGCGCAGCAGGCCGGGTGCGAACAGGGCCTCGCCCGCCAGATCATAAGCCCCCGCGCTCAGCAGCGCATCGGTGCCCACCCCCAGCGTGCCGAGCGCCGCATCGCGCGCACAGGCCATAAAGCGGGCAAGGTCGCTGTTGGGCCGCGCTACGCACCACGCCGCCAGCGCTTCACGGCTCTCCAGCGCCAGAAACGCCTCGAGATCACCGCCGAAAATCTCGGCCTCGAGGTAGCGTCGAAACCCCGCGATAATCGCCATCAGGCGTACGCGCTCCTGCGCATCGGGGGCTTTCGTCACCCCGCCCGGCTGGATCGCCAGCGAATGTGGCCAGTGCCCGGCGAGGATGCCCATGATGTGCAACAACTCGGCCCGCGCCTTCACCGCCGCGCGCTGCGCCACCCCGCTGCCGGGCGCAAAACGCGTCACCACATCCCCATGCCATGTGCGCGAAACATACGCCTCGCGCGTGAAGTCCGGCATGAAGAACAGGTTGAAATGCGTCAGATGATCGGCGGCATTTTCAGCCGCATGGACAAGGTTGAGCGCGCGTTCGCCGTTGATCGGCATCGGCTTGCCCGAGAGGACATTCAGCGCCCGCGCCGCCGCGACCGATTGCGACACAGAGCAGATGCCGCAGATGCGCGGCACGAACACCAGCGCGTCCAAGGGATCGCGCCCGCTCAACATGCGCTCGAAGCCGCGAAACAGGGTCGAGACAACCTCCGCACGCGCCACCCGGCCCTCCTCGATCGTGAGGCGGACTTCGAGATCTCCCTCCACGCGGTTGAAGGGGCCGACGATCAGACGTTTGCCGGGCTCGCTCATCGACGCGGAAACTTCTGCGCGGGCGGGGTGACGATGCGATCCGCCGTCGCGTTCTGTTTCACGCGCGGCGGGGTTGCGGCCTTGGCGAGCGATGCCAGCGCCACGAACCATGCTTTGGGCATATCGGTGGGCAGGCCGATCGGAATGCCGGCAATGTTGGGCGTGGTAAGAAAGGCATGGCCGGGGTCTTCAAACTCCGGCGCGGTGCAATTGATGCAGGAATAGCCGCCGTTGGTGCACGAGCCATGCCCGTTCCAGGGGCGGGTGTTGCAATCGGCATGGGCCTGCGTGCCGATGCAGCCCAGATGCTCCATCATGCAGCCCATGTCCGAGAGCTTTTCCGCGCTAGCCTTGTATTCGTAGTACTCGTTGCGTGAGCAGCCGTGGTGCACCAGCTTGTCGGCATAAAAGCGCGGACGGCCGAAGGCATCGAGATCAGCGGGTTCCATCACGCCCAGTGTCAGCAGCGCCAGCGTTTCGCGCACCCAATCCGGATGGGTGGGGCAGCCCGCGACATTGACGACCGGCAACCCGCCGCGCGCAACAAAATCCCGCCCCAGTGCGCCGCCTTTCTGCGTGCCTTCGAACTGGAGGCCGCAGGCCTCGGTGATATTCTCGCCCGCAGCCGTGATGCCGCCGAAGGCCGCGCAACTGCCCACCGCCACCACGTGCTTGGCCTGCTGCGCCAGCCGCAGCACCCAATCGAGCATGGGCTCCGTTGTCCCTGCAAGGCGATGAAACCCGCCCGTACCATTGGGGCCGCGAATGACAGAGCCTTCGAGGCAGAGGATGTCGAGCGCCCGTTTGCCCTCGGCGATCTCGCGCAGCAATGCCAGCGATTCAACCCCGGTTTCTCGCGACAGCGCGGGATGCCAAAGGACATCAATGCCGAAGGTGTCGAAATGCTCGAACAGCGTCGGCGCTTCGGCGCAGAGCAGCGACATGGTGCAGCCACCGCATCCGCCCGATTGCAGCCAGACCATGGTTTGCCGGGTGCTCATGGGGTGCCTCCAGGGTGGGGCAGGGTGAGAGTGAAGACGGCCCCGCCGCGCGGATCATTCTGCGCTGCGATCGAGCCGTCATGCGCTTCCATGATCTGGGC
>JAIUNQ010000115.1 GCA_020161475.1 Pseudomonadota bacterium | reverse complement strand
TATTGCGAGACGATCGGCTACGAGTTCATGCATATCTCCGATCCGGCTGCGAAGAGCTGGCTGCAGGAGCGCATTGAGGGGCCGGACAAGGAAATCGCCTTCACCCGCGAGGGCAAGCGCGCCATCCTCAACAAGCTGGTGGAAGCCGAGGGCTTCGAGAAGTTCCTCGATGTAAAGTTCACCGGCACCAAGCGCTTTGGCCTTGATGGCGGCGAGTCGCTGATCCCGGCGCTTGAGCAGATCATCAAGCGCGGCGGCAACCTCGGCTGCCAGGAAATCGTGCTCGGCATGGCCCATCGCGGCCGCCTCAACGTGCTCACCCAGGTGATGGGCAAGCCGCATCGCGCGCTGTTCCACGAGTTCAAGGGCGGCTCCTTCGCCCCGGACGACTGGGAAGGCTCGGGCGACGTGAAGTATCACCTCGGCGCCTCCTCGGACCGCGAATTCGATGGCCACAAGGTCCATCTCTCGCTCACCCCGAACCCCTCGCATCTGGAAATCGTCAACCCTGTCGTGCTCGGCAAGGTTCGCGCGAAGCAGGATCAGCTCAACTGCGACCGCAACGAGCGCTGGCCGGTGATGCCGCTGCTGCTGCACGGCGATGCCGCCTTTGCGGGGCAGGGCGTTGTGGCGGAATGCTTCGGCCTTTCGGGCCTGAAGGGTCACCGCACCGGCGGTTCGGTCCACTTCATCATCAACAACCAGATCGGCTTCACCACCTATCCGCGCTATTCGCGTTCCTCGCCCTATCCGTCCGATGTGGCGAAGATGGTCGAAGCGCCGATCTTTCACGTCAACGGGGATGATCCCGAGGCGGTGGTGTTTGCGGCCAAGGTTGCGACCGAATTCCGCATGAAGTTCCAGCGTCCTGTCGTCATCGACATGTGGTGCTATCGCCGCTTCGGCCACAACGAAGGCGACGAGCCGGGCTTCACCCAGCCGCTGATGTACAAGAACATCCGCGCGCATCGCTCGACGCTGGAGATGTATGCCGAGCGCCTGATCGCCGAGGGTGTCGTCACCCAGGGCGAAGTGGACAAGATGAAGGCCGACTGGCGCGCGCGTCTCGAAGCCGAATTCGAGGCGGGGCAGGCTTACAAGCCGAACAAGGCCGATTGGCTCGATGGCAAGTGGGCGGGCCTCAAGTCAGTCAAGGAAGCCGAGGAAGATCCGCGCCGCGGCCAGACCGGTGTGGCGATTGATCGTCTCAAGGAAATCGGCCATGCGCTGACGGAAGTTCCCAAGGGCTTCAACATCCACAAGACGATCCAGCGCTTCATGGACAATCGTCGCAAGGCGATCGAGACCGGCGAAGGTATCGATTGGGCAACCGGCGAAGCGCTCGCCTTCGGCACGCTCGTCACCGAGGGGCACCGTGTGCGTCTCTCCGGTCAGGATTGCGAACGCGGCACCTTCTCGCAGCGCCACTCGGTGCTGACCGATCAGGAAACCGAAGTGCGCTACACCCCGCTCAACAACCTTGCGGCGGGGCAGGGCAAGTACGAGGTCATCAACTCGATGCTCTCGGAAGAGGCGGTGCTCGGCTTCGAATATGGCTATTCGCTGACCGAGCCGAATGCGCTGACCCTGTGGGAAGCCCAGTTCGGTGACTTCGCGAACGGCGCACAGGTGCTCTTCGACCAGTTCATCTCGTCGGGCGAGCGCAAGTGGCTGCGTATGTCGGGCCTCGTTTGCCTGCTGCCGCATGGCTATGAGGGGCAGGGTCCGGAGCACTCCTCCGCCCGCCTCGAGCGTTATCTCCAGCTTTGCGCGGAAGATAACATGCAGGTGGCGAACTGCTCGACCCCGGCAAACTACTTCCACGTTCTGCGCCGCCAGCTCAAGCGCGATTTCCGCAAGCCGCTGATCCTGATGACGCCGAAATCCCTGCTGCGTCACAAGCGCTGCGTTTCGAATCTGGCCGAGCTGGCCGAGGGCACGACCTTCCATCGTATCCTGTGGGATGATGCCGAGAAGGGCTTCTCCACCACCAAGCTGAAGCCGGACGCCAAGATCCGCCGCGTCGTGCTGTGCACCGGCAAGGTCTATTACGACCTGCTGGAGGAGCGCGAGAAGCGCGGTATTGACGATGTCTACCTGCTGCGTGTCGAGCAGCTCTATCCGTTCCCGCTCAAGGCGGTGGCGCAGGAGCTCTCGCGCTTCAAGAAGGCCGATATCGTGTGGTGCCAGGAAGAGCCCAAGAACATGGGTGCCTGGAGCTTCGTGGAGCCCTACCTCGAGTGGACGCTGGCGCAGGCCGGTTCCTCCACCAAGCGTGCCCGCTACGCCGGACGTCCGGCTTCGGCCTCGACCGCCGTGGGCCTCATGTCCAAGCATGTTGAGCAGCTCAATGCGTTCCTCAACGAAGCTTTCGCCGACTAATTAATTCAGATTCAGACCCTTAAGGTAAGATACCCATGAGCACTGAAATCCGCGTCCCCACTCTCGGCGAAAGCGTGACCGAAGCCACCATCGGCAAGTGGTTCAAGAAGCCGGGCGATGCCATCAAGGCCGACGAGCCGGTGTGTGAGCTCGAGACCGACAAGGTGACCCTCGAGGTCAACGCCCCGGCTGCCGGCACCCTGGCCGAGATCGTTGCCAAGGAAGGTGAAACCGTCGGCGTCGGCGCCCTGCTCGGCACCATTGCCGCCGGTGGCGCTGCTGCTGCCTCTGCGCCTGCCCCCGCTGCTGCTCCCGCGCCCGCTCCGGCTGCGGCCCCTGCCGCTCCGGCTGCCGCTGCGTCGGCTTCCAACGGTCCGGCTGTGGCCCGCATGGCCGCCGAAACCGGCATCAACCCGGCTGCTGTTGCTGGCACCGGCAAGGATGGCCGCGTGACCAAGGGCGACATGCTCGGCGCAGCTTCTTCGCCCACCGCCTCCGCTTCTGCTCCGGCTGCCAAGTCCGCGGCGCCGCGCGCCGCCTCTCCGGCGGACGATGCCTCGCGCGAAGAGCGCGTGAAGATGACCAAGCTGCGCCAGACCATCGCGCGCCGCCTGAAGGAATCGCAGAACACCGCCGCGATGCTCACCACCTTCAACGAGGTGGACATGACCAACGTGATGGCGCTGCGCAACCAGTACAAGGATCTCTTCGAGAAGAAGCATGGCACCAAGCTCGGCTTCATGGGCTTCTTCACCAAGGCCTGCGTTCAGGCGCTGAAGGAACTCCCCGGCGTCAACGCCGAGATCGATGGCACCGACATCATCTACAAGAACTACTACCACGTCGGTATCGCTGTCGGCACCGACAAGGGCCTCGTGGTTCCGGTGGTGCGCGAGGCCGATCAGCTCGGTATCGCGGGCATCGAGAAGACCATCGCCGATTTCGGCAAGCGCGCCCGTGACGGCCAGCTGAAGATGGAAGAGATGCAGGGTGGCACCTTCACCATCACCAACGGCGGCATCTATGGCTCGCTGATGTCGACCCCGATCCTGAACTCGCCGCAGTCCGGCATTCTGGGCATGCACAAGATCCAGGAGCGTCCGATGGTTGTCGGCGGCAAGATCGAGATCCGCCCGATGATGTACCTCGCGCTCTCCTATGATCACCGCGTGGTGGACGGCAAGGAAGCCGTGACCTTCCTCGTGCGTGTCAAGGAATCGCTGGAAGATCCGGCCCGTCTCGTGATGGACCTCTAAGAGGGACACATGGGCATCCCGGCCAGCGATTTGGGTGTTGCCATCGTCACCGGTGCCTCTCGGGGCATCGGTCGCGCCTGCGCTCTCAAGCTGGCCGAGGATGGCTACGACATCGTCGCGAATTACGCAGGCAACCGCGCGGCGGCCGAGGAGGTGGCCCGTGCGGTTGAGGCGCTGGGGCGTCGTGCGCTTGTGGTGCAGGGGGATGTTGGCTCGGAAGCCGATATCCTCGCGCTGTTTGCGGCGGCGGATGCCTTCGGGCGGCTCGCCGTTCTGGTCAACAACGCCGGTGTCATCGATGTCGCGCAGCGCGTCGATGAGATGAGCGCAGATCGGATCACCCGCATGATGACCATCAATGTCGTGGGCTCCTTTCTCTGCGCCCGCGAAGCGGTCAAGCGCATGTCCACCCGCCACGGTGGCAAGGGCGGGGCGATCATCAACCTCTCCTCCATCGCGCCGACGCTTGGCGCGCCGGGGCAATATGTCGATTACGCCGCCTCCAAGGGCGCGATTGATGCGCTCACCCTTGGCCTTGGGCGCGAGGTTGCCGCCGAAGGCATTCGCGTGAATGCGGTGCGGCCCGGCCTGATCGAAACCGACATTCACGCCAGCGGCGGCATCCCCGACCGGGTCAGCCTGCTGGCCGATACCATCCCCATCAAGCGCGGCGGCACCGCCGAGGAAGTGGCGGAATGCGTGCGCTGGCTCGCCTCCGACAAGGCCTCCTACGTGCTCTCCACCGTGCTCACTGTTTCGGGCGGCCGTTGAAGCCTCCCTCTTTTTAAAGGCAAGGAATTCCCATGGCTTACGATCTCATCGTTATCGGCACCGGCCCCGGCGGCTATGTCTGTGCCATCCGCGCCGCCCAGCTGGGCCTGAAGACCGCCGTGGTCGAGAAGCGCAAGACCCATGGCGGCACCTGCCTCAACGTGGGGTGCATTCCCTCGAAAGCGTTGCTGCACGCCTCTGAAGCTTTCGAGCACGCTGGCCATGGCATGGCGGCGCTGGGCGTCGAGGTGGCGGCCCCCAAGCTCAACCTGCCCAACATGATGAAGCACAAGCAGGAAACCGTTGACGCCAACGTCTCGGGCGTCGGCTTCCTGCTCAAGAAGAACAAGGTCGATGCCTTCTTCGGCACCGGCAAGATCGCGGCTCCCGGCAAGGTCGAAGTGAGTGCCGAGGATGGCTCGGTGCAGGTTCTCGAGACCAAAAACATTGTCATCGCCACCGGCTCGGAAGTGACCCCGCTGCCGAATGTCGCGATTGACGAGAAGCAGATCGTCTCCTCCACCGGCGCGCTGGAGCTGGACAAGGTTCCGGGCAAGATGATCGTCATCGGCGCGGGCGTTATCGGCCTTGAGCTTGGTTCGGTCTGGCGTCGTCTGGGCGCCAAGGTCGAGGTGATCGAGTTCCTGGATCGCATCCTGCCGGGCATGGACAACGAGGTCGCCAAGCAGTCCCAGCGTCTGCTGGAAAAGCAGGGTCTTGCCTTCCAGCTCGGCAAGAAGGTGACCGGCGCCAAGGCCGACAAGTCCGGCGTGACGCTGACCGTGGAGCCGGCTGCGGGTGGTGCGGCGGAAAGTGTGCAGGCGGATGTGGTGCTGGTCGCCATTGGTCGCCGCCCCTACACCGAGGGCCTCGGCCTTGAGGGCGTGGGCGTTGCCATGGAGCGCGGCCGTGTGACCATCGGCCATCATTTTGAGACCAATGTGCCGGGCATCTATGCCATCGGCGATGTGGTGCGCGGTCCGATGCTGGCCCACAAAGCCGAGGACGAGGGCATTGCCGTGGCCGAAATCCTTGCCGGCAAGGCGGGCCATGTGAACTATGACGTGATCCCGGGCGTGGTTTACACCTCCCCGGAAATCGCGGTGGTCGGCAAGTCCGAGGAGGATCTGAAAGCGGCGGGGATTGAGTATACCGTCGGCAAGTTCCCCTTCACCGCCAATGGCCGCGCCCGTGCCATGCGCGCCACCGACGGCTTTGCCAAGGTGCTGGCCTGCAAGGCGACCGACAAGGTTCTCGGCGTGGCGATCGTTGGCCTTGGTGCCGGCGAGATGATCCACGAGGCGGCGGTGCTGATGGAATTCGGCGGTTCCTCCGAAGATCTCGCGCGCACCTGCCACGCTCACCCGACCATGTCGGAAGCGGTGAAGGAAGCCGCCATGGCGGTGGAGAAGCGCCAGATTCATATGTAATGGGCTGAGGGCGATGCGATCGCGCCGCCCCTTGCGTCTGCCGGCGCCTTACCTCAAGCAGGTCAGGCTCCGGCCGGAGCGTGTGGAGCGCTGGGCGGAATATCCGTTCAGCCTTCCCTGGCTCTCTGGCCGTGATTTCGAGTTCCGGTTTTCCAAGCCCATCACCATTATTGTGGGCGAGAACGGGACAGGCAAATCCACCTTTCTGGAAGCCATTGCCCGCATCATCGGCTTTGATGAGGCCGGTGGCGGGCCTGGCTATGCGCCGGTGGATCATTCATCGGCGGTTGATGTAAACGGCGGGCGGCTTGCCGAGGCTTTCGCCCCAAGCTGGTTGCCACGCATTTCGGCGGGCTGGTTCTTCCGCGCAGAAACATTTTTCTCGGTGGCGCGCTATCTTGATCAGGCGGCGATCGAGGGGTTGGCCGCCCCGCCTGATTTTCTGTCCCATTCGCATGGCGAGAGCTTCCTGCGCTTTTTCGAGGAGCGCTGTACCCGGCAGGGGATTTATATTTTTGACGAGCCCGAGAGCGCGCTGTCTCCGCGGCGCCAGATCGAGTTCCTCAAGCTGCTCAGACGGATGGAACGCTCCACCCTCTGTCAGGTGATCATGGCCACGCATTCGCCGTTGCTGATGGCCTATCCCGAGGCGCAATTCCTCACGCTCTCCAAAGACGGCTTTGCCGAGGGCGATTTTACCCGGACCGGTCATTTCCGCACGATGCAGGCCTTTTTTGCGGACCCGGAGGGGTTCATGGCAGAGGCCTTCGAGGAGGAATAGGCTCTGTGTCAGGGACGTGCCATGACAGCCCCCGCCCATGTGCTACTCGATTGAAAAACACGCTTGGGAGGCAAAATGATCACGCTTTATCACTGTGTCGGCGCGCGCTCGTTCCGCCCGCTTTGGGCGCTGGAAGAAATCGGCCTTCCCTATGATCTCAAGGTTCTGCCGTTTCCGCCGCGCGTGGTGAAGCGCGAATACCTTGAAGAGAACCCGCTCGGCACCATTCCCCTGCTGGTGGATGGCAGCACGCGAATGACGGAATCGGCGGCTATCGCGCATTACCTGGCGGCGAAATACGGCCCTGCGCTCGATGTGCGCGCGGATGAGCCGGGTTTTGCCGATTACCTCAATGCGCTCCATTTTGGCGAGGCGACGCTGACGTTTCCGCAGACGCTGGTGCTGCGCTATTCCAGCTTCGAGCCGGAGGAGCGCAAGCAGCCGCAGGTGGTGGAAGATTACGCCAAGTGGTTCCTCGCGCGGCTGAAAACGCTGGAGCAGCGTCTTGCGAGCCGCGACTTCATCTGCGCGGACCGCTTTACGGCGGCGGATATTTCGGTGGGCTATGCGCTGCTTTTCGCCGAGTTTGGCGGCTTTGAAGCGCAGTTTACCCCGGCTGTCGCGGCCTATTGGGCACGCCTGAAAGCGCGTGATGGCCTTCAGCGTGCGCTCGCCGCCGAGCGCGCGGCGGCGATTGCGCAGGGCGTCGATCCGACGCCCGCCCCGCTTTACAAGCGCCTCGATCTTCCGCCCAGAAAAAGCTGAGGCTTAATGACCGATGGGGATGAGGAAGGGCTTCCAAACCGCAATCCCCATCAGCACAGCCGCAATCACGCTGAGCCCGCCACCTGCCCAGACCAGCAGCATGGCGTTGGTGATGATAGCGGTGGAAGCCAGCACGATGGCGATCTGGAGCAGGGCGGAGGCAATCTCGAAGACCTCGGCGCGCTGCTTGGTAAAGTCCCGGCGCTCCTCGGCCTTTTTGGCGCGGGCCATCAGTTCCTTGCGCCCTTCACCGGTTTCCGGTTCGGTTTCATAACGCGCGGCGGTGTCGCGCCATTTCTTCACCTGCTCCTGCAGCGCTGTTTTGGCGGCAGGGTCAGTGGCGAGCGCGGCATTGACGCTCATTTCCTCGGCGGCGGTCTGGATGGCGGTGCGGCGGATGGTCTTGGCCTGATAGAACGACCAGAGGTTCGCCGCCTCGATGTTCTTGGCAATCGATTCGTTCTCGCTCTGCTTGTTCCCGATTTCCGAGAACGAGAGGATGAGCGCGAGCATCGCGATCATCAGACCGATCTTCTTGTTGCCTTCGCCGTGATCGTGTCCGCCGTGGCCATGCGACATGAGTGCTTCCCCCC
>JAIUNQ010000114.1 GCA_020161475.1 Pseudomonadota bacterium | reverse complement strand
ATCTGTACTTTGTGCTCTCGGGCAGCGCCCCCGCCGGCGCCAGCCTCGTGGAAGCCAAGAAGACCGCTGTTGTGCTGGGCTATGGCAACTTCCTGACCATTGCGATCAACTTCGTCATTCTTGCCTTTGCGATCTTCCTGATGGTCAAGGCGATGAACGCGGCCAAGCGGGAAGCCCCGGCAGCGCCCGCCGCACCGGCGGAGCCGAGCAACGAGGAGAAGCTCCTCGCCGAAATCCGCGACCTGCTCAAGAAGTAAGGCGCACGCCATCGGAACCGCAGCTCCAAACGCTGCGGTTCTTTCTTGCGGCTTTTTCAATCCGTTGCGGACTCGCCGGTTGACGCCGCTGCCGCCCGGTGCCACCGACTTTCGTATGAGTCTTGCCTCTCCTCCCCGCATTGCGCTGCTCACGCTGCTGGCTGGCGTGACCGGTGCGTTGATCTTCAACGCGCTGGAGCTGCCGGCCGCCTGGCTTTCGGGCGCGATGGTCGGCATTGTGCTGCTCATGGCGACGGGGTTTCGCCCCAGCTTCCCGGATGCGATGCGCGATGTCGGCATGTTGCTGGCGGGCTGCGCCACGGGCTCCTCCATCACGCCGGAAATGATCGAGGTGCTGCGCCATTACCCCATCTCCCTTGCCATGCTCGTGGCGACTACCTTCGCGGTGACATTCGGGGGGGCGGCGGTCTTGCGGCGCGGCTTCGGCTGGGATCCGGCGAGCGCCTTCTTCGCCTCGGTGCCGGGCGCACTCTCGGCGGTCGTGGCCTCGGTGGGGGAGGTCGGCGGCAATATGGCCAAGGTCATTGCGGGGCAGGCGCTGCGCCTTTTCACCATGGTCGCCATCCTGCCCAGCATCATCCTCAAGGCGGCTCATGTGCATCCCGTGCGCGCCGATCACTGGCTGGAGGCTGGTCCCTTTGCCGTTCAGGCCTTCGGGGGGCTGGCGCTGGCCCTCCTTTTTGTGCGTCTCAAGGTGATGACGCCCTATTTCCTTGGCGGCATGGTGGTGGCGGCGATCCTGCACCTGACGCGCCTGGCGGCCGGGGCCACGCCGGAGCCTGTCGGCAACCTCGCCTTCTTGCTCATCGGTATTTTTGCGGCGTCGCGCATGGCCGGCACCAGCATGGCGGTGCTGCGCAGCCTGTGGAAGCCCTGCATCGCGCTGTTGGTGTCTTCTACGCTCATTGCGCTGGTGGGGGGGTATCTCACCCATGTCTTCTCTGGCGTTCCCGTGGCCAATGCGCTCATCGCCTTTGCCCCCGGCGGGCTGGAAGCCATGGTCGCGCTGGGGCTCGCCCTTGGGCTGGACCCGCTCTATGTCACCTCGCATCACGTGGCGCGTTTCGTCCTGCTCTCCCTCAGCGTGCCCCTTTTGGCACGACGTCTTTAACCCTGTCGAAGAGTCCTTGCGGGCGGGGCCTCGGCATTAACCTCGCAGGATGCTGGTCGTGGTACATAAGGGCGGGAGGCGGCATGCCGCAGGAGGATGACATGAAACCCGCAAGGGCGCCCAAGCGCGCAGCCGGCAATCCGTTGGTCGCACCGGAGGTCTTCCGGCATGCTCTGGGGCATTTTGCCTCTGGCGTTTCCGTTGTGAGCGCCATGACGCCCGATGGCGTGCCCGTCGGGCTTACCATCAGCGCGTTTTCCTCGCTCTCGCTTGATCCGCCGCTGGTGATGTTCGCCCTGCGCCGCGCCTCGCGCCTGCATGAGGTCTTCACCAAGGCGCGCGGTTTTGCCGTCAGCGTGCTGGGGGCCGATCAGCAGGACATGATGAAGCGCTTCTCATCCCCCGGTGATCGCTTCGCCGGTCTTTCCTGCGAGCAGGGGTTTGATGCGGCCCCGCTGGTGCCGGGCGCGATCCTGTGGCTAGAGTGCGAGCTGCACTCGATTCAGCCCGGCGGGGACCATACTATTGTGATCGGTGCCGTGCGTAACGCGCGCAGCTTCCCGGGCGCACCGCTGCTTTACTGGCGCGGCGCGGTTTTCCCGGATCAGGCCGGCGGCTGAACCGCCGCCATTTCCTCCAGCAGCAGTTTGTCGCGTATCGCGCGGCCCTGAACGCTGGAGAAGCTGTGGTCGCCGCCATCGATCTTGACCCACTGCACATGCGCTAGCGGCGCGAGCAGCTTGGCATCGGTTCCGAAATAGGCCGTCATTTCCGCAACGCCGGGGTCTTCCGGGCCATGGATGAAGGTTGTGCGCACCTTGCGCGCATCCAGCGCCTCAAGCCAGCGCAAGGCTTCACGCTCGCGCGAGGGGCGCAGGCCCAGCGTGTCGAGCAGGGCCAGCAAAGGCTGTCGCGCGCGGTTCGCCACACGGCCCAGAATGGTTTTCGCAATCGGCAGCACCGCGATATCGCCGCGGATCAGGCGAGACCATGTTTCGCGCTGGAACAGGCGGCGGCCGTAAGCCTCGGTCGGGCGGAAGCTGGTCTGCGCATCGGCGACATCGAGACTTTCCCCCTTGCGCCAGTGAAAACGCAACAGGTTGATCAGCGCGAGCCCCGCCAAGCCTTCGATTTCCGCCGCCACCTGCAACGCAGCATAGGCGCTGCTGCAGGCGCCCACCACGAAGAAGCGCTCGACAAGCTGCGCCTTGAGCGCGCCGACCGCCGAGAGGAGATCATTTTTGTGGGTGTCGGAATAAAGGACCTCGCCCTCGCTTTCGGGCGGGATCAGGGAATCTCCGATGCCGGAAAGATCGAACAGCAAAGCCACATGCCCGGCCTGCACGGCCAGGCGTGCCAGCTCCATGCCCTGCCGCCCCCAACCTGCTGCGGGATTGCGCCCGGCATTGGCAATAACAACTCCCAGTCGAGGATCTGGCGTGGCGGGCCGCAGCAAGACCCCGCTTAGATGGTCCTGCGCACCAAAGCGCACGGCCTCCTCGATATGCCCGTCCGGCGCCGTGAAGACAGCCGCCGGAAAATGTGCGGTTCCCAGCGCGGCGGGCTGCTCCAGTGCGGCGCACCACTGGGCAAGGTGCTTGAACAGCGCCTCCGGCACCTGCGAATGGGTCGGGTTTTCCGCAAAGCGCTCGAAGTCATCAAAGGCGCAGGCCTTGAACCCCCAGCTCTTGGCAAGCCCGGCTTCGCCCTCGTTGCGCGCTGCCACCAGCCCCTGCGGTGCCGGGGCTTTGAGTGTGCTCATTTCAAGAGTTGCCAGCGCGTCAAGCGTCGCCTGCGGGAGGGCATAGCCATACACCGCAATGCCCGCACCACTCGAACCCGCCTCGCCCTGCATTTGCGCCAGCGCCTTGAGTTCGCGCGCATAACGGCGACCGGAGACCACCGGTGCCAACGCCACGAAGGCTGCAACATCCTGCCGCCCCTGTGCCACCTGCGCAGCCAGAGTCGCACCGAGGCGCAGGCCCGCCAGCACGATCTTGTCGGCCCCCAACGCTGTGCGCACAGCATCGATCACCGAGACGATGCTGGCCTCCCAGCGCGCCACGGCCCCGGCTTCCAGCCAATCACCGGGGGAAAGCCCGGTGCCTTCGTAATCGAAACGGATGACATCATGGCCTTGTCCGGCCAGACGATCCGCCAGATCACGCCAACCCAGATGCGTGGCAAGCGCCTCAACACCAAAAGGAGCGCAGAGGATCACCGGCAGGCGCACGACTTCGCCGCGGCGGGCATGATGCCAGCCGGAGCAGGAGCCGATACGGATGGCGCGCGCGGGCGTCTCAGCAGCCAAAAACAATCTCCTCCAGGCCGTTCAGGGCACTGACTATACCATGCGGCGCTGCAGCATCCACGCTTGATGAGCCGAACCGTAAACGGCGTATCCGCCCCGGTGCCAGATGGAAGCGATGGTCTTCCATCGCGGCCCCGGGTGAGCGAATGCCGACAAAGCGCGCAACGCGCTCCGTCGCAATATCCAGATACCACCCCTGCCCATCCCGATCCAAACGCGCGCTCAGGTCGAGCGGAACCGGCACGATGGCGGCCATGTCCGGAAAGAAAAAGGCCTCGCGCAGCACAGCGCCATCGCGATCCACAAGGCGCGCAACCACGCTGTCATGTTGCAGAGCGCCGAAACGGTACGCGTAGGTCAGATCGAAAAACTGACCGAGGAGCGTGAAGGCCGATACACTGATGCTTGTGCGCGGGGCGAGGGTGACGGGGCGCCGTCCTTCGGCGACCACCACTTTGCCTTCGCGCAGTGCCACCAGCTGGATCTCGCCCTCAAAGGCGGTGCCGGTTTCGTTGGCAAGATGCAGATGCAGCCCGTTCACGCCCTCATCGGTCAACCCTAGATGCAGCGGCTGACTCGCGCGTTTGAGGCCGTAATAGGCGGCCTTGGGGATGCCGTTCTCGTCGATCACACCCCAGCCCGCGCCGGGCATCAGGTTCGAGAGTGCCAGCACCAGCGCCCCCCGCGTGGGCGAGGCCGGGCGACGCCATTCGTGCAGCGTTGTCTCCATGACATGCGCGCTGGTCGCTTCCGCAATCGCATGGGCGCGCGCGTCATCCTGCACAGCCTCGCCGAACAACAGGCGCGCATAATGGTTGCGCACATCCGCGAAATCCCAATCCGCCCCGGCATCTCGCGGCACGCCCCGCGTCATCAGCGCAGGGTCACGCGGCACATTGGCAAAGGCGAGGCATTCGCTGGCAAAGCGGACGTTGGCGCGTCGCGCATCCTCCAGCGGGCGGCAATAGGCGCCGACACCGAAGTAATGCCCGATACCCTCTTCCACGACGAAGGGCAGGGCGCCGCCGGATGGGGAATTGCCGACATAAGCGAGGTCGGGGCGGTGCGCTTTGACAAGGCGCGGCAGCATTTCCTCGAACACAGGACCCGCCCAATCCTCCGGCGGCGCGCCGAGCATGGCAGCCTGCTGGAACACCTCCGAGCCGCCGCAGAGGAGGGCCAGCGAGGGATGGATCTGGGTCGAGGCGAGAAGATGCGAAACCTCCGCCTCCAGCGCGGCGCAGAAGCCATCGTCGGCTTGCGGATAGTCGAAGTTGGCGAGCATGACATCCTGCATCACGAGGATGCCGGCCTCATCACAAAGCTCGAAAAACGCGTGGCTTTCATAAACGCCCACGCCCGGTACGCGCAGCATGGTCATGCCCGCCGCGCGCGCCAGCCCGATCAGCGGCGCATAATCTTCGCGCCCGCCCGGCAGGCGTGCAGCATCCGGCGTCATCCACACCGCGCCCCGGCAGAACACCGGCTCGCCATTGACGAGAAGACCGAAGCCGCACCCGTCCGTCCCGCGATCCACCTCGATGCGCCGAAAACCGGTTTTGCCAAGGTCGAAATGGGTGCCGTCGATCGTGAGCGTCACCGCGTGCAGGGCCGGTTCCCCATGGGTATGCGGCCACCATGGTGCGATGCCGGCAAGCGTGAGAGCGCCGGAAAATGCGCCGCTGGCCTCCACCGGCAAGGCGGTGGAATGCCCGGCGCAGGTGAGGGTAACTGTCTGGGCGTTCACGCCCTCGCGCAGGACAAGGCGCAAGGACACATGCCCCGCACCGTCCCGATAATCGGTGGTCAGATCGCAGGCGAGAAGATCGCCGCTGGTGATGCCAGCCTTGTTGCGGGGGAGGGCGTAGATGTCGCGATAGGGGCCGGTGGGGCGCCCTTCGGGCGTCCAGCCATCCATGGAACCGAGCGCTGTGGTGCGCAGGTAACGCAAGCCATTCGGCTCGATCATCATCGGGCGCCAGCGCGAGCGGCGCGGCGCGGCTTTCAAGGCGCCCTCAAGGGCATGAAAACGCAGCGCGATCTCAGTGCCTGCGGGAAAGGCTCCGTCGAGCACCAGCGGCACGAACATGCTGCGGTGCTCGGTGCGCAGAACCCCTTCGATAAAAACATCGCAGGAGGTCGCTAGTCCCTCGAAGACGAGGCGACCCTCAACGGCCCGTTCAAGACGATGGATCAACCAATGGTCATCGGCTTCGGCGAGGCGTCCCTCGGCATCCGGCCCGAACAGAGCGGGCGCGGCAAAGGGCTGCCAGCCTGCTTCCGGCAAGCCAGCCGGGGCATCAAAAGACCCCGCCACCACCCGCAGATGCCGCCACTGTTCCAGCGGAAAGCGCACCTCCGCATCTGAGCCGAGGATGCGCGCCATGTCTTATCCGAGGGTGATCTTGAGCGCCGCGCGCAGCGCATCATGCGCTTCAACGATCGGCGCGAGCGCGGCTTCAAAACGGGCCGGGTCCTGCGTGCGCTGGGCGCGCGCCAGCTGGAACTGCGCGACCTTCGCGCCCTCGGCCATCGCGAGCGCCGGGGCAACCGCCGCATCAAATCCGCCTAGCCATGCGAGGTGGCTGGCGAGCAGCTCGAAATTCGCGCCCACCTGCCGCAGGGTGTTGAAGGCGTAGTAATGGAAGGCGCTGCCCTCGCGGGCAAAAAGCGCGCGCGCCTGCGCCCCTGCAACCCTGGCGTAATCCGCCACCGGGTTGTTTTTCGGCATGGCGGCGAAATGCTGCGCCAGCAACGTCTGTGCCTTGGCACGCAATGCGGCTTCATCCGGCTTGTTCGGCGTAAACGTCACAAACTCCGCGTAAGGGAACAGCCAGTCCTCACGCTGCTGATGCGGCAACAGGCTGAAGAGGCCGTCGAAATCCTCCCCTTCGGCGCGGTAGAAGCCATCGTTGTGGAAATATTCCACCACACGGCCCGCGCGATCGAGCAGGTTGATGCCGATCGTGGTCTTGCCGTGCGTCTCGCGGTAGCTCACCCCGCGCGTGTCGGGCATGTAGAAGCTGTCGAGTTCGATCAGCACCAGCCGCCCGCGTGCAACCTGCACTTCGAGCTGTGTGAGAAGATCGTCATAGAGCGCCAGCTCGTTGACCCTGAGACCATAGAGCGCGTTCAGCTCATCGAGCGAGGGCTTGAAGAAGGTGAACTGGTCACCCTCGAAATCCTGCGTGAGCGTGAAGCCGAAGGCGGCCTCAGGCGCGCCCCCGCATTGGTGGATGATCTCGATCCAGAGGTCGGCATAACAATTGGTCTGCGGCCAGAAGCGCTCACCCTGATGCAGCGCATGCGGGCGGTATCCCTCCGGCGAAATGGCAAAGAGGCGCGGCACATCAGCGCCGCGCGGCTGGGCCAGCCCCATACTCACCCCCACAGAACCTTGCGCACGCTGGCAGGCCACTTGTCCGGGTCCATGCCGTGATGCTTGAACAGCGCAATGGCGACGCGCTCCATGCCGAAGCCGACGCAGGCCGTATGGGCCGTCTCGCCGTCCGCCGTCTTGATGCCCCAGGTCGAGCCGAAGTGGTCCTGATGGTAGTTGAAGGACAGGCAGGCCGTGGGGTTCTCTTCCGAATTGACCGGAATGAGCAGCTCGAACTTGAGGCCCTGATCGCGCTGGTTATTGGCCAGCATGCGCCCGCCGCGCCCGAAGAACGGGTCGTTCGCGACATCGACATTAAGCGGCATTTCCAAGCTGCGCATCATCTCCTGGCCGCGCTCCAGCCAGGTCGCGCGGAAGGCGACAACCTGATCCGGCGTGCCGACGCGGACATATTCACGCATGCGGAACAGCTGCTGGCGCGTCGGCTCCAGCGAAGGCTCACGGCGGAAGCAGTAGGACTGCAGATCCACCAGCGCACCCTTCTCCGAGAGCGGGCCGCGCTTGGCAATGACCGGGTAGAGCGGATAGCACGCCGCCGGGGTCAGCACGATGTCCGTCGGCTTCTGATGGCCGGTCCAGTCCTTGCCGTCAAAGAGATGATCCAGCAGGTCGGCGTGATCGGCCTCGTTCCCGTCGAAGGAATGGACGGTGCCCGCAAGCTGCGGGAAGCTCTTCAGGTACCCCGACTTCTCGAACCAGGCGCGGTTCATCGCCGGCGGGAAGCGGATCACCTCCGCCCCGTCGCCCCCGCCCCAGCGCGAGATGAGGGCATCAAAACGCGCGACGACCTCCTCGAACAGGCCCGAGCGGCCATAAAGCCCCTCCACCCCGGTATCGATGAGATGGCCGTGGCGGAGCAGGTTGTCGAGAAGGTTATTGGTGCAGCTGGTACACA
>JAIUNQ010000113.1 GCA_020161475.1 Pseudomonadota bacterium | reverse complement strand
AAGATGACGGTGATCACCGCGACGAATGATCGCGCGCTCGATATTTCAAGCCGCCTTGCGGGCAACGCCCGCGTCGGCGCGCTGCCGCGCGAGGCGCTCGAAGGCACCGGCGTGCGCGTGCTGGATGCAACCGAATTCGCCTCTGGCCTCATCCGCCACGACGCCTTCGTGGCCAATGCCGATGTGCGCGCCGCGATCAAGCGGGCTATTGAGCGGGCGTAAGCCCGTCTTGCTTACGAAAGGGCGTGAGCCCGTCTTGTTGTGAGAAAAGAGCCTAAGCCCGTCATGCCCGCCCCTGTGGCGGGTATCCATGACTTTTTAGGTGCCGCCAGGTCGTGGATGGCCGGGACAAGCCCGGCCATGACAATGTGCTCTCACGCGACTTTCGGCTGAGCGTAGCCAAGCTTGCCGTTCAGCCCATCCAGCAGCTTCTCGGCGGCATCCGCAATCACGGTGCCGGGCGGGAAGATGGCGGCCGCACCGGCATCGAGCAGAGCCTGAAAATCCTGCGGCGGAATGACGCCGCCCACCACGATCATGATGTCGCCGCGCCCGAGCTTTTCCAGCTCGGCTTTGAGCGCCGGAACCAGCGTGAGGTGGCCTGCCGCGAGCGAGGAAACGCCGATGATATGGCTCTTGCCCTGCACGGCCTGCGCCGCCGCCTCTTCCGGGGTGGCAAAAAGCGGGCCGATCTCGACATCAAAACCAAGGTCGGCGAAGGCCGAGGCGATCACCTTCTGGCCGCGGTCGTGCCCGTCCTGCCCCATCTTGGCGACGAGGATCTTCGGCGGGCGGCCATCGTTCTCGATGAAGGCGCGGGTCATGCCGGTCACGCGCTGCACGGCGGGGTTCTTTTCCCCGACGGCATCGCGATAAACGCCGGAAATCGCCTTGATCTCGGCCTTGTGGCGCGAGAAGGCATGTTCCAGCGCCAGAGAAATCTCGCCCACGGTGGCCTTGGCGCGAGCGGCATCCACCGCCAGCGCCAAGAGGTTGCCGGTCTTGCCACGCGCGGCGGCCTCAAGGGCTGCGAGCTTGGCCTTCACCTCGTCGCTGTTGCGCTCGGCTTTCAGGCGCTGGAGCTTCTCGATCTGCTTGGCGCGCACGGCGGCGTTGTCCACCTTGAGCACATCGATCGGCTTCTCGTTCTCCAGCAGATACTTGTTGACGCCGATGATGGTCTGCTCGCCGGAATCGATGCGACCCTGCGTGCGGGCCGCCGCTTCCTCGATGCGCAGCTTCGGGATACCCGCCTCAATGGCTTTGGCCATGCCGCCCAGCTTTTCGACCTCCTCGATGTGCTTCCACGCGCGCTCGGCGAGATCGGACGTCAGCTTCTCGATGAAGGCCGAGCCGCCCCAGGGGTCGATGAGGCGCGTGGTGCCGCTCTCCTGCTGGATCAGGATCTGCGTGTTGCGGGCGATACGGGCCGAGAAGTCGGTCGGCAGCGCGAGGGCTTCATCCAGCGCATTGGTGTGCAGCGACTGGGTGTGGCCCTGCGTGGCCGCCAGCGCTTCCACCATGGTGCGGATGGCATTGTTGAACACATCCTGCGCGGTGAGCGACCAGCCCGAGGTCTGGCAATGCGTGCGCAGCGGCAGGGACTTCTGGCTCTTGGGGCCAAAGCCCTTCACCAGCTTGGCCCAAAGGAGGCGCGCGGCGCGCATCTTGGCAACTTCCATGTAGAAGTTCATGCCAATGGCCCAGAAGAAGCTCAGGCGCGGCGCGAAAGCATCGACATCGAGACCCGCCGCGACACCCGCGCGCAGATATTCCACGCCGTCCGCCAGCGTATAGGCCAGCTCAAGGTCCTGCGTCGCCCCGGCTTCCTGCATGTGGTAGCCGGAGATGGAGATGGAGTTGAACTTCGGCATATTCTTCGCGGTATAGGCGAAAATATCCGAGATGATCCGCATCGACCCCTCAGGGGGGTAGATGTAGGTGTTGCGGACCATGAACTCTTTGAGAATATCGTTCTGGATCGTGCCCGAGAGCTTCTCGGGTGGCACGCCCTGCTCCTCGGCGGCGACGATATAGAGCGCGAGGATCGGCAGCACCGCGCCGTTCATGGTCATCGACACGGACATCTGATCGAGCGGAATGCCGTCGAACAGCGTGCGCATGTCGTAGATGGAGTCGATCGCCACACCGGCCATGCCGACGTCGCCAGAGACGCGCGGGTGGTCGGAGTCATAGCCGCGATGGGTGGCCAGATCGAAGGCGACCGAGAGGCCCTTCTGCCCCGCCGCGAGATTCCGGCGATAGAAGGCGTTGGAATCCTCGGCGGTGGAGAAGCCCGCATATTGGCGGATCGTCCACGGCTGGTTCACGTACATGGTGGGGTAGGGGCCGCGCAGGAAGGGCGCCGCACCGGGGTAGGTGTCGAGAAAATCGATGCCCGCCAGATCGGATTCCGCGGTGAGCGGGGGGATGGCGATGCCTTCCGGCGTCGCCCAGGCCTCGGCCTCGACCTTGGGCGTGGCAAGGCCCGGCTTGGACCAGGGAAGCGTGGAGAAATCGGGGAAGCTCATGTCTCAGCCCTCGCAAACGATGAGCGCGCCATCGAGGAAGGCGAGCATATTGGCACCGACATAGACATAACCGCCAACCCCGGCTGCGCTCAGCGCCGCTTCAAGGTCGGAAGGCTTGCCCGCAAGATAAACGCGCCGCGCACCCGAGGCGATCAGCGCGGTGGCGGCATCAGCTGCTTCCTCGGCATAGATCGCATCCGAGGAGCAGATACAGGCGATCTTGGCGCCGGAGGCTTTGAAGGCATCCGTCATCGCGACAAGGTTGGTGCCGTTTTCCTCGGCGAAGCCATCATTGCCGATGGCGACAATACCGCCCGCCTCGAAGGCGTTCTTGGCGAAGGTGGCACGGGCATTGAAGTCCGGGATGCGCCCGAGGTTGGCGAGGAACACCTTCGGGCTCTTGGCCTTGAGCGCGCGCTCGCGCAGCGCCTCATAGGCTTCCGCGAAGCGAACCGCCGGAAGGCCGCCCTGTGCCTTGGCCGTCGGGGCGGCTTTGAGCACATGCGGCGGGGTTTCCTTCACATCCGGGAACTCGGAAACGCCGGTCATCGGCTGCTTGCGCGTGGCCAGATCCTTCGCGCGGGCATCGCGCACATCGCGGATCGCCTCGGCGATGAAGCCATTAGCGAGGGCTGCGACAATGCCGGTGTCCCCATCGGCCTTCTGCAGCTCGATCTGCTGGAACAGGGCCCAGGCTTTGGCCGCAATCTCATCGGTCAGCGCCTCGATACCGCCGGCCCCGGCGGCAGGATCGATCACGCGGTGGAGGTTCGATTCTTCCGACAGGATTAAGCTGGTGTTGCGCGCAAGGCGGCGGGCCGCCGTATCCGCAAGGCCCAGCGCCGCTGTGAAGGGCAGCACCGCAAGGCTGTCCGCCCCCGCAACCCCGGCTGCGAAAGCGGCAATCGTGTTGCGCAGCACGTTGGTGTAGCTGTCGTGCTTGGTCAGCATCCGCCAGCCGGTTTCCACATGGATCGCGACGGGACGGGCAGATGCGCCGAGCGCTTCCAGTACACGGGCATGCAGCAGCCGATAGGCGCGCAGCTTGGCGATGGTGAGGAACTGGTCATCATCCGCAGAAAGAGTGACGGAAATGAGCGAGGCGGCCTCTTCTGCTGCCATGCCCTTGGCTACCAAAGCTCGCAGGTAAGCCACAGCTTGCGACAGCGTGGCCGCCAGCTCCTGCGCTTCGGAAGCGCCGGCATCCGCGAAGGGGCGCGAATCAGCGCGCAGGAACGGTCCGGCAAAGCCCTTGGCCTGAAGATCGGCGATCACCGCGCGGGCTGAGTCCATCGAGGCGGCGAAAGTGGTGGGCATGCGCCCGGTGGCAGCCATGGCGGCGATGGGCGCGATGCCGAAATCGCAGGCAATGGTGGCACCCGGCAGGCGGTTCTTCGCGCAGTAGGAGGCAAAAGCCTCGGCGGTGGCGCGGCCGGTGAAGGGCGAGCACTCAAGACGCGTCGAGATCAGGTCGAGGTGGATGCCCTTGAGGGCGCTTTCAAACGTTTTGGGGGAATTGTCCGGCAGACCGAAGCCACGCGCCGAAGCCGCACCGGTGAAAACCAGCGCAATCGCATCCGCACCGTCCTTCAGCTCCTCCAGCGCGAGGGTGTTCGCCTCATGCGCATCAGGATGATCAAGCCGCGCCACCGTCTTCCACGGGGCGACACCGCGCGCGCCGACGATGGGCTGCGCATCTTTGCGACGCCCCTCCAGCGGCATAATGGCGATGCCATCGCGCGTCTGCCCGACGAGCTTCTTGGTGAAATCAGCGCCCTTCAAGACGCCATCGACCAGCTTGCGCCAGTCACTTTCGGTTGCGCGCGGGAACTCCGCCGCCAGAGACAGATGCTTTGCCATTCCTGCCCTATAGCCGTTTTGCGCGTTTCCTTGTGCCACGACTTTGGTTGATTATTGCAAGGAGCGCATGGGTGTCGTGCGAAAAAATTACAGCGCGAGAATTAGGCGTCCAGCCCAGCGCAAAACGTCATCTAAAAGACAAAAGCGCACGGGGGAACCGCGCGCTTTGAGGTTTCGGGTCTGCGAAAACAGGGGTTTTCGCACCATGGTGGCCGGCGCGTCACACCAGCAGCATGGGCTGAGGATCAGATGATCTGGCCAGAAGTGGTCGGCGCATCTGCGCCAAACCGCGTCCAATCAGACGAACTGGCTCAAACCCGGGATCGAGGCGACGATTTCGCCCATCTTCTCTTCGCCCACCTTGTCCTTGGCGTAGGCGAAGACTTCCTTCGACAGATCACCAATCTGGCCCATGCTGACACCTTCCGACATCAGCTGCTGGCCCAGCGCCATCACCGAGCCGCCGCCGCCCATCATGCCCATGAGGCCGCCGAGCAGGCCGCCGCCACCTTCCGCCGGGGCATTGGCTGCCGCCAGCTCCGCCGCGCCCGGCAGGTTCTCCATCATCGCGCTCACGGCGCCTTCCGGGCCGTTCTTCTGCAGGAAGGCGATGATCATGCCGACGGCCTTTTCGGCCAGCGCGGGGTCAAGGCCAACCTTGTCGGCGATGGTGTTGATGAGATCCTGCATGGTCTTTCCTCCGGAGGGCGGCCCTGTGCCGCGTCGGTTCACTTGTAAACAATCGCGGCGAGAACGGCAAGAATCTCTACGACGACCATGGCTAGATTGCACATTTCCGTGACAACGAAAAACAAGCTAAGAACAGCGGGCATTTTTGCCGGAGAGCGGGATTCTCCGGGCGGGCTTCCTCTGGAGGGATTTATGGCAGGCAAGAAGAAATCGGCGGGTGCGACGGGAACCTCGGCTCCCGCCGCGCCGGTGAAGAACACGCTCACCCCCGGTACGATTCTCATCGGCCAGAGCGCGGCGGGCTTTGAGGAGCTGGTGCTCAAGCTGGCCAACCGCCATGGCCTCGTCACTGGCGCCACCGGCACCGGCAAGACCGTGACGCTGCAAAAGCTGGCGGAAGGATTTTCCGCTGTGGGCGTGCCGGTCTTCACCGCCGATATCAAGGGCGATCTTTCGGGCGTCGCGGCCCCCGGCAATGCGCTGCCGCCCTTCGTCAAGCGCGCGCAGGAAATGGGGCTGGAATACAAAGCCGAGCAGTTTCCGGCCACCTTCTGGGATCTTTTCGGCCAGCAGGGCCATCCGATCCGCGCCACCGTCGCCGAGATGGGGCCGCTGCTCCTCGCGCGGCTGCTGGAGCTGAACGACACGCAGGAAGGCGTGCTCAACATCCTGTTCCGCTATGCCGATGAGAACGGCCTGCTGCTGCTGGACCTGAAGGACCTGCGTGCCATGCTCGCGGAATTCGGCGCCAACAAGGAGCTTCAGGCCCAGCTTCAGGCGACCTATGGGAATGTTTCGGCGGCCTCGGTGGGCGCGATCCAGCGTCAGTTGCTGGTGCTGGAAAATCAGGGCGCCTCCAATTTCTTCGGTGAGCCCGCGCTCGACATCAAGGACTTCATGCGCACGGATGCGCAGGGCCGCGGCTACATCAACGTGCTGGCGGCGGACCGGCTGATGAAGTCGCCGCGCCTTTACGCCACCTTCCTGCTCTGGATGCTCTCGGAACTGTTCGAAGCGCTGCCGGAAGTGGGCGATATGGACAAGCCCAAGCTGGTGTTCTTCTTCGATGAAGCGCACCTGCTGTTCGACAACGCCCCCAATGCCCTGCTGGAGAGCATCGAGCAGGTGGTGCGCCTCATCCGCTCCAAGGGTGTGGGTGTCTATTTCGTGACCCAGAACCCGGTGGACGTGCCGGACAAGGTTTCCGCCCAGCTCGGCAACCGCGTGCAGCATGCGCTGCGCGCCTTCACCCCGCTGGAGCAGAAGGCTGTGCAATCGGCGGCGAGCACCTTCCGCCCCAACCCGGCCTTCTCCACGGCCGAGGTGATCACCAACCTCGGCGTGGGCGAGGCACTGGTGTCGGTGCTTGATCCCAAGGGTACGCCCACCATGGTCCAGCGCACCTTCATCGCGCCGCCCATGGCGCAGGTTGGCCCCATGCCGGAGATGCAGCGCAAGGCCCTGATGGCGGCTTCCGCCATCGGCGCGCGCTACAACACGGCGGTGGATCGCGAGAGCGCCTTCGAGATGCTGCAGAAGCGGGCGGAAGAAGCGGCAGCCCCGGCGGAAGGCGAGGGCGGCGGCATCGGCGGCTGGCTCGGCGGCATTCTGGGCGGCGGCGAAGAAGCCCCCAAAACGGGCGGTGCCAAGCCGAAGGGCCGCCAGCCCCAATCCATGACCGAGAAAATCGTCACCTCGGCCGCGCGTTCTGTCGCAACCTCCGTGGGGCGGCAGATCGGCACGGCCATCGTGCGCGGTGTGCTGGGCAGCTTGCTCGGCGGGCGTCGCTGAAACGCGTGTAATCCATGTAAAAGGGCGGCTCTGGCCGCCCTTTTTGCTCTAGATCGGCAATTCGCTCAGGCTGCCGAGTATCTGCGCCGGCGCTTGCGTGGGGTATTCATCCGGCATACCAGCGCGGTTGATCCAATAGGTGGTGAAGCCGAAGCGCACCCCGCCCGCCACATCCCAGCGGTTCGAGGAAACGAAGCGCACATCCCCCGCAAGGCGCGCGCCGCTTTGCGCCAGCGCATGGGCATAGACCGCCTCCACCGGCTTGAACGCCCCGCAGGGTTCCACGGTGATGATGGTGTCGATCAAATCCCCCAGCTTGGCTGCCGCAATGGCCTTTTCCACCATGCGGCGCGTGCCGTTGGTGAAAACGGCGGTGCGATGGCTCGCCTGCTTGAGGCGCACCAAGGCTTCGCGCACGTCGGGGTAGGCATCGAGATGATCATAGGCCGAGAGCAGGCGTGCGCGCAGGGCATCATCCGCCACGCCATGGGCGGCCAGAGCGAAATCCAGCCCGCGCGCGGTCAGGGTTTCAAAATCCACGCCCTCGGATGCCGCCATGGCGCTGAGCACCCAGGAGTATTCGAGTTGCTTTGCGCGCCAGAGCGCGGAAATGGCCGCCGCTTTCTCGCCCAAGGCTTTTCCCTCGCGCGCGATGGCGGAATGGACATCGAATAACGTGCCATAGGCGTCAAAAAGATAGCTGGTCATGCGCGGCTCCTGCTGTGGAGCCGGAGTTCAGCGCAGAGCGAAGGGGATGCGCAAGAGGCGGAACGCGCCAAACACCATTGCCGCATAAACACCGGCCCCCACCAGCCCGATGCCGAGCAGGGCGAGAAGCGGCGCAAGGCTCGCAAGCCCCATGGCCGCCAGCTTCATGCCCGCGCCGCTCCAGATGGCGGCGGTGAGCGCCACCAGCGCCACCAGCCCGAGCAGGCTATCCGGCTCGGCCTTGCCCTGCCTTGCGGCGATAACAAACAGGATGCCGAAGTTGACCAACGCGCCGATGGCGGTGGCGAGCGCCAGCCCCGCCGCGCCCATGAAGGGCGAGAGCACCAGCTTGAGCACCAGATTGAGCGCAATAGCGCTCAGCGAGGCGTAAAGCGGTGTTTTGGTGTCCGAACGGGCGTAAAAGCTCGC
>JAIUNQ010000112.1 GCA_020161475.1 Pseudomonadota bacterium | reverse complement strand
TCGTCGCCGGGCAGGACAAGTCGTTCTACTTCCTCGAGATGAACACCCGCCTGCAGGTGGAGCATCCGGTGACCGAGATGATCACCGGCATCGACCTCGTCGAGCAGATGATCCGCGTCGCTTACGGCGAGAAGCTGGCGATCAAGCAGTCGGATGTGAAGCTCAATGGCTGGGCCGTGGAAAGCCGCATCTATGCGGAAGATCCCACCCGCAACTTCCTGCCCTCCATCGGCCGCCTGACGCGTTATCAGCCGCCGAAAGAGGGCAAGTTCGGCGACATCACGGTGCGTAACGACACCGGCGTCGAAGAGGGCGGCCAGATCTCGATGTTCTACGATCCGATGATCGCAAAACTCGTGACCCATGCCCCGACCCGTATTGAGGCGATCGAATCCCAGGCCCGCGCGCTGGATGCCTTCGCCATTGATGGCATCCGCCACAACATCCCGTTCCTCGCGACCCTGATGGCGCATCCGCGCTGGAAGTCGGGCGCGCTCTCCACCGGCTTCATCGCCGAGGAATTCCCGAACGGCTTTACCGTGCCGCTCCCCTCGGGCGAGCAGGCCAAGCATCTGGCGGCGGTTGCCGCCAGCATCGACCACGTGCTCAACACGCGTAAGCGCATGATCACGGGACAGATGGACGCGACCCACCCGGTCGAGTTCGAGCGGTCCCGCGTGGTTGTTCTCGGCGAAAACGCCGAAGCCGTGCGCATTCCGGTCCATGTCGAGGATGGTCGTGCCTCCATCACCGTGAAGACCGACGATGAGACCTTCGCTGTTGTCTCCCCGTGGAAGCCGGGCAACCCGGTGTGGGAAGGCTCTGTCAACGGCACGACGCTTTATGTGCAGGTTGCCGCGATCCCGAACGGTGTCTATCTCGCCCAGGGCGGTGTGGCTGCCAAGGTGCGCGTCTATACCCAGCGCGAAGCGGAACTGGCCGCCCTGATGCCGGAGAAGAAGGCGGCGGATACCTCCAAGGTGCTGCTTTGCCCGATGCCGGGCCTCATCAAGTCCATCGCGGTGGTCGAGGGGCAGGAGGTCAAGGCCGGCGAGACGCTGGCCATCGTCGAAGCCATGAAGATGGAAAACGTGCTGCGCGCCGAGCGCGACGTCACCGTCACCAAGCTGAAGGCCAAGCCGGGCGACAGCCTCGCGGTCGATGCCGTGATCATGGAATTCGGCGCCTGAGTTTGAAGGGAGCGCTCCCACCTCCGGCGCTTCCTTCTCCCTGTGCGGTTGCCCTCAAAAGCGGCCGTTTCTCCCGCCTTCAAGCCGGTGCCCCCGCACCGGCTTTTTTCTTGGTTAAGCGCGGTCTCATGGCAGCGTTTGAGGGCGCGCCAATGATGTGAGCTTTTGTAACAGCGCCTCCGCGCCTTTTTTCCTTGCCAGCGCGCGCTATCTTCGGCACTTCAAAACACCCCATTTTGCCGGAGTGACACGAAATGCCTGCCTATCGTTCCCGCACCTCCACCCACGGCCGTAACATGGCCGGCGCGCGCGGCCTCTGGCGCGGCACGGGCATGAAGGACAGCGATTTCGGCAAGCCCATCATCGCGATTGCCAACTCCTTTACCCAGTTCGTGCCGGGCCATGTGCATCTTCAGCCGCTGGGTCAGCTTGTCGCGCGCGAAATTGAGAAGGCGGGCGGCGTCGCGAAGGAATTCAACACCATCGCGGTGGATGACGGCATCGCCATGGGCCATGATGGCATGCTCTATTCGCTTCCCTCGCGCGAGATCATCGCGGACAGCGTCGAGTACATGGTCAATGCCCATTGCGCCGATGCGCTCGTCTGCATTTCCAACTGCGACAAGATCACCCCCGGCATGCTGATGGCCTCGCTGCGCCTCAACATCCCCACCATCTTTGTCTCGGGCGGCCCGATGGAAGCGGGCAAGGTCAACATCAAGGGCGTCGAGAAGGCGGTCGACCTGATCGACGCCATGATCGTTGCCGCCGATGACAGCTACACCGACGAGGAAGTGAAGCAGTACGAGCAGAACGCCTGCCCCACCTGCGGCTCCTGCTCGGGCATGTTCACCGCCAACTCCATGAACTGCCTCACCGAGGCGCTGGGCCTTTCGCTGCCGGGCAACGGCACCGTGCTCGCCACCCACGCCGACCGCAAGGAACTATTCCTCCAGGCCGGCCGCATGATCGTGGAGATGTGCAAGCGCTACTACGAGGGCGACGACGAGAGCGTGCTGCCGCGTGCCATCGCTGACTTCAAGGCCTTCGAGAACGCCATGACGCTCGATATCTCGATGGGCGGCTCCACCAACACCGTGCTGCATCTGCTCGCCGCTGCGCAGGAAGCAGGCGTCGATTTCACGATGAAGGACATCGACCGCCTCTCGCGGAAAGTTCCGGTGCTGTGCAAGGTCGCCCCGGCGGTTTCGAACGTCCACATCGAGGATGTGCATCGCGCGGGCGGCATCTTCGGCATTCTCGGCGAGCTGGAACGCGCGGGCCTGCTGCATGGCGATTGCAAGACCGTGCACGCCCCCTCGCTCTCGGCGGCGCTGGCGCATTGGGATATCAAGCGCACCAATGATGAGGCGGTGGGCACCTTCTTCAAGGCCGCGCCGGGCGGCGTACCCTCGCAGACCGCCTTCAGCCAGAATTCGCGCTGGAAGGAACTCGATGCTGACCGTGAAAACGGCGTCATCCGGGCTAAATCCCATGCCTTCTCGCAGGATGGCGGCCTCGCGGTGCTCTACGGCAACCTTGCGGAAAAGGGCTCCATCGTCAAAACCGCGGGCGTGGACCCCGAAGCGCTGACCTTCACCGGCAAGGCCCGCGTGTTCGAGAGCCAGGATGATGCGGTGCTGGCGATCCTGAACAACAAGGTCGCGGCGGGTGATGTGGTGCTGATCCGCTATGAGGGCCCCAAGGGCGGCCCGGGCATGCAGGAAATGCTCTATCCCACGAGCTATCTGAAGTCGAAGAAGCTCGGCAAGGTTTGCGCGCTGGTCACCGACGGTCGCTTCTCTGGCGGCTCCTCGGGCCTCTCCATCGGCCATATCTCGCCGGAAGCCGCTTCGGGCGGCACCATCGGTCTGGTGGAAGAAGGCGATATCATCGAGATCGATATCCCCAACCGCAGCATGCATCTGAAGGTGTCGGACGCAGACCTCGCCGCGCGCCGCAAGGCGCAGGATGCCAAGGGCTGGAAGCCCGCCGCGCCGCGCAAGCGCAAGGTGACCAAGGCCCTTCAGGCCTATGGCATGCTGGCGTCTTCGGCCGATCTGGGCGCCGTGCGCGTGCTGCCGGGTGAGTGATATTCGAAAACCGTCATGGCCGGGTTTAGCCCGGCCATCCACGACTTGAAAAAGGCCCGCATCGCGGGCCTTTTTTGTGTCATCGATCCCGCAAAATCGAGCCGATCACGATCAGGACAGGCCCATCCGGCCTCTCCGGGATCAGCGCGCCGAGCCGTTTCAGCGGCGCGCGGATCTCCTCCTGCTCAGGCCGGGTCGCGTTGATGATCGCACAGGCGGGGGTATCCTCCGGCAGCCCGGCAGCAAAAGCGCGCGCCGCAAACTCGGTGAGTGTCTTGTGGCCCATGTAGAGCACGGTTGTCACCTGTGGGTCCGCGATCGCGGGCCAGTTGATGTCTTTCGGAATCTTGCCGTCTTCGCCATGGCCGGTGAGAAACTGCACGCGCCGCGCATGAACACGCTCTGTGAGCGAGAGCCCCAGAGAGGCGACAGCGCCTTGCGCCGCTGAAATCCCGGGGATCATCTCATAGGCCACCCCCGCCGCGCGGCAGGCGTCGATCTCTTCGGTGGCACGACCGAAAATCAGCGGGTCGCCGCCTTTGAGACGCACGACCCGCTTGCCCTCCAGCGCCACCTCGACAATCAGCTTGTTGATATCGCTCTGCTTGCAGGCGGGGCCATAGCCCTTCTTGCCAACGGCCATGCGTTCCGCCTCGCGCCGTGCGAGTTCAAGCACCTGCGGCGAGACGAGATCATCGTAAAGCACCACATCCGCCGCCTGCAGCGCGCGCACGGCCTTGAGGGTGAGCAGTTCCGGGTCTCCCGGCCCTGCCCCCACAAGCGAGACAAAACCAGCGGTCGGCTTTGTGCTCTCCGCCGCGAGTTGCGCAATCAGGTCGTCGCGGAAGGTCTCGCTCGGCACGGCATCCGGGTTGGAAAGGGCCTGTGTCGTGAAGCGCTCCCACAAGCGGCGGCGCTGCGCGAACCCAGGCTTGCGCGCCTGCACGAAGGGCCGCCAGTCGCGCGCCGCTTTCGCCCAGGCGGCAAGGCCGGCGGGCAGGATGGATTCGATCTTGGCGCGGATCGCCTGCCCCAGAACCGGCACCGCGCCGTCGGTCGAAATCGACACCACGAGGGGCGAACGATTGACGATCGCCCCGAATTGGAACGCGCAATGGGGCGGATTATCAATGACATTGAGCGGCACGCCCGCAGCCATGGCTGCCGCCTCGAAAGCGGCAATCTCCGCCTCGTCCTCGCCATCGGCAATGGCGATGGCGGCCTGTGCAAAATCGCCCGGCTCCCACGGTCGCGCCAGCAGGGTCACGGGGCCGAAGCCCTCCGCATGGCGCGCGGCAATGCCTTCGGCAAATTCGGCGCATTCCGTGTCTTCGCCGCCCGTCACCCAAGTCAGATGCGCGCCGGTGGCGGCCAGCAATTCGGCCTTCCAGCGTGCCCCTTCGGACGCGCCGATCAGCAGTACCTTGCGCCCCTTGAGCTTGAAGAACACCGGAAGGGTGGCGAGCGGGTCAATACGCCCCGGCGCCGTTTTGCCCGGTGTTCGGGTGCTCTCGTTTTCGCTGCTCAAATACCGCCCCCGTCGACACTCAGCTTCTCCTGCTCGCGCTGGGCCCGATAGGCTTGCCAGCGTGAGAACAGGCGATCATGGGTGCCGCGGAGAATAGGCCGCAGGATGATATCCGCAAGCGCAACCAGCGCGCCCGCCAGGAAGGACTGTGCGAAAAGCCCGGCCACAAGCCCGACCAGCGCGCCCGACCACAAGCGCCATACGGTGTAGCGGATGACATCAGGCTGGCTGGCGCCATCGGGCAGCGCACCGATGCCCGAGAAGGCACGGCCAAGGTGACGCAGCACCGGCAGGTCTTCCTCGGTTCCCGTCTGCGCGACCTCCGCCTGAACGCTCTCGATCACCCCCAGCGCCACCGCCTCGTTCGTCACGGGGTCGATCAGCAGGAGCGAGCCGGTGATGCGGCAATCCTTGTAGCGGCTGGCATAGAGCGGCGTCTCGAAATAGACGCGCGCCAGACCGATGCCGTTCATCGGCAGGGCGCTCGCGGGCTTGGTGGAATAGTCGTGCACATCCACCGCGTACTCGAAGGATTCGATGCGCGCGCCCGTCATGGCGGTGCCGAGCTTGACGAGATAAGCCTTGCCTGGTTGTGCCGGGGTTTCCGTCAGCGCAAGAAGCCGCACATTGACGTGGCGCGTGCCCTTGCCCGCCGAGGCGGAGGAGACGATGACATCCCCGCGCGAGCAGTCGATCTCATCGGTGAAGGTGAGAGTCGCGGCATCCCCGCCTTGCGCCGCCTGCGCTTCACCCGAAGGAAGCAGAATGCCGGAGACGCGGCTCGATTGGCCGCGCGGCAACACGGTAATCGCATCACCGACGCGGATTTCACCCGAGGCAATGGTGCCCGAGAAACCACGGAAATCGAGGTGCGGACGGTTCACCCATTGCACCGGCAGGCGGAACTTCGCGTCCTCTCCGGTGCGGGTTTCCATGGTCTCCAGGAGGTGCAGAAGGCTCGGCCCCTTGTACCATGGCGTCTTCTCGGACGGGCCGGTGACGTTATCCCCGGCGCGCGCCGAAAGCGGCAGCACATGGATATTGGTGAAGCCGAGGGTGGGCACAAGCGCTGCGTAATCCGCCTCGATCTTGCGGAAAACCTCCTCCGAATAATCGACGAGGTCCATCTTGTTGACGGCGATGATGACATCGCGCACGCCGATCATCGAGACGATGTAGGAGTGCCGCCGCGTCTGCGGCAGAATGCCTTTGCGCGCATCCACCAGAATGATGGCGACATCGGCGGTCGATGCGCCGGTTGCCATATTGCGGGTATATTGCTCATGGCCCGGCGTATCAGCCGCGATGAAGGCGCGCTTGGGGGTGCCAAAATAGCGATAGGCGACATCAATCGTGATGCCCTGTTCGCGTTCGGCGGCAAGACCATCCACCAGCAGGGCAAGGTCCGGCACATCACCCGTAGTGCCGAAGCGCTTGGAGTCGCGCTCCAGCGCCTCCGCCTGATCCTCGAACACCGAATTGGTTTCCCACAGCAGGCGCCCCAGCAGGGTCGACTTGCCGTCATCCACCGAGCCGCAGGTGATGAAGCGCAGCAGCGATTTGGCGGCGGGCGCGGCCTCGGGGGCGGGAACAATCTTCAGAGCAGCCTCGGCCATCAGAAGTAGCCCTCCTGCTTTTTCTTTTCCATGGAGCTGGCACCGTCGTTATCGATGACACGGCCCTGACGCTCGGAGACGCGGCTTTCGCGCATCTCGGCCAGAATTTCGGGCAGGGTGGCAGCTGCGGAGTCGACCGCGCCGGTCAGCGGATAGCAGCCCAGCGTGCGGAAGCGCACCATGCGCATCTCCACGCTTTCACCGGGGTTCAGCGGCAGGCGCTCGTCATCGCGCATGATCAGCGCGCCGTTGCGCGTAACAATCGGGCGCTCTTTGGCAAAATAGAGCGGCACCACGGGGATATTCTCCTGCGCGATGTAGTCCCACACGTCGCTTTCCGTCCAGTTGGACAGCGGGAAGACGCGGAAGCTCTCGCCCTGATGCTTCTTGGTGTTGAACAGCGCCCAGGGCTCCGGGCGCTGCGCCTTGGGGTCCCAGCGATGATCCGCACTGCGCAGCGAGAAGACGCGCTCTTTCGCGCGGCTCTTCTCCTCGTCGCGGCGCGCACCGCCAAAGGCCGCATCAAAGCCGTATTTGTCGAGCGCCTGCTTGAGGCCTTGCGTCTTCATCACATCGGTATGCACCGCAGAGCCGTGGGTGATCGGGCCAATGCCCTGCGCCACCCCATCCGGGTTCATATGCACCAGCAGCTCCACGCCGAGGCGTGCAGCGGTAGCATCACGAAACTCGATCATCTCGCGGAACTTCCAGCCGGTATCGACATGGAGAAGCGGGAAGGGGAGCTTGCCGGGCAAAAAGGCCTTCACGGCAAGGTGCAGCAGCACCGCCGAATCCTTGCCAATGGAGTAGAGCAGCACCGGCTTTTCGCAGGTTGCCGCCACCTCACGGATAATAAAAATCGCCTCGGCCTCAAGCCGCTGCAAATGCGTCAGGGGTTTCATAAGCTTGTCCTCAGGCTCTTTCGAGCTTGCCTATGGGCGAAACGTGCAGCCCGCATTCCTTGGCCTTGTCGGTTTCCCACCACCAGCGGCCCGCGCGCTCGTCCTCGCCCGGCTTGATCGCGCGGGTGCAAGGCTGGCAGCCGATGGAGGGGAAGCCCTGCGCATGCAAGGCGTTAATCGGCACGTCGTTCGCTTTGACGAAGGCGTCGATCTCTTCGCGGCTCCAGTCGATCAGCGGATTGACCTTGAGCACGCCAAAACCCGCATCGAACTCCGCCACCGGCATGGTGCCTCGATTGGCGCTCTGGCCCGCGCGCAGGCCCGTGACCCAGGCGGCAGCCCCGCTCAGCACACGCTTGAGCGGCTCCACCTTGCGGACGCCGCAGCAGGCCTTGCGCGCATCGGGAGAGAGGTAGAACCCGTTGATGCCCTGATCCGCGAGCAGCGCTTCTACCGCTTCGCGCTCCGGGAAAATGCCCTTGATGCGCTTGCCGTAACGCATCTCGGTCTCGGCCCAAGTGGTATAGGTCTCAGGGAAGAAGCGGCCAGTATCGAGGGTCGCCACCTCAATGTCGATGCCGTTCTCGAAGATGAGGTGGGTGAGCACCTGATCCTCAATGCCCAGCGAGGTCGTGAACACGATGCGCCCCGGCACCTCGGCGCGCAGCGCTTTGAGGCGCGCCAGCGCATCGAGCGGGCGGAGTTTGGAAGCGAGAGCGTCAGGCATTTTTGCCCTCCTGCCGCGCGGCGCGGCGCGCCTCAAGGATGTTCTCGCCGCGGTTGGCATAACCGCGCTGATAGGTGGCGGAGAAAGCCTTGGTTGCCGCCTTGAACACCTCTTCCGGC
>JAIUNQ010000111.1 GCA_020161475.1 Pseudomonadota bacterium | reverse complement strand
GGCGCGCTTGTGGCTTTCCACCGCAAAAGCATCCACATCATCGCGCGAGAAGCCGTACTTCGTGGCGATCAGATCCGCCGCAACGCCTTGGGGCGAGAAGTAGGAGGGGATCGCGACCGAGGGGTCCACCGCCGGCATCATGCCCGAGGCGCCCATGCCGATGCGGCTCATGCTCTCGACGCCGCCGCCGATCACCATGTCCTTCTGCCCGGCCATGACCTGCGCCGCACCGAAGGCCACCGCATCCAGCCCGGAGGCGCAGAAGCGGTTGATCTGGATACCCGGCACCTTCTCGCCGAAGCCTGCGGCGATCGCCGCCGAGCGGGCGATGTCGCCCGAGGCCTCACCGACCGGATCGACGCAGCCCAGAACGACATCGTCGATCTGGTTGGCATCGATATCCGAGCGGTCGCGGATGGATTTGAGAACGGTGCTGGCAAGGCGCACCGCCGTCACTTCATGCAAGGAACCATCGGCCTTGCCTTTGCCGCGCGGCGTGCGGACGTGATCGAATACGAATGCTTCGGCCATGGAAGGCTCCTTCGAGGAAAAATCAGAACGCGTCGGCGGACAGGGCCATGACGCTGTCGGCACCGGCGGTGATGCGGGCGAGGCGCGTGGCGGTTTCAGGCATCATGCGCTCCATGAAGAAGCGGGCGAGCAGGCGCTTGGTTTCCAGCGCTTCGTCTTCCGCCTTTTCCGGGCCGAGCGCCTTGATCTGCAGGGCCCACATGTAGCCGAGCGCGACCAACCCGAAGAGGTGCATGTAATCGGTTGAGCCAGCACCGGCGTTGTCCGGCTTCATCATGGCGTTGTTCATGAACCACATGGTGGCTTGCTGAAGGTCCTGAAGCCCCTTGCCCAGCGGGCCGAGCAATCCCTTCACCGTCTCATCTTCGGCGTTCGCCTTGATGAAACCACCGACCTCGTTGAAGAAGGCCATGACGCCGCGCCCGCCATCCTTGGGCAGCTTGCGGCCCACCAGATCGAGCGCCTGAATGCCGTTGGCACCCTCGTAGATCATGGCGATGCGGGCATCGCGCACGAACTGGCTCATGCCCCATTCCTCGATGTAGCCATGGCCGCCGAACATCTGCTGGGCGTTCACCGCGTTCTCGAAGCCCTTGTCGGTGAGCACACCCTTGAGCACCGGGGTCATCAGGCCGAGAAGATCATCCGCTTCCTGACGCGCCTTGGCATCATCCGTGCGGTGAGCGACGTCCGACTTGAGCGCCGTCCAGAGCACGAGCGCGCGGGCCGCTTCATTGAAGGCGCGGATGGTGAGAAGAGTTTTGCGGACATCCGGATGCACGAGGATGGAATCCGCCGGCTTTTCCGGCTGCTTGGCACCGGTGAGCGCGCGCCCCTGAAGGCGATCACGCGCATAGGCCACCGCGTTCTGATAGGCGACTTCCGACTGGGCGAGCCCCTGAATGGCCACACCGAGGCGGGCTTCGTTCATCATCACGAACATGGCGGCCAGCCCCTTGTTGGCCGCGCCCACCAGCCAGCCGGTCGCGCTGTCATAGTTCATGACGCAGGTGGCATTGCCGTGGATGCCCATCTTGTGCTCGATCGAGCCACAGCTGACGCCGTTGCGCGCGCCGTTGGAGCCATCGGCATTGACGAGGAACTTCGGCACCACGAAGAGCGAAATGCCCTTCACCCCCTCCGGCGCGCCCTCCATACGGGCGAGCACGAGGTGGATGATGTTGCTCGACATGTCGTGCTCACCGGCGGAGATGAAAATCTTCGTGCCGGAAATCTTGTAGGAGCCGTCGCCCTGCGGGACAGCCTTGGTCTTGATGAGGCCGAGGTCCGTGCCGCAATGCGGCTCGGTCAGGTTCATCGTGCCGGTCCACTCGCCCTCGATCATTTTGGGCAGATAGGTCTGCTTCAGCTCCGGCGAGGCATGGGTGAGCAGGGCCGCAATCGCGCCCATGGTCAGGCCCGGATACATCGCCAGCGCCATGTTGGCGGAGGAGGAGAATTCGTTGACGACGGCCGCCACGGTGTAAGGCAGGCCCTGCCCGCCATATTCCGGGTCCGCGGAGAGGCCGATCCAACCGCCCTCGCGATAGGCGTCATAGGCAGCCTTGAACCCCTTGGGGGTGGTCACCGAGGCGTCATCGTGGCGCTTGCAGCCTTCGGTGTCGCCGACTCGGTTGAGCGGTGCGAGCACTTCCTCGCAGAGCTTGGCACCTTCAGAGAGAATGGCGTCCAGCATGTCGGACGACAGATCCGAAAAGCCCGAGAGGTTGGAATACTTCTCGATGCCGAACACCTGGTTCAGCAGGAAATTCACGTCGCCCACGGGCGCGCGGTAACTCGGCATGGCTCATCTCCTTGCACGCCCCCGAAGTGCGGGGTGCGATCTCCCGGCTCCTGCGGTTGGCCCGCAGTATTGTTTATATATGAACTATCCGACTCGCTTGGCAAGTCCTTTTCGGAGCGCCGTGCGAAGAGTCGCACGAAGATTGGTAAAAACAAGCGCGATTATGGAATGAGAACGACAAAAAAGGGCGACGCGAGGCGCCGCCCTTCGATTTGTGCCGTGTTTTTCCGTCTCTTGCGCCGCGCAGGACCAATGCACGGCACACCGGAGGAGCCGCCGGGGGGACCGGCGGCCGCCCGGGATCAGAAGAGGCGGAGCACGCCCTGCTGCGACTGGTTGGCCAGCGAAAGCGCGGTGTTGGCCAGCTGCTGACGGGTGTTGAGCGTCACGAGCTTGGCGGCTTCCTCGTTCTGGTCGGCCAGCACGAGGCTGTCCGAACCGGTCTGGAGGGTGTTGATCAGGTTCTTGGTGAAGTCCTGACGGGTCTGCACGACCGAGAGGTTGGCACCGAAGGTCGAGGCCTGGTTGCGCAGCTTGGTCAGCGAGGCGGTCAGGTTGGTCAGGGCATCGTTGATGTCCTTGTCCGACTGCCAGGTGTTGGTGGCCGCAGAGGCACCCAGACCGGCCGAGTTGAACTTCACACCCGAGATCGAGATCGAGGCGGTGTTCTGCTCGTTGAACTGCACTTTCATGCTGTCGCCGTTGAGCAGGTTGACACCGTTGTAGCTCGAGTCCGCCGCCAACTGGTCCATCTGCGTGCGGAGCGAGTCGAACTGGGTCGCCAGATCCTTACGCGTGGTGTTGGTGGTCGCGGCACCCAGCGAGAGCGTGGTGCTGGCCCCGAACAGACCGGTGAGGGTGGAGGCGGCATCGTCGGTGGTCACGGCGAGGGAAGCCCCGTCAAGACCTTCGATCTTGATGTTGCCGCCTTCGAGCGAGGCCTGGACCTTCTTGGGACCCGAGGTCGGGTTGAGGGTCGTGTTGTTGTTGATGCCGTCGATCAGGTCCTGAACGGTCGAGGTGCCGGTGACGGTGAGAACCGCCGTGCCGTTGACCTTGAGAACCTTGGTGGCGGTGAAGGTACCCGCCGCAGCCGAGGTCAGCAGGGTCGAGCCCGTCAGATCGCCGTCGGTGCCGGTGATCTTGTTGGTGGTCGAGGAGGACTGCAGCGCCTGACGAGCGGCACCCTGCGCGCTTTCAACGAGCTTGGTGAGGGCCTGAATGCCCTTGTCCGCCGCTTCGAGAACCTTGGTGGCCTGACCGATGTTGTCGAGAAGGCTGGAGAGGTCCGAGGCGCGGTTCGAAAGACCCGAGGCCGTGAAGTACGAGACCGGGTTGTCGATCGCCGAATTGACTTTCTTACCCGTGGCAAGGCGGAGCTGCTGGGTTTCCTGCTGGTCGGTGATCAGCTGGAGAGCCGCGAGAGACTGGCGCATGCCGGAGGAGAGAGCGATGGAGGAGGCCATTTCTAGGCACCTTTCTGGGTTTTGTTTCTAACGATGTTCAACCAAGGCATCTTGCGCTTGGTGATACCACCTTAGGTTGTAAAATCCTAATGAAAGGTTTCTATTGCGTAGGTAACAGGACACACGCTAAGATTGAATTGTGAGTCGCGAGGCGGTGGCGCCCAACCTTCGAATCGTGATGCAGCGCAACAGAACACAGCCCCAAAGGGGGCGAACAGCAGCTAATTTTCGGGGGAAAACATGGCTGAGCGCGACGTGATCAAGAGCCTCATCGACTTCTCGTTCATCATCAAAGCGCAATTAAGCTCTGATGAGACATCGCTTCTTCGCTCTCTTCTTTCCATGACCATCATGGAAGCGGAAGATGTACTTGAGAATATGGATGCGAAGCCCAAGCGCAGCCGCAGCACTGCGAGCCATTCCTCGAAGGGCTGACACTTTCATCCCACACAGACGAACACAACCCTCGGTAGTCATGGCAACATGGTTACCGAGGGTTTTCTATGTCGGCAGAAATTGCCGGGCCGACACCGATCTTAACGACAATTCCCGCGCAATTAACGGGCTGTTTACCATAATCCGCAAAGCTTCACGCGAGGCGAGAACTCCGTCAAATCACAAAATGATTCGGAACCTTGCTGATCAGGGGATCTGCCGTCGCAAAACGGCCGAGAGGGAAGCGGAACCGGGTTATGGCGAATTCAATGCCTTGGAGCGTGCGGGGGATCGACCCCGATATCCGTGAGCAGGCTGTCGAGGCGGCGCATCGCTCTGGCCTGTCTGTCGGACAATGGCTCAATCAGGTTCTTTCCGGCTCGCTCGATGAGGACGAGATGGAAGAGGAGATGCAGCCTCGCGCCCGCCGCGGCCTGCGCCGCCGCCCGGATCGGGTCGCGGAGCTGGGAGAGCGTCTGGGCCGTCTGGGCCAGCGCCGCACGGCAACTGCAGCACACCGCTTCTCTGCCGAGGATGATGATTCGCCGGTTCTTGATCTCCTGCAGGAAGCCGTCGAAGCCATCGAGCGCATCGAGAAGCGTCAGGTTACCCACGCCCCCGCCCGTGAGGACACCAAGGCCAAGGCGCTCGCCGAACAGCTGCGTGCTTTCGAGACCCGCATCGAGCAGGCGCTGACCCACAAGACAAAGCCCGCCCCGACCGGCGAAGCCACCCCGGACCGAGCGCTGGAGCAGCGCCTTGCCGGCATCATGGCCACGCTGGAGCGCATGCAGCAGCAGATCGCGCTGCCGATGATCCAGCCGCAGAACCCGCGTGACGCCCGCCTTGCGGATGAAGATCCGGCGTTCTCGCGCACTTTGGCGGAAATCGAGGCGCGCCGCCGTGCGCTCGATGCTGATCTCACCCCGCGCGGTCGTGCGCAGGCTGTGGCACAGTCGGCGGCTGAACCGGCCCGCCCGGCCCCTTCCGATGGCGCCCTGAACGCCATGCGCGGCGAACTCGCCAAGCTGACCCAACGCATTGATGATCTGCGCCACGCGCCGCAGGGCGCTTCGGACGAAGTGGCGGCCGTGCGGCGCGAGCTTGCACAGGTTTCCGCCACGCTGGAGCAGATTTCTCCCCAGCGCCTTGTCGGGCTGGTGGAACATGCCGTCTCCGGCCTTGCCGACCGTCTTGTGCGCGAACCTCATGCCGGGCTGCCCGCGAGCCTCGCAGAGCCGCTCGAGCGCGTTCACGAAGATGTGCGTGCCGTGCTGCGCGAAGTCGCCTCCTCGCGCGGGACGGACCTGCTTTCCCGCGAGGTCGGCAACATCGCCCGCCGTCTCGACCAGATCTCCGCCGCCTCCTCGCCCGACCAGATCGAGCGGATCGCCACGGAAACCGGCGCGATCAAGCAATTGGTGACGCAGGCGCTGCGCAGCCAGCCGCTGGAAGGGCTGGCGCATCAGATCGAACAGCTCTCGCGTCAGGTCGAGCGCTTCCAGTCCAACCCCGCCGCGCGCGATGACCGCGCCATGCTGGATGCGATCCGTGATGTATCAGACCGGCTGGAGCGTCTCGATCCGCGCGCGAGCTTTGCCGGGCTGGAGAGCCGCCTCGGCGCGATTGCCTCGCTCGAGAACCGCCTCTCGGCGGTCGCCGGCATCGAGGCCAAGCTCGGCGAAATCGCGCTTGGCATGGAAAAGCTGGCCAAGAAGACCCAGCCGCTGCCGAAGCTGGACTCCATCTCGGAGCGTCTTGAGCGCATTGACCGGGCGCTGGACAACCCCAAGGCCAGCCCGCTGGCGGGGCTCGACCAGCTGACCGCGCGCCTCGATCATATCGGCTCGCAGCTCGACAAGGTCTCCACCCCGCCCAAGGGCAATGACGACGCGCTGCTCTCGCTGATGGAGCGCCTCTCAAACCGCATGGAACAGGTGGCCGGCGCCACCCCGGATTCGCGTGCGCTGGACCAGCTTCATGCCGAAATCGCGGGCCTCGCCCGCCGTGTCGAAGCCACGGGCGGCACCCCGGCCGGGCTAGACTCGCTCGAACGCGCGGTGAGCGATCTGTTCTCGCAGTTCGACCAGACCCGCCGCGACATGCGCGAGCTGGCGGAATCCGCTGCGGTCCGCGCGGCGGAGCAGGCCCTCCAGACCAGCACGCCGCAGCGCTCCTCCGATGGTGAAGCGCTCGCGGCCGAGGGGCTGCTGCTCCTCAAGCGCGATCTGAGCGACTTCAAGTCCGCGCATTCGGAGGCGGAATCGCGCACCCGCGAGACGCTCCAGCAGGTGCAGACCACGCTGAGCCTGATGATGAAGCGCCTTGGGGAAGCGGAAGAGCGCGCCCGCTCCGCACCGCCGCCCATGGCCCCGGTTGCCCCGGCCAAGCCGGATGTCACCGCCCGCATCGAAGCGGCTGCGCGCGGGGAAGCCCCTGCCCGCAGTGACTTTGCTGCCGAGCGCCCCGCCTCGCCCAAGCGTCCGGCTCCGGCACCGCAGGATGATCTGGATCTGCCGCTGGAGCCGGGCCTCGAACCGGGTGTTCCGGGCCGTATGGGTCATGCTGCGCCAGCCTTCACCGGCCCGGATGCGGCGCCCTCGCTCGATCCCCGCACCAATTTCATTGCGGCGGCGCGCCGCGCGGCGCAGGCTGCGGCCGACAAATCGCAGGCCGCACTGAACGAGACGGCCGAGCGCGGCCCTGCCGGTGGTGCGACGCAAAACGCACGTGGCGGCAAGGGCGGCCCGACGCTCGCGCTGATCGCACGGGCCCGCAAGCCGATCCTGCTGGGTCTGGCGGCGCTGGTCTTCTCGATGGGCGCCCTGAAGGTGATCAGCTCGCGTCAGCCAGGGATGATCCCCGCGACCCCGGCCCAGCCGGGCGCAGGCCAGAGCCAGACGCCGGGCACCCCGGCCCCCTCGCGCGCTGCCGAGCCGGAAACCACCGGCGCGGTTGCCCCGCCCCATGTCACCAGCGAGGTCCAGCCGCTGCCGAACACCGCCGCGCCGGGCCTGAATGCGCCCAGCATCGGTGATGCAAACTTCAATACGCGCCTGAACAAGCGCGGCCAGCGCCTGTCGGATACCTCGGCCCATAGCCAGACTGACCCGATGACCGTGGGCTCGCTGGGGCAGGACGGCGCCGCCCGCCCGATCGACACCTCGCGCAGCGCGTTGGCGGAGCTTGCCAACAAAACCAACCTGAAGGGCATGGAAAGCCTGCGCGATGCGGCCGTCTCCGGCGATGTCGCCTCGATCTTCGAAATCGGCAGCCGCCTCGCCGATGGACGGGGTGTCGCGCGTGACCCGCAGGCCGCGGCGCGCTGGTTCGAGCAAAGTGCCGCCACCGGCCATGCGCCCTCGCAGTATCGCCTCGGCAGCCTCTATCGCGAAGGACGCGGCATCTCGAAAGATGCCAATCTGGCCTTCCAGTGGTTCGATCGTGCCGCCGCGCAGGGCCATGTACTGGCCATGCACAATGCCGCCGTGCTGCTGGCTGAAGGCGTGCACGGAACGCCCGACTATTCGGGCGCGGCGCTGTGGTTCAAACGCGCCGCCGAATACGGCATCAAGGACAGCCAGTTCAACATCGGCATCCTCTATGCCCGTGGGCTCGGGGTTCAGCAGGATCTGGGCGAGTCCTACCGCTGGTTCTCGATTGCCGCCAACCAGGGCGATGTCGATGCAGGCAAGAAGCGCGACGACATGGCCGCCCGCCTCTCCAAGGAGCAGCTGTCGGCGGAAATGGAGAAGGTGAAAGCCTTCAAGCCGAAGAAGCCGGATGCGAGCGCCAACGAGGTGATCGTGCGCGAGGCCGTGGCCAAGCGGGGCTGAGGTTTGACAGGTGTGGCCGGCCTGCCATTGACGCAGGCCGCCGTGCGCGCCTTTAAAGGTTTCAAGCGGCCCCGAGGGGCCGCTTGCCCTATGAACCAACGCCGTCTCACAACCCGCGCCCTTCGGAGGGCGAGGCAAGGGGTGCCATGCAGCTCTACCTGCCGATCGCCGAGCTGTCGCTGAACCTGTTCCTGCTGCTGGGGATGGGC
>JAIUNQ010000110.1 GCA_020161475.1 Pseudomonadota bacterium | reverse complement strand
GAATGAAGTGCGTTCGTCATCACGCTCTCCTAGGCAATGGGCCGGGCATTGGGCCGGGGCAGGGAGCGAATGCGACAAGGCCGGGAAAGCGGCGCATCCGTTCCTTCGCCGGCATGACCCGGATCAGGTTCAAAGAATTCCGGGGCGCACCCCGGTCTCAGCCCGCTGCGGCGGGCACTCCTCGGATGGAAGAAGGGGTAGGGGATTTGGCGTCTAAGTCAAGCGGTCAGCTCAAAAGTCCGCGATCAGGCGACACCAGCTTTCGCCGATGAGACCCCCGGCATAGAAATCCCCCTTGAGGACGGCTTGCGCAATGTCGGGGTGGCGCGTGAGAACGCAGAAATTGCCACGAAAACGGTAGGATACGCCCGGCTCGACAAAAAGGCTTGCCATCAGGAAGGGCTGAGCCTCGCCCCGGACCGCGGCGTGACCCTGCGCATCCAGATGCGCCAGCAAGGCCCGGAGGACGCAGCGTTCCTGTCCGGGCAGGGCCATCAGGTTCAGCAGATGCGCGATACCGCCGGGCTGGCTGTAGTAAAGCGCCATGCCCACCAAGGTATCCTCGGAGCTGCCAATGCCGACCGTGGTGAAGGTGCCGAGCGAGGTTTGCTGTGCTGCCATATCCAGCTGCCAGCCCATGACATCGGCTGTCCAGCGTGGATGGACGGCGAAATGCGAAACGAAACCCTGTGCGGCTTCGATGACGCGGGCGCGGTCGATGGGGTGGACGCCCACACCGTCTACCGAACGGGCGGCCAGCGTCTTCTTGAGGGTGCGGATCACGCCATCGACCGCGCGATGAAGCGGTGTAAGCAAGGTGGCGGCACGGCGTCCCAGAACAAGGTTGATCACCTGTGCTGCCGGACGGAAAGTGCGGAAGAAATCAAGGCTCTGAAGCGGCAGAACGAGGCCGCCCCCCGCGCGCGCAGCCTCTGCACTCAAGGAGGCAGCCGTTGTCGTGAAGGTGAAGTCCTGACGCTTTGCACGGGTGAGGGCGGCGATACGGCCTGCCGACCCTTTCGGAGCTTCCGGCGAGGTCATGAAGGCCGTCATCAGGCGCGCTGTCAGCTCCCGGCCGCAGGCCACCATGGGTATCTGGACATATCCCATCGCTGCGACGATGCGGCCTTCGTCATTTTCCTGCACCAAGGCGGGCAAGGCAGGATCAAAGGCGGGGTTTTCGAACAGCAGTTGCTCAAGATAGCGGGGCAGCGCCGGATCCACCGCTTTGCCGGGACGGAACACCTGCGTGAACAGCGCAGCAAAGGCCGATACGTCTGCACGCGTCATGGGGCGCGGTGCCGGCGTGGCGGGCAATGCTGCGTCTGGGGTGGTCGCGCGGGAAAGACGGTTCAATCGTAGGTTCCTGATTTCAGATGATCACTTGCGCAGTTGAGCGCCCGGAAGACAAGAAACCGATGCGCATAAAGCGTGTAAACCTGCTGTTAACGTAAACGACCATGCATTTTTGCCGCTATCGTCTGGACAGCGGATCTGGCTATTGTCCCGCGTCCCGTGGCGTTCATCATACCGGATAACCATGGCCGCAGGCTTGGCTTGCCTCAGGCTGGGGAGCATTTACAAATCGCTTACCATTTTCGCCGTGCCGTTTTTCCTCATACCTGAGGTCGCTTTCCGTGCCGTTCATCGACACTCACGCTCATATCTTCCTGCGCTCGCTGCCGATGGTGGCGAACCGTCGCTACACGCCGGGCTATGATGCGACCCTCAACGACTACATGCGCGTGCTTGCCGACAACGACATCGGCTGCGGCGTGCTGGTGCAGCCCTCGTTTCTGGGCACCGACAATTCCTACATGCTTTCCGCGCTCGACCGCTATCCCACGGCGTTGCGCGGTGTGGCGGTCGTTGATGCCGGCGTCTCGGACGCCGAGCTGGAAGACATGGACCAGCGCGGCGTCGTGGGCATCCGCTTCAACATGATCGGCAAGGACATTGCCGAAATGGCGAGCCCGGACCATCAGGCGCTGGTGCGCCGGATCGGCCAGCTCGGCTGGCATGTCGAGGTGCAGGCGCGCGGGGGTGATATTCCTGCCGTGTTCAAGCATCTGGAGCGTTTTGACGGGCATATCGTCATCGACCATTTCGGCCTGCCTGATCCGCGCCTCGGTCTGCGGGATCCGGGGTTCCGGCAGTTGCTCAAGGAAGGCGAGAACGGGCGCACTTTCGTGAAGATGAGCGCCAGCTATCGCTGCCATGGGCTCGATGTGGCGCCGCTTGCGGGTGCCCTTCTGGCCACCCTTGGGCCGCGCCGACTGTTGTGGGGCTCGGATTGGCCCTGGACCCAGTTCGAGAACGGGCGCTCCTATCCGCGCATTGCGGCGGAGCTGTCACGGTGGCTGCCGGACCTTCATGCACTTGACCAGATCGACCAGACGGCCAGCGGTCTTTTCCGTTTTTCCCTGCCATTGCATCAGGCGCTGCACGCCCAGCGTTCGGTGGCCTGATCCGGTGTGCCGCGCGTCATGATGCGCATCGTACGGTTTATAGTCCGCGCCATCGGACAGAAATCACACACCCAAAAAGTGTATAAAGCAACCAATGGTTGTTTATTTTAGTGATATTTCCCAAGAATTTACCATAAAATTCTTGGTATTAGCCGGTGTGGTTCGACACAAGCCTTCGTTAAGAGGTGGAAACCCAATTTGGCAGCCTGAAAGAAGCGGCAAAAAACGCCGCCCGTACGCCAGAAGGCGCGCGGTTCTACAGGGTGTCAAAAAGGGGTGACCTATGTCTGCCAACGCTGCGCGGAAGAATCCGCAAGCCTTTGATGTGAAATCCGAGCGCCGCACCGCTGCGCGCGTCCATGAATTAATTGCAGGGCCAGATCGAGCGTATGCTCAAGCGCCTGCGCATGTCGGTGATCTATGGCGGCAACAAGAGCGCGGAAGGGGCGGTTATCGAGCCGACCAACAATGCCCGCTCGTGGAAATCCTATGAAGCTGTGGCCAAGGACATCGCCAACGCGATGGAGCGTCTGGGGTGCCGCCGCATCAACCTCGTGCCCGATGATATGCGTCTGGGTGAGGAACTCAAAGCCAACAACACTCATCTGGCCTGGCTGAACACGGGCGGTGTGCAGGGGCTATGCTCGGTGGCCCATGCCCCGGCGATGCTCGAACTCTTCGGTATCCCCTACATCGGCCATGACCCGATGATGGCCGGCATTCTCGATTCCAAGCATGTCTTCAAGCGCCAGCTGCGCTCTGCCGGGATCGCCACCGCCTCCTTCGCGATCGTGCTGCCGGAAGAGGGCAAGTATGAAACGTCGGATGATCCGGTGTTCGAGAATGCCTTCCGCGGTTACGAGGGCCCGTTCATCGTGAAGCCCGTTTCGGGCCGTGCCTCGCTCAATGTCATTTACTGCGCGAACCGCGCGGAAGTCGGCAAGGCGGTCGAGGAAGTTTACGGCACCACCCGCAACTTCGTGCTGGTCGAGCAGTATCTCAGCGGGCGCGAATATTGCGTCGCCATCGCGGGGCCGATCATCTCGCGCGGGGGGCAGCTTGAGCACCTCGGCCATCCCTTTGCCTTCTCGCCGCTCGAGCGCGTGCTCGACGCTGACGAGAAGATCTTCACTTCGATGGACGTGAAGCCGATCAGCGGCGAGCGCGCCCGCCTGCTCAACCGCCCGGAAGACGCCAAGGTGCGTGCCGAGCTGGAGCAGCTGGCCCATGACGTTTGGAACCGTATCGGCATCGAAACGCTGGTGCGCCTCGACATCCGCGCGGATGAAAACGGCAAGCTCCATGTGCTGGAAGCCAATCCGAAGCCGGACCTGAAGGCGCCTTCCGCCAATGTCACCTCGCTGGTGGCGATGGGGCTGCCGGAATTCGGCATGTCTTACGACGACCTCATCCTTTCTGTCTTTGCCGACCGCATGGACATGCTTCTGAGCCAGCGCCGCGGCAAGGCGGACCGGCTCATGCGCCTGATTTGATGAGCGACTTTATTGATTGAACTGACGGGAACACGGTCATGGATATGACTCTAACGCGCGGCCGCAGGCTGGCAGATGCCCTGGCGATGTTCATCGTCGCCGTGGTGTCGCTCGTCATTCTGGTCTACATCGCCTTCGGCGAGGCCCGGCGCAACTACGAGCGCTTCCAGATCGAGAAATTGATCTCGCAAGGGCAGGTGGCGCAAGGCGCGCTGGAGACCTTCGTTCGACCCGGTTTCCCCATGCACCAGTTTGTCGGCTTCTCTACGATGACCGATGGCATCGTCGAAGCCGACCCTCTAGTCGATAACATCGCGGCCTACGATGCAACCGGCAAAAGGGTCTTTACCTCGACCTCCGGCGGCAACATCGGCTTCATCCAGGTTGAGGGCCACAAGTCGGATGACGGGCTCGCCGAGATCCGCACCTCTTCGGACGTGCTTCAGGTGGTGCTGCCCATCAAGAACCGCTTCGAAACCGTTGGTTCGCTGGTGCTCTCCTCGCCGCGCGGCAAGCTGCACGAGCGTGTGGAGCTGGCCTTCCGCCCGCTGTTCTACATCTCGGCGGCGGCCTCTGTTGTCTTCGCGCTTTATGTGGTGATGTTCGGCCAGAACGCGCCGCCGAACCGGCGTGCGCGTGTGGTGGCGATTGCCTTCGCTCTCAAGTTCACGGTCGTCTCGGTCTTCGTGGTGCACACGCTGCTCTCGGTCTATTCGCAGGGTGCGCAGTCCCGTGCGAAAGCGATCGCCGACTCGCTCGCCAGCCGGCTTGATGACGTCATTTCCTATGGCCTCACCTTCGAGGAACTCACCGGTATCATCTCGCTGACGGATGACTACAAGCGCCTCAACCCGGATATCCGCGCCGCCGCCGTGCTGGTGGGGGACAAGATCCGCGCGCATTCGGCTCCGGTGCCGAAAGATGGCCATTGGGTTTCCATGCCCAACGAGTTCGAATTCGCGGTGCCGATTTCAAAGGCCAATGACGCCGTGCTCGTGCAGATCATGGTCGCCATGCCCAAGGACGTTGTCTATCGGCAGGTCATGCGCTCGGGCAAGAATTTTGCCGCGCTCTTCGTGGCTTGCGCCTTCATTGCCGCGCTCTTCATGGGGGTTGCCCGCTCGCTCCAGTACGTTTCGAACGCCGATGCCGCGCGTGACCCTGAAGAGAAGGAGCGTGCCACGCTCAATCTCGTCAAGCCGGTGTTCTTCCTCGCGGTGTTCGTCGAGCATCTGAACTACGCGTTCCTTCCGCAGCTGATGCAGGAATATACGGTCAAGGCCGGGCTGTCGCTGGGCTATGCCTCGCTGCCCTTCCTTGCCTATTATGCGGCTTTCGCGCTCTCGCTGGTACCGGCGGGCCGTCTCAACGATACGCTTGGTTCGCGCAAGATCATTCTGGCAGGCCTTGCCATGGCGGGTGCAGGTATCGCGATGCTCGCCTCCTCGCAGGGCATCATGATGGCGACGCTGGCGCGCGGTCTTGCCGGTATCGGGCAGGGTACGCTCTTCATCGGTGTGCAGTCCTATGTGCTCGCCAATTCGTCTGCCCATCGCAAGACGCAGGCGAACTCCTCGATCGTCTTCGGCTTCCAGGCCGGTATGATCTCGGGCATGGCCATCGGCTCGCTGCTGGTTTCCTACATCGATGCTGCCGGTGTGTTCCAGCTGGGTGCCGGTCTCGCCATCGCCACCATGGTCTATTCGCTGGCGGTGCTGCCCGCGGGTGTCATGGGTGAAGTGATTGCCCCGCGCAGCTCCACGCCTTGGGCTGACTTTGGCCGCATGCTGCGCAACGGCCCGTTCCTCAAGAGCATGCTGCTGATCGGCGTGCCCGCCAAGGCCGTGCTCACGGGTGTGCTGCTCTTCGCGCTGCCGCTGCTGCTGACCAAGGCCGGGTATGCCCGCGAGGATATCGGCCAGATCACCATGGTCTATGCCGGTGCCGTCATCGTCGCCTCCTCGCTGATCTCTGCCTACACGGATCGTTCCGGCCAGACCGAGCGCATCCTGGTGGCGGGTGGCGCGCTGACCGCGCTGGGCCTCGTGCTCATCTCCTTCGCCGGGCTCGACATGTTCGCCGGCAAGGATGCCTCTGGCCTCGGCATGACCGCGCTCATCGTAGTGGGTGTGACGGTGGTGGGTATTTCCCACGGCTTCATCAACGCCCCGGTTGTCACCCATGTCGCGGAAAGCGAGATCGCCGGTGAACTCGGCGTGGCCAATGTCGCCTCCACCTATCGTCTGGTGGAACGCCTCGGCCACATGACCGGGCCGGTGATCATGGGGCAGGTGTTCCTGTTCTTCGGTCCCAGCTGGTCCACCATCGGTTGGGTCGGCGCGGGCGTGCTGTTGCTGACCATTCTTTTCCCCTCCGAGGAGGAGCCGATCTCCACCTCGAACCACGAGCCTCAGGCGGCCTGATCATGATGACGCTGACACGCAAATTCTTTCTCGCCACCTGCTGCGCCGCTGCTCTGAGCGGGTTTGCCCATGCCGCGCCCAGCGATCCGCTGGGCCTGCGCGGTGATATCCTGAACGATCCGCCTGCGGCGGTAAGCCCTGCCGCCACGCAGCCGGCGGCCCCTGCAGCCAGCCCTGCCGCCGCGACCCCCGCGGCGGCAAGCGCCGATCCGACCAAGCAGGCCTACTGGAGCTGGTTCCGCTTCAATACGGCGGTGCTGAATACCTGGAAGATCACGGGTGATGCGGATAACCCGGATATCGTGCACGCCAAGCCGAACCGCCTCGGCCTTGCTCTGCCGACCCGCAAGGTGCTGGTGGTCTATCCGCGTGCGTCCTCTGCCTATGACACCTCGATCACCAAGATCTTCAACGTGTTCGAGGACAAGCTGCTCGATGCGGAAGTGACCATCGTCAACTTCAAGCTCGATGATGCCCGGGGCAAGGCCCTGATCGAAAAAGCCGAGAGCGAAGGCTATGACCTGATGCTCTCCATGGGCTCGGAAGCGACGGCCTGGCTTTGGCAGAACTACAAGAACGGCAAGCTGCCGGTGGTTTCGGTGTGCTCCAAGGATCCGGTGGTGCTGGGTCAGAGTCCGGGTTACGACCTCGGCTCGGGCACCAACTTCGCCTTCACGTCCCTCAACATGCCGATGGACGTGCAGATGGCCTATGTGAACGACCTGAAGCCGAAGCTGCGCAATCTCGCCATTCTGGTCGATTCCAAGAACCTCTCGGCGGTGGAAACCCAGTCCAAGCCGGTGATCGAATACGCCAAGAAGCGCGGCCTGCGCGTGATGGAGCTTTCGGTCAACGATCCCAAGAACGCGCAGGCGGAACTGGTGAAGCTGGTCTCCTCGGCCGCCGCCCAGATGCAGCGCAACGATCCTGATCTGAAGAACTCGTTGTTCTGGCTCACGGGTTCGACCTCGGTGTTCAAGGAAATCGAGACGATCAACAAATACGCCGGGCGTATCCCGGTGGTGGCCGTGGTGCCGGAGATTGTGCGCGATGGTGACAACACCGCCGCCGTTTCCATCGGCATTTCGTTTGAATCGAACGCGCATCTCGCGGCGATCTATTCGGTCGATATCCTGAATGGCCGCGCCAAGGCGGGTCAGCTGCGCGTGGGCGTCGTCTCTCCGCCGGATATCGCGCTCTCCTTCCGCAAGATCCGCGACATCGGCATGACCGTGCCGCTGAGCATGTTCGAGGCGGCGGGCACGATCTACGACTACGAAGGCAAGGCCGTGCGTATTGACGGTGCCAACGTCGCCAAGAAGACCAACTGAGAAAAAGGCCGGAGTGACAGGATGTCCAAGGCAGCGATGAAGGCCAGAAAAGCCAAGGCAGAAGAAGGCCTTCAGCAGCTTTTCGTTTCCGGCGTGCCCAGCTTTTCGCGGGCTCAGTCGCGCATTCTCAATCATGCGCTCGCGGCCCAGTCGGTGCCGGATGTGCTGACCGAGGCCGCGCGCCTTGTCGAGCATCTCGTGCCGGGAACTGCCTGCCTCATCGCACTGGTGCCGGATCTTTTCGGTCGCCACTGCACCAGCGATCGCCTTCAGACAGGGGCGCTGGCCCATGCCTTCGGTTTTGGTGCCGAGCCGGCCTCGCTGCTGCATCTGACGCAGGGGACGGGCGAGACGATCGAAATCGACTCCTTCTCGCGTAACAAGGGCTGGGCCGAGCATGGCCTTCGGGCCGTGGCCGCCGGGTTCCACTCCGCCCTCGGGATGCCGCTGTTCGTGGCCGAAGAGGAAAAGCCGATCGGCGCGCTGGCGCTCTATTTCAAGGATGAGAATGGCCCCAACGAGTCGCTGGTTATCAAGCTGGAGAGCTATGCCGCCGTTGTGGCGCAGCTTCCCGGTGTGATGGCCGCGCGCGAGCGTTCGCGCACCGAGCAGGACCGTTTGGCCGAAATCGCCGGCACCATCCCCGGCGTGGTCTATCAGCGCGTCGTGCGCCCGGATGGCGAGATCCG
>JAIUNQ010000109.1 GCA_020161475.1 Pseudomonadota bacterium | reverse complement strand
CGCGCCCGCAGCGCCCGCGCCGCACTCTCAAAGAAGGGCTGTCCCGCATAAAACGCCGCGGGCAGCGCAATGCAGGCCGAAAGCCAGTGGAAAAAGTCACGCGTTTCCGGTGTGATATCCGAGATGTTTCCAGCCCAGACCGAGACGGAGAGCAGCATGATGTTCATCATGGCAAAGCCGGCGACGCCAAGGCAGATCAGCAACCGCTTCTCTTCCCGACGCTCCTGATCTTCCGCCGCATTGATCGAGAAAGGATAGGCCGGAAAGCCGATGGCCTGCATCTTGTCGAGAATGCGCTCCGGGGAGGCGAGCGAAGGCTCCCACTCCACGCTCACGCGCCGGTTGGCAAGATTGACGCGCGCGCCCTTGATACCCGGCTCAGAGGAGAGCCCCTTCTCGATGGCGCGCATGCAGGCCGCACAATGGATGCCCTCAACCGCCAGATCCATGGTCGCTGCCCCGTCTGTACCGGGGCGCACGAACACCGAAAAATCACGCGCAGCGCTGCTCACCCGTCACTCCTTGGCGACAACGCGCCCTTCGGAATAGAACTCACGCTCGTTGCCGCGCTTCACTTCCACGGCGATGCGCCACAGCCCCGGCTCCACTTCCGGCAGCGCGGCAGCGTAAACCCCATTGCCCTGCTCCTTCAGCTCAAGCTGGTGATCGAAGCGGGCATCGGTCGGGCGCTGCAGAGCAACGCTTACCTTCATGCCCAGAATGGCCACACCGCTGCGATCGCGCAGTTGCACGGTCAACGGGCTCGACGCCTTGAGCCCGCCGGTGATGACATCCACCTGCCAGCCCTTGCGATCCTGCGAGGCGATGGCCTCCAGCCCCTTGTTGAACTTCTGGTTTTGCTCGAAGGGGCTCTTCACCTCGATGCCCGGCAACGTCCTGAGCGCCACCGTGATGAAATAGGCGTTCACCAGCCCGATGACGCCGAAAAATGTCAGCAGCATCAGCAGGACATGGCGCCCCGTGAGCACGAAGCCCTGCGCATCGGCAGGCGGCTTGCCCCCCTCGACCTGCACCTTGGTGGGAAGTTCAACCGGCATGACATAGGCTCCGCAACAGCTCATGGGACGCTCCCGACGGCGACAACTGCGCCAGCAGGTCTAGGGAAGATCAGGGTCCGAAGAAATGATCCTGCGCAACAACCTTCTGCGACCCTTCGGCAAGATCGACCGCCTCAACCGTAATCCGCATGCTCTTGTCGGTGAGCGCGCTCTTGGGCGCGGTCAGCAACATGCGCACTTCACGGGTCGAGTCGGGATCCACCTGCACCACCGGGCGACCATCCGCGCTCGCCTCCACATTCACAAGCTGGAGTTTTAATCCCTCGACGCCGGACACCGACAGGACAAAGGAGCGCTTGTCGGGCCGCTTGTTGATCAGGCGGACCGTGAAGGCATTGCGGATCGAACCATCCGAGAGCTGCACGAACAGCGGCGTGCGATCATGGATGAGGTTCAGGCCCGAGGTGGCACGCGTCGCCAGCTGGAAGGCCATGACGGCCCCAACAACAGCGATGATCGCCGCGTAGATGATCGTGCGCGCACGTACGGGGTGGAATTTCTTCGGCTCATCGCCGCGCATGCGCGCCTGAACGTTCAGGTCGTTATCATACCCGATCAGCCCCTTGGGGCGACCGATCTTCTCCATCACGCCGTCGCAAGCGTCGATGCACAGCCCACACTGGATGCATTCCAGCTGCGCACCGTGGCGGATGTCGATGCCGGTGGGGCAGACATAGACGCATTGGCGACAATCCACGCAGTCACCGGCTTTTTCGCCCAAGGCCTTGAGCTTGGCCGCCCCCTTCACCGAGACGCGCGGCTCACCGCGATCATAGCGATAGGTCACGTTGAGGGCTTCATCATCCGTCAGCGCGGCCTGAATGCGCGGCCAGGGACACATGAAGTTGCACACCTGCTCGCGCATGATGCCCGCAAGCGAATAGGTCGTGAAGGTCAGGATCGCGATCCAGATATAGGCGGTCATCGGCGCGGTGCCGAAGGCCAGATCCTTCACCAGCGTCGGCGCATCGGCGAAGTAGAGCACCCAAGCACCGCCGGTCCACCAAGCGATCATCAGCCAGGTGAAATGCTTGGCACTCTTGCGCCACAGCTTGTCGAAGCTCCAGGGCTGCTCATCCAGCTTGATGCGATCACGCCGGTCGCCTTCGAAAAAGCGCTCCACAGAGACGAAAAGATCCGTCCAGACCGTCTGGGGGCACAGATACCCGCACCAGATGCGACCCGCGACGGCGTTCATCAGGAACAGCACCATCGCCGCCATGACGAGAAGGCCGGTGAAGAAATACACCTCCTGCGGCCAGATCTCGATGGGGAAGAAATAGAAGCGGCGGTTCGCCAGATCGACCAGCACCGCCTGATCCGGCAGGTTGGGACCGCGGTTCCACCGTACGAAGGGCAGGAAGTAGTAAACGGCCAGCCCGATCAGCAGGACAGCCCACTTGATGCGTCGATAAAAGCCCTTGACCTTGAGGGGGTAGACCTTCTTCGCCGAAGCGTAGAGAGCACCGTCGTCGCCAGAACCCGTGATCGACATATCCAATCGCCTTGTCTTGCCGTGCCGCGCCCAAATGCGCCGCCGGGAGAACAACAAAACGGCACGAACATATTCGTGCCGCCTTATCTGAAGTCAAAAAGGATGATGGCGCGAAAGCTCTCGCCCCGCGCCATCCTCATAGCTTACTTGCCGCCGCCCAGCGAGTGGACATAGACCGCCAGCGACTTGATGGTCGCCGTGTCCAGACGCTCGTTCCAGGCGGGCATCACACCGGCACGCGAGTTGGTGACCGTCTCGATCACATCCTCGATCTTGCCACCATAGAGCCAGATCTGGTCGGTCAGGTTCGGTGCACCCAACTCCGGGTTACCCGCACCCTTGTCGCCATGGCAAGAGGCGCAGTTCTCGGCGAAGAGCTTCTCGCCCGCCTTGAGGTCCACGCCCGCCTCAGCCTTGCCGCCAGCCAGAGTCACGGCATAGTTGGACACGGTGCGGATCTCTTCCTTCTTCAGGATGCCATCCTTGCCGAAGGCCGGCATGGCGGAGATGCGGGTCTCACCATTGTTCGTCGAACGGATGCCGTTCTGGAGCGTGGTGTAGATGTCCGCGAGCTTGCCGCCCCACAGCCAGTCGTCATCATTCAGGTTCGGATAGCCCTTGGAGCCGGTTGCGCCGATGCCGTGGCACGGGGCGCAGTTGTCACCGAAGGCGGCCTTGCCCTGCGCCAGCGCGACGGCCAGCATCTTCGGATCAGCCTTGATGGCAGCCAGATCAGCCTTGGCGAGATCCGCCGCCGCCGAGGCACGCTGGGCCTTGAGGGCATCGAGTTCCACCTGCACATCCGCACGCGAGGAGTAACCCAGCACGCCCTTGGTGTAGGAGGAAATGCCCGGCCAGGCCGGATAGGCAACATAGTAGCCAACCGACCAGATGATGCAGGCGTAGAAGAGGTTCAGCCACCACTTGGGAAGGGGGGTGTTGAGTTCCTTGATCCCGTCCCACTCATGGCCGGTCGTCGAGGTCCCGGTGATGTGGTCGATATCGTCGTGATTGTGTCCGGCCATCGGATCAATCCTCCTTGAGAGGGAGTTCGGCAGCCGAGGAGAACTTTTCGCGGTTCTTCGGCCAGAATGCGTATGCGATGACACCGAGGAAGATGGTCATGAAGAAGATGACCCCTGCCTGCTGGGCGAAATTCGCGAGGGTGAGGTAAGTCTGGGACATGACCTCTCCTTAGCGGTAGTTCGCCTTGGCATCGTAACCCTTGAAGTCGACCATGGTCCCCAGAACCTGGAGATAGGCGATCAGGGCGTCAGCCTCGGTGAGCTTGGCGGGGTTGTTGCCGCCATCGAACTTGCGGACGTTGACCTTGCCGTAGCGCTTCTCAAGCCCGGCGGCATTGGGGTCGTCCGGGTTGACCTGCGCCTTGAGATCCTTGGCCGCATTGGCAATCATCTCTTCAGTGTAGGGCACGCCGGAGAGCGACTGCACCTTCATCTGCTGGCCGATGTCGTCGGCGTCGAGTTCGGCCTTCGCGAGGAAGGGATAGCCCGGCATGATCGACTGCGGCACCACGTCACGCGGGTTCACGAGGTGGCGGAACTGCCAGTCATCCGAATACTTGCCGCCGAGGCGGGCGAGATCCGGACCGGTACGCTTCGAACCCCACTGGAACGGCTTGTCGAACATCGACTCGGCCGCGAGGCTGTAGTGACCATAGCGCTCCACTTCGTCGCGCAAGGGGCGGATCATCTGCGAATGGCAGTTGTAGCAGCCTTCGCGGACATAGATGTGGCGGCCCGCCAGCTCGAGCGGGGTGTAGGGACGAACGCCCTTCACCTGCTCGATGGTGCTCTTCAGATAAAAGAGCGGGGCAATTTCAACGAGACCACCGAAGGAGATCATCACGATGATCCCGAGGATCAGAATGATCGAGTTCTTCTCGAAGATGGCGTGTTTGTTCCAGAGCGACATGTGTCTCTCTCCTTACTCGGCGGGGGCCAGAGCCGGCTTGCCGGCATCGGCGGATTCCGCTGCCTCACCCGACGCGATGGTCATCCAGATGTTGTAGGCCATGATCAGCGAGCCGATCACGAACATCGCACCGCCCAGGGCACGGATGACGTAGAAGGGATGCATCGCATCAACGGTCTCGATGAACGAGTACTCAAGGAAGCCGAGCGAGGTGTAGGCACGCCACATCAGGCCCTGCATGATACCGGCAACCCACATCGCGGAGATGTAGACGACGATACCCAGCGTCGCGATCCAGAAGTGCCAGTTCACGAGCTTCATGGAGTAGATCTTCTTGTTCCACAGCCACGGAACGAGGCAGTAGATCGCGCCGAAGGACACGAAACCCACCCAGCCGAGCGCGCCCGAGTGCACATGGCCGACGGTCCAGTCGGTGTAGTGCGAGAGCGAGTTCACGGCCTTGATGGACATCATCGGGCCCTCAAAAGTCGACATGCCGTAGAAGGCCACCGACACCACCATCATGCGCAGCACCGGGTCGGTGCGCAGCTTGTCCCAGGCGCCCGAGAGCGTCATCAGGCCGTTGATCATGCCGCCCCAGGAGGGCATCCACAGCATGATCGAGAAGGTCATGCCCAGGGTCTGCGCCCAATCCGGCAGCGCGGTGTAGTGCAGGTGATGCGGACCCGCCCAGATGTAGAGGAAGATCAGCGCCCAGAAGTGGATGATAGAGAGACGGTAGGAGTAAACCGGACGCTCGGCGCGCTTGGGCACGAAGTAGTACATGATGGCAAGGAAGCCGGCGGTCAGGAAGAAGCCCACCGCGTTATGGCCATACCACCACTGGAACATGGCATCCTGCACGCCCGACCAGACGATGTAGCTCTTCGGAGAGAAGATCGACACCGGGATGGTGGCATTGTTGCCAAGATGCAGGACCGCGATGGTCACGATGAAGGCCAGCGTGAACCAGTTGGCCACATAGATGTGGGGTTCCTTGCGCTTCCACAGCGTGACGAGGAAGACGAGCAGGTAGGCCACCCACACGATCGTCAGCCAAAGGTCGGCGTACCATTCCGGCTCGGCGTATTCCTTGCCCTGGGTGATACCGAACAGGTAACCCGTGCCGGCAATGACGATGAACAGGTTGTAGCCCAGCACCACGAACCACGGCGCGATATCACCGGCGAGACGCGCCTGGCAGGTGCGCTGCACGGTGTAGAACGAGGTCGCCAGCAGCACGTTGCCACCGAAGGCGAAGATCACCGCCGAGGTGTGCAGCGGACGCAGACGCCCGAACTGAATGTACTCGAAATCGAAGTTGAGCGCCGGATAGGCAAGCTGCAACGCGATGATGAGACCCACGAGGAAGCCCGCCACGCCCCAGAACACCGAAGCCACGGTCGCGAACTTGATCGGGCCGTAGTTGTAGTTGGGTTTGCCGTTGATCTCCTGCGCAGCCTGCGCGGGAACGCCGGACGTTGCGCGCTTGCCGAGGGCGACGATTGCCGCAAGGCCCGCCAGCGCGAACACGATCATATGGAACGCGTAAAACGGGTTGGTAGCCTTGGAGGCGATGAAGAGAGTAAGCACGGTGAGCGCGGCCGCCGCGATCGCCCATGCGACCTCGTTGGCGCTCATCGAGCGGGATGTTGCCTGGATGCTCATGCGCGTGGTCCTTTGCCGCGGGCTCCTAAAAGCGCGGACAGAAGGATCGCCCCCGACCCGCGCACAGACTGAATCCCCCGCGCCTGAGCAGGGGCCAATCTGAGCGCGCACCATGGTCTTGCAGCGCACACTTCACCTTGACACAAATCAAGCAAGGCGGCTTTGCGGCATGATTATGGCCGAAGAGCGTAGAGACGCGCCAAATATATCAGATGACTCTGATTTTATCCGTCGGAAAGCTGGGTCAGACGGTCGAGATCGAGGATGCGAATCCCGTCTGGCACCACGACGAGAAGCTTGTCACGCGCAAGCTTGGAGATGGTCCGGCTGACCGTTTCGATGGTCAGGCCAAGATAGTCGGCAATATCCTGACGGCTCATCGGCAGCGGGATATGCACGGACAGCGTGAAGACGCGCGCAAGGCGCTCGCGGTAGCTGAGCAGGAAGGCGGCGACGCGCTCCTCGGCGTTCTTGCGCCCCAGCAGCACGATCTGGTCCTGCGAGGTATGGATCTCGCGCCCTGCAATCTCATGCAACTTCTTGAGAAGATGCGGCTTTTCGTCCAGCATGGACTGGAATGCCAGACGCGGGATGCGACACACCTTGATGGTATCGACAGCCTCAGCCGTATATTCATGGCGATCCGACATGGCCGTGCCGAGGAAATCCCCCTTGATGGCAAAGCCGATGATCTGGCGGCGTCCATCCGGCAGCAGGCGGAACAGGCGCACCGTGCCCTCCGAAACGGAGAAGACGAAATCGGCCATGGTGCCCTGCTCGAACAGCACGGTTTTGGCCGGAATGGTCTTGTGCTGGACAACACGATCGAAGCTGACCAGCTCATGCTCGCCGAAGGCGGCGCAAATCGAGAGATGGCGCTGGCGACACGCGGCGCAGTTCGGCACCTCCAGAACAGGAGAGGTGTCACCCGGCTTGTTTTGCTTTTGAACAATGCTCACGAAGAGGCTCAGTCCTAGTGTGGCGATGCCAATGACCAAACCATGCGTCGCTTTTGTCCCAAACTCAAGCGAGAAGCGTTTTTGCGGGCCATTTTGTTGGTCCGAACAGACGAAATGGCCACACCAATGGCAAAAACCGCCCAAAATTTCGCGTCGGACGTGCGTTTGCCGCACAATCGCAAATTTCGAACGCTGGTTCGGACAGTTTTGATCCGCTAAGGATTGCCGCAGTGCGGCACTGCGCCGTGGGATCGGGAATCGGATCGCGGCATGTTCGCGTTGGAAAACGTCTCGCATGACTTCGGGGAAGGCCCCGTCCTGACGGGAATCACCGTCCGGCTGGCCGAGAGGCGTATCGGCATTCTCGGCGCGAATGGTTCCGGCAAGAGCACTTTTGCCCGCCTGCTCAACGGCCTCGTTGTGCCGCGAGAGGGTACCGTCAGCGCCTTCGGCCGCTCGACCCGCAGCGACGGCAAGGCGGTGCGCCGCGATGTCGGCTTCGTCTTCCAGAACCCGGACAGCCAGATTGTCATGCCGACGCTGGAGGAGGACATCGCCTTCGGCCTCAAGAACCTCGGCCTGCCCCCTGCGGAAGTCACCTCCCGCATCGAGGCGGAACTGAACCGCTACGATCTGGCCGCCCATAGAAGCCGCCCGGTCCATACCCTCAGCGGCGGGCAGAAGCAGCTCGCCGCCCTCATCGGCGTTCTGGCCATGCGGCCGCGCGCCATCGTACTGGATGAGCCGACCACCCTGCTCGACCACCGCAATCGCAAGCGCCTGCTGGCGGTTCTCGCGGGGCTGGAGCAACAGGTCATCATGGTCACGCATGATCTGGAGGCCTTGGCGGGCTTTGATCGCGTGCTTGTCTTCGAGGAAGGTCGCCTGTTTGCGGATGCCGCGCCCGAAGATGCCATCGCGCGCTATCGCGCGTTGATCGACTGATGTTCGCGCCCTTTCGCCCCGGTTCCAGCTGGCTTCACCGAGCCCGCCCCGCCACCAAGCTTCTGGCGCTGGCCGCCGCAGGCACCGGGCTGTTTCTGATCGAATCGCCCGCGCTGATGAGCGCGCTTGCGGCTCTCGCTCTTGCGCTCTTCCCCCTGTCCGGCCTGCCCCTGCAGGCAGCAGCTGCCCAGCTCCGCCCCGTAGCGCTCCTCGGCGCGCTTATCGTGCTGGTGCAGGCCTTTGTCGGCGGGCCGGAAACGGCGCTGCTCGTCGGTGCGCGGCTCGTGGCGCTTCTGCTGCTGGCAGGGCTCATCACCCTCACCACCCGGACACAGGA
>JAIUNQ010000108.1 GCA_020161475.1 Pseudomonadota bacterium | reverse complement strand
TGGCCGATCTCGTGCGCCGCGCCGTCTCCACCCCCATCACCCATGGCGAGCGGCAGATTTACCTCACCGGCTCTGTCGGTGTGGCACTGGTGGACGAGGCGGCGCTGGCGGATCGCGAAGCCTTCGTGCGCAATGCGGAACTCGCCTCCATCCATGCCAAACGCTCGGGGCGAGACCGCATTGAGGTTTATCGCCCAGCGATGCGGGCCCAACCTCAGGACAAGCTGGCGCTGGCCGCCGATCTGAGGCAGGCCATCGAGCGCAAGGAGCTGGAGGTCCAGTTCCAGCCGATCGTGCGCCTTGAAGACCGTTCGATTGCCGGTTTCGAAGCCTTGGTGCGCTGGAATCACCCGCGTCTGGGCCGCCTGCCGCCTTCCGAGTTCATCGCCATTGCCGAGGAAACCGGCTCGATCATCGAGCTGGGGCAATTCGTGATGGAGGTCACCGCGCGCGAGCTGCTGGCGTGGCAGCAACACCTTGTGGTCGAGCCGCCGATCTTCGCCTCCGTCAACGTCTCCTCGCGCCAGCTCATCCGCAACGATCTGCTCGCCGATGTGCGCAATGTTCTGATCCGCTACCCCGTGCAGCCCGGCTCGCTCAAACTTGAGATGACTGAAACGCTGGTGATGGAGAACCCGGAATACGCCGCGCAGATCCTTGCCAAGATCAAGGAACTCGGCGCGGGCCTGGCGCTGGATGATTTCGGCACCGGCTTCTCCTCCCTCTCCTATCTCCAGCGCTTTCCCTTCGACACGCTGAAGGTGGATCAAAGCTTCGTGCGCCATGACGAGAGTGGCAAGCGTCCGCTGATCCTGCGCTCGATCGTCAGCCTTGCGCATGATCTAGGCATGAATGTCGTGGCAGAAGGGGCTGAGAGCGAAGCCGATACGGTGGAGCTGTTCCAGCTCGGGTGCGAATTCGCACAAGGCTATGTCTTCGGCCCCGCCATCAGCATCGAGCAGGCGCGGCGTCTGGTCGGCATCGGCAGCTGATCAGGATTAACTTCCCGAGACTGCGCCCGGTCGCTCCTTGACCCAGCCATCCAAGACTTCTTGTCGCCTGAAAAGTCATGGATACCCGCCCCAAAGGCGGGCATGACCGAACGCGGTGTGTATTTTTCAGCCGTGGCCGGATTCCTGAGACAGAAACGCCTTGTCGATACCGAGCGTCGCCAGCGCGCGCGCGTATTTGCTCTCGTGGTCGGCCCCCAGAATCAGGCTGGTGTCGGCCGGGCCATGGAGCCAGGAATTTTCAAGAATCTCGCGCTCCAGCTGCCCGGAGCCCCACCCGGCATAACCCAGCGCCAGCAGGGAGGATTTGGGCCCCTCCCCGCGCGCAATGGCGCGCAGGATATCGAGCGTGACCGTCAGGCCGAGATCCGGCGCGATGGATCGCGTCGCATCGGGCAGGATGAAATCGGTGGAATGGAGCACGAAACCGCGCGCGGGCTCCACCGGGCCGCCCGCCATCACCAGCTTCTGGCCGATATCGCGCGGCAGGCGAATGGCGTCGTTCTTGGCGACAATGTCGAGTTGCACAAGAAGGTCGGCGAAGCCGACGTTGCGGGCCTGCCGGTTGACGACGATGCCCATGGCACCATCCTCATTGTGCGCGCAGATGTAGATGACCGTGCCGGAGAAGCGCTCATCCGGCATGTTCGGCATGGCGATCAGCATTTGCCCCTCGAGGGAGCCGGGAGATCCGGTGCGACGCAAGGTATCGATGTCCATAAGCGTGATTGTGGCAGCTTCGCGCGGTTTGCCAAGGGGCATGGGCGCGGCCTCCCCCTAAGGTTTCACGCATCTGTTGCTGGCGCGTGAAGACGAAAGGCGGCATGGATGCACCATGATGATGCGCCGCGCTCTCGCCCTGTTCTTGCTCGTCCTTCTCTCGGCACCTGCCTTTGCGGGGTGGATCGCCTCTCCGGACGTGCGTTTTCAGGAGGCTGTTGTGCGTCTTATCGCTCAGCGGGGGGATGAAGGAACCTTGCGGGGCGGCATCGAAATCAAGCTGGCTCAGGGCTTCAAGACCTATTGGAAAAACCCCGGCGATTCGGGCGTGCCTCCGCAGTTCGATGTTGGGGCAAGTCGGGGCATCCGTGATTTTGTCGTCAGGATGCCCCTGCCGGAGCGCTTCGATGACGGGGCGGGCGGCGTCGCCTTCGGCTATCAGCACAGTGTCCTTTTTCCCTTTGAGGCGAAGGCCGATGCTGCGGGCCTTGTTGTGCTCAAGCTCGATTTCGCGGTTTGCGGCAAGCTCTGCATTCCGCTGGCGGGCACCCTGACGCTGGACCTTGCCAAGGCCGAAGCGGCGGAGGCCGGAGTCGAGGCGCTCTGGGCGAAAACGGTGGCGCACCTGCCCAAGCCCGCGACGCAAGGGGCGGCAACGGTCAAACGTGTGGGGGCAGAAGATTTCGTGATCACGCTGCCGAGCACCGTGCCCCCAGCTGAATTACGCGTTTTCCCCATGGCACCGGGCTTTTTCGAGGTCAAGGCGGTAGAAGCGGTCGGGGCGGGCAAGGTGTTGATCCGCCTTGTGGGGCAGGCGGCGCCGGGCACCAAGACCTTCGGGCCCTTGAGCCTGACCTATGGCACGGCGCAGGAAAGTTTTGAACGCGTGTTCGATGTGGATGCCGCGCAATAGAGCGCATCCTCCGTCTCGCCATTTGCGGAAAAGACCCTAGATTTCAGCACAAGACGAGATACGTCGAGTGCAACTGGAAACGACAAGGATTTTCCCATGCCGATCGCCCCCGGAGACCGCCTGCCGGATGTCACCCTGCGCGTGATGACCGATGAAGGCCCCAAGCCCGTCTCTTCCGCTGAGTTCTTTGCCGGCAAGACCGTTGCGCTGGTCGGCGTGCCGGGCGCCTTCACCCCCACCTGCCACAACACGCATATCCCCGGCTTCCTGAAGGCGGCGGATCAGCTCAAAGCCAAGGGCGTGGCCTCCATCGCGGTCATCTCGGTCAATGATCCCTTCGTGATGGCCGCTTGGGCCAAGGCGACGGGCGGGGAAGGCCAGATCACCTATCTCGCCGATGGTTCGGCGGAATTTGCGAAAGCCACGGGCCTTGATATCGATCTTTCGGTCGCGGGCCTCGGCGTGCGCAACCGCCGCTATTCGATGCTGGTCAAGGATGGCGTTGTCGAGAAGATCAACATCGAGGAAGCGCCGGGCAAGGTCGATGTTTCGGGTGCGGAATATCTCGCCTGCCAGCTGTAATCTCAGCCTCTGAGATCAGACACCAGACGGAGCCGTCCCCGGACGGCTCCTTTTTTTGCGCTGGTCAAACCGCCGCCGCCAGCATGGTCTTGATCGCCTCGCGGGCCAGCTCATCGCAGCGCTCGTTCTCGGCGTGGCCCGCGTGGCCCTTCACCCAGGCCCATTCAATCTCATGCGGGCGGGCAGCCTCATCGAGCGCCTGCCAGAGTTCGACATTCTTCACAGGCTTCTTGTCGGCGGTTTTCCAGCCATTGCGCTTCCAGCCGTGGATCCAGCCGGTGATGCCGCCCTTCACATACTGGCTGTCGGTGGTCAGGCGCACGCGGCAGGGCTTGTTGAGCGCGCGCAACGCTTCGATCGCCGCCATCAGTTCCATGCGGTTGTTGGTGGTGTCGGCCTCACTGCCGGACATCTCGCGCTCGTGCTTGCCCGCACGCAGTATCGCGCCCCAGCCGCCGGGACCGGGATTGCCCGAGCAGGCCCCATCCGTGAAGATTTCGACGAAGGGTTTCGCGCTTTTGCCTTCGCTCGTCATGCCACCAGCCCGTAGGCCGTTGCGGTCTCGACCCCCTGATGGAAGCGGAGCTTCTTGTAGTATTCCATCGGGTCGAGCGGACGCACCAGCGCACCCGGCGGCACATTGAGCCAATCGACAAGACGCGTGAGCAGGAAGCGCAGCGCAGCGCCGCGGCACAGGATCGGCAGCGCCGCGATTTCCGCGCCGTTGAGCAGGCGACGGGCACGGTAAGCCTCGATCATCGCGCGGCCCTTGGTGACGTTGAAGGCGTTGTCCGCCTCGAAACACCAGGCGTTGAGGCAGATGGCGAGATCGTAGGCCAGAGCGTCTTTGGCCGCGAAGTAGAAATCAATCACGCCCGAGAGGGTATCGCCCACAAAAAGCGTGTTGTTGGGAAAGAGATCGGCATGGATGATGCCCATGGGCAGCGTGCGCGGCCAATGGGTTTCAAGCTCCGCCAGCTCGTTGCGGATCGCGACGCCAAGGCCCGGCGCCACCTCGTCGGCGCGTTCCCCAGCCTGCGCCACCAGCGCCTTCCAGCCTTCGATGGAAAGAGCGTTCTCGCGGCTCAGGGTGAAGCCCTTGCCAGCCTCATGCAGGCCTGCCAGCGTCGTGCCGAGGGCCGCGCAATGCGTGGGCGTGGGGCGGCGATAGGAGACGCCTTCCAGAAAGGTGACCATGGCCGCCGGGCGGCCTGCCAGCTCGCGCAGGGCGCGCCCGTCATGGCCCTTCACCGGCAGGGGGCAATTGATGCCGCGATCCGCCAGATGCCCCATCAGCCCAAGGAAGAAGGGCAGATCATCCTTCTTCACGCGCTTTTCATAGAGCGTGAGGATATAGCGCCCGCCACCGGTCTCGATGAGGTAGTTGGAATTCTCCACCCCCTCGGCGATGCCCTTGAACGAGAGCAGCAGTCCCAGATCGTATCCCGTGAGAAACTCGGCCAGATCCTCGGCGCTGACATCGGTATAGACGGCCATGGCGCATCCCTTTCGTAACCCGCCTGCGTGACAAGCGTATCGCCGAGGTGATACGCCTGCCGCGCGCGCCACGTCAAACGATGCGCGAATTTCGGGGTGGATCACATGTCGCTGCTCTGGGCGCTCTTCACGGTTCTGGCGGGCGCGGCACAAACCCTGCGCAATGCCATGCAGCGCGATCTGATCGAGCGTCTGGGCGTTGTGGGGGCCACCCATGTCCGGTTTCTCTTCGGCTTTCCCTTCGCGCTGGTGTTTCTGGCCCTCATGCGGGTTGTCACTGGCGATCCCCTGCCGCCACTGAGCATGGCGCAACTGCCCATGGTGCTGGTGGCCGCGCTGGCGCAGATTTTCGCGACGGGGTTGATGCTGGCGGCCATGCGCAGCAAATCCTTCGTGGTGGCCACCGCCTACACCAAAACCGAGCCGGTGGTGGTGGCGCTCTTCGGGGTGATGTTTCTGGGCGAGCATCTGGGGGCGCAGATGAGCCTTGCGATTCTTGTCGCGACATCCGGCGTGCTGCTCACCGCATGGCCCAAGCAGGGCGGCCTCTTTTCATGGCAGGCGCTGGCCTATGGCCTGAGCGCGGCAGCCTGTTTTGCGCTTTCGGCGGTGGCGTTCCGCGCGGCCATCCATGCTTTACCCTCGGGCAGCTTCGGCATTCGCGCTTCCACGATTCTGGCGGCAGGCCTCTTCCTTCAGGCCCTGATGCTGACCCTGTGGCTACTGGTGACGGATCGCCCCGTGCTGCGGGCGATCATTGCCCACTGGCGTCCTTCGCTGCTCGCGGGGTTCATGGGTGCTTTTGCCTCCCAACTCTGGTTTCTCGCCTTCGCGCTGGCGAGTGCGGCTGCCGTGCGCACGCTGGCGCTGGTGGAGGTGTTCTATGCGCGCATCATTTCGGGCCGCATGTTCAAGGAGGTCCCCACCGGGCGAGAGGGGCTGGGGCTGCTGCTCATCGTGGCCGGGGTTGCGCTGCTCCTCAACGCTTGAATCAGGGTTCATCCCCTTTTTTTCGGCGAAATGAGGTGGATTCTTTTTACCACAGCAGGAATTAATCCCGCTTTCCGGCCCGTTGCCGCCTAAATTTTAATCGCCCAGCGCCAGTGTCGAGCCCTTCTGAGAAGGCCAAGACATGACGCACCCGCTTTTTTCCCGCTTCGCCCGCAATGAGGATGGCAGCATTGCCATGATCTTTGTGCTCGCCCTTGTGCCCATCCTCGGCATTCTGGCGCTGGCTGCGAATTATTCCTCTGCGGCGGGATTGCGCTCGGAATATCAGGCCATTGCGGACTCCGCGGTTCTGGCGGGCTCGACGGCGGCCACCACGGACACCGAAGCTGTCCGCCAGCAGCGGGCGATCAACTGGTTCAACGCGCAGGTGGCCCTGAAAAATCTGCCCCCCGCGAGCGTGAATGTCGTGACCTCCAACGGTGTGCTCACCGTTACCGCGACCGCACAGGCCGCGCCCATCATCAACTCCTTCTTCACCGGCAATATGGAGGTGAAGGTCGCCGCCTCCGCGCAGATCGCGCAGGCCAAAATCCGCCGCGTGCTGGATGTGGCCTTCTGCATCGACGCGACAGGCTCCATGCAGCCGACGATCGATAGCGTGAAAGTGCGCGCCAACAGCTTCGCCGCCGATCTGAACAGCGCGCTTCAGGCCCGCGGACTGGAGCAATTCGATTACACCCGCATCCGGGCCGTGTTCTATCGCGATTTCGCCGTGGACGACAAAACGAAGACCTATTGGGATGGCTATAACAACGTGCCCTACCCCGTGGGTGCCATGACCAAGTCCAGCTTCTTCGTGATGCCGACGGGTAGCAGCAGCCTCACCACCTTTCTGGGCACGGAATATGCCTGGGGCGGCGGTGACGAGCCGGAAAGCAGCTACGAGTGCATCAACGAGGGCATGAGCTCGAGCTGGTTCAAGAAGGGTGATCCGATTCCGGGGCTGGGTGCCAAGGCGGATGCGATCTACCCCGTCGTGGTGGTGTGGTCCGATGCCAACGCCCTGCCCCTACCGCATGATCCCTCGATCAATTCCGGCCAGTATCCCGCCAATATGCCGACCAGCGAAATCCTGTTCGCCGGCAAATGGAACAATGGCAGTGTCATTGACCAGGAAAACAAGATGCTGGTGCATTTCGGGCTGTGCGATTACCCCTCTGGGGCACTCGCACGCTCGCTGGGCGGCTATATGTGCGGCGGCACGCTGAGCGAAGGAAACACCAACATGGTCAACAAGATCGCTGATGCCATGGTGGTGCGTTATCGTAACCTCAATACCCGCCTGAGCCGCTGAGCGGTTCAGCCTGCGGCCTCGGCCCTCAGCGCGCGCGGCAGCGGGAAGAAAACGCTCTCATCGGCTGTTGAAACCGTCTCGACGCTCACCTCGAAGCGGGCGGCAAAGGCATCGATGATCTCCTCGACCAGCACCTCGGGCGCGGAGGCGCCTGCGGTAATGCCGAGCGAGCGGATGGTGCCGAAGCGGTCCCAGTCGATATCCTCCGCCCGCAGGATGAGCCGCGCGAGCGTGCAGCCCGAGCGTTCGGCCACCTCGCGCAGGCGCTGCGAATTGGAGGAATTGGGCGAGCCCACCACAATCATCGCATCCACCTTGGGCGCAACGGCTTTGACAGCCTCCTGCCGGTTGGTGGTGGCGTAGCAGATGTCTTCCTTGTGGGGGGCGGTGATCTCAGGGAAGCGCTGGTGCAGCGCCTCGACCACCGCCGCCGTATCGTCCACCGAAAGCGTGGTCTGCGTGGCAAAGGCCAAGGGCTGGCCCGAGGGCACGCTGAGGCGCGCGACATCCTCCACCGTCTCGACAAGGCTCACCGCGCCTTCCGGCAATTGCCCCATGGTGCCGACCACCTCCGGGTGCCCGGCATGGCCCACGAAGATGACGTGGCGACCGCGCTTGTGGTGGATCTCGGCCTCGCGGTGGACCTTGGTCACCAACGGGCAGGTGGCATCAATCGCGAAGAAGTGGCGGCGCTCCGCCTCGGCGGGGACGGATTTGGGCACGCCATGCGCGGAAAAGATCACCGGCGCGTCGGTGTCCGGAATCTCGTCCAGCTCATCGACGAAGATGGCGCCCTTCTGCTTGAGGCCCTCCACGACATAGCGGTTGTGGACGATCTCGTGGCGCACATAGACCGGGGCGCCGAACTGGGCCAGCGCCTGTTCCACCGCATCGATGGCGCGCACCACCCCGGCGCAAAAACCGCGCGGGGCACAGAGCAGGATCTTGAGCGGCGGCTTGGCGGTCATGGGGTTTATCCGGGTTGAGGCCTTCCGGTTCTTAGAGGGCGAAGAGGAAGAATCAAGCGCGTTACGCTTACCAATCGTGAAGGACGATGAGACGAAACCGCTGATCAAGCGCTGGTTTACGTCATTTAACCCTCCTTCTTAGGGGTTTTTCCGCGCCGTCCCCCTAGCTTGTGGAGTGAACGACCGGGGATAAAAAACAAAGCTCCGGCAGGGACGCGACAAACATGAGCACGAGCCATCTTGCCGATGGCGCGAACCGCTTCGTGCGGTTTGACGCCAACGCCGGCCCGCGGGATCTGGCGGCCTTTGCCGCCAATGACAACCGCGTGCCCCGCAACGCCCCGCTCCCCTTTGCCCGGGGCGTCATCCTCGCCATGGGCTTCGATGACGAGGATCAGCCGACCGTCTCGCTGCATCTGCTGCTGCCGGATGGTGAAATCGGTGTCGCCTTCCACACCGCGCGGCACGA
>JAIUNQ010000107.1 GCA_020161475.1 Pseudomonadota bacterium | reverse complement strand
TTGAGCGCCTCATAATGGAAGGTGTATTTCTTCGCCTTCGCATCGCGCGCCGCCCAGATCAGGGTTTCATGCGCATTGGTGAAGCGGCGGCCCCGGAAATTCGGCATCGGATTGGCCTTGCGCCACACGATGTCGTTGAGAATCCAGAAGCCGAGGTCCTGAAGCACCGTCCCGACGCGGAAAATGTTGTGATACGAGCCGATGACGAACAGCGTCGCATTCGGCTTCATCGCGCGGCGCGCAAGGCGCAGCCATTCGCGGGTAAACTCGTCATAGGCGGCGAAGCTGGAAAACTGGTCCCATTCGTCATCCACCGCATCGACAAGGCTCTGGTCCGGGCGCGTCAGGCTGCCCGCGAGTTGCAGATTGTAGGGCGGATCGGCAAAAACGAGATCGACCGAGGCTTCCGGCAGGCGGGCCAGCGCGGAGAGGCAATCCTCGTTCAGAATGGAATCGAGGAAAGACAAGCCGCCTTGCGGTGCGGACCTCCGGGTACGCGAGACCTGATCCCGGGGTTTCTGGCTTGTCGTTTCCGAGCGGAGGATACGCATGACAACCCGCACCGGTGAAACTAACGACACGCACACATTGCCCCATGGGAGTGAAGGCGAGGTTTAAGGTTGAAATTCTTGCCTGTCTCTTTTTGAGAACGCTAAAATTTGATGAATTCAGGCGGCATAGCCCCGTTGGAGTGGGTAAAAAACGCCAGAGTTTTCAATCTTTCGAGGCGTCAAGAACAGCCCTGCAGGGCGCAAAGGACAGCCGGTGCAGCGGCGTCAGCCCTCGCGTGATCAGCGCTGTTTTGTGAAGCGGCGTGGGGTAGCCCGCCGAAGGGCCAAAACCATAGCCGGGATAAAGCATCTCCGCATGGCTCATCAGCGTATCGCGTGCTTGCTTGGCGACAATCGACGCAGCGGCGATAGCAAGAACGCGTGAATCGCCCTTCACCACCGCAAGGCCCGGCATCGGCAATTCGGGCGGCACATGGGTGCCGTCCACCAGCACCGCCTCCGGCGCGCTCGGCAGCGCCGCAATCGCCCGGCGCATCGCGAGCAGGGTGGCGTGGAAAATATTGAGCTGATCAATCACGGGGGCAGGAACATAGGCCACCCCAACCTCGGCATGGGCGAGAATATGCCGAGCCAGCTCTTCCCGGCGCCTGGCGCTCAGCTTTTTGGAATCGGTGATGCCTTGGGCCTCGAACCCCGGCGGCAGCACCACGGCGGCCGCAACGACAGGCCCCGCCAGCGGTCCGCGCCCCACCTCATCCACCCCGGCGATGCGGGAGAACCCGCGCGCGAGGAAGGCATCCAGATCCCCCGCCGTCCGTTTTGCCACGCCAGCCTCCTTGTGCTGATGTCTTTTGCGCGCCCCTTGCAATGCTATAAGGCGCAGCGGGGATGCGGGCCAAGGCCGCGCCACGCCGGGGAGACAGGCATCACATGGATGAGGCGGAACGCATCCGGCGCTATGCGCCCGAGGGAGATGGCGTGGGGCTGGCGGCCTATGCACTGCACCGGCGCGCGCTGCTTGCCTTCCGGTCGGCGTTCGAAACCCGCCACGAGCGTGCGCCGCAAGAAGCCGAGGAAGCCGCCTTCTTGCTGGGAGAGGAAACACCCGAACGTATCGCTGCTTATCGCCGTGAAGCGCAGGCGTTGCTGGGGGCGCCGCCGCCCAAGCCCGGCAAGCCTGCCAAGCCGGTGCGCTGGCCCTTTTTCGGCCAATGGGTGGAGGCGCCTGCCTCCTATGATCCCGATAAACCCGTCAATTGGCGTGGGTTTGCAGCGCGCCTCGTGCTGCTGCTGGGGGCCGTGATCGGAACGGCTGTGTTGCTCAGAACCCTGTTCGTTCCGCATTAATCTGGCACCATCAGAACAGCGACAGCTGGCTACCGGGCAGCGTGGGGCGCTCGAAGAGATCACAGCGCAGTTTGCCGTTGGCCCGCTCCTTCATGCCCAGCCGCTCCATGGCGAGGCGAAAGCGTTTGGCGATCATATCCGCGAACAGACCCGTTCCCTGCTGACGCGTGGCGAAATTGGCGTCGTAATCCTTCCCCCCGCGGGATGATTGGATCAGGCTCATCACGTGCCGCAGCTTGCCGGGATAGTGTTGAAGCAGCCACTCGCGGAAAAGTTCGCGCAGCTCCAGCGGCAGCCGCAGGAGCACATAATGCGCCTCTTTCACGCCGAGCCCGGCGGCGGCCTCGAGAATCCCCTCGATTTCATGCTCGTTGATGGCGGGAATGATCGGCGCCACCATCACAGCCGTGGGTATGCCCGCCGCCGTCAAAACCCCCAGCGCATCGAGCCGCTTGGCATTGGTGGAGGCGCGCGGCTCCATCGCGCGGCCCAGCTTGGCATCCAGTGTTGTCACCGAAAGGGCAACCTTCGCCAGCCCCTGCTCGGCCATGAGTACCAGCAGATCGAGATCACGCAGCACGAGCGCGTTCTTGGTGACGATGGTGACGGGGTGCTTGCGGGCGGAAAGCACCTCCAGAATCTGGCGTGTGATCCTGTATTGCCGCTCGATCGGTTGATAGGGGTCCGTGTTCGCGCCCAGCGCGATCTCCTTGGGCGTGTAACCGGGCTTGGAAAGTTCACGCTCCAGCAATTCCGCCGCGTTCAGCTTGGCGTAAAGGCGTGATTCGAAATCGAGCCCGGGCGAGAGGCCAAGGTAGGCGTGGCTGGGGCGCGCATAGCAGTAGGAGCACCCATGCTCGCATCCGCGATAGGGATTGATGGAGCGATCAAACGGAATATCCGGCGATTCGTTGCGCGTGATGATGCTGACAGCGCGTTCCGGCAGGGTCTGGGTGCGGAAGGGGGGAAGCTCCTCCTCGCTCCAGCCATCATCAAAGGCTTCCCGCGAGAGCGCCTCGAACCGCCCGGACTGATTCGTGTAGCTGCCGCGCTGGCGCTTGTGCGCCTGCGCCAGAGGCGTTGCCAGACGTTCGGCCCTTTGGGCCTCAGGGGGAGGAATCTCATCAGCGGGCATGGGAACAAAGATAGAACTTTTGGCGGGCCGTCTGTCAAGCCTCGTCCTTTTGTCGGCTCTGTCATCTGCAGGCTTGCTCCCGGCGTATTGCGGTGCAAGAAATGATGTTTCAGATTGTCTCGCGTTCGGGATGCCGCCTGCATGCTCAGCATCATCATCGATGCCGATGGACCGCCACTTGCCTTGAGCGCGACGCTTTCGCCGCTGGTGCGGGGTGTTGTCGAAGGAATCGTCGGCAGCGCCATGCTGGTTGTCCCCAAGGAAACCGACGAGCTCACCACCATTGCCGACGCCGCAGGATGCCGCCTGTTGGCCAGTAGCACCTTCGGCGAGGGCTTTGCGCGTGCCATCACCTACACCAATGGCTCTGGCGTTCTGGTGTTGAGCGCGGGGGTTCAGGTCGGGCCGGAGTTCTGGCCGGTGCTGGCAGATCAGCTTCCCGTCATCGGGCAGGTGCCGGCCGTTACCCAGCTCATCAAGGCGAGCATTTTCCAGCGCATTTCAGGGTTCCGCGGGCAGGTCTCGCGCGATCAGGCCTTGTTGCTGCCCCCCGCGCTGGCACGCGAGATCGGGCTGGAAAAGGCGGATCCCTTCACCCGGCGCTACGGCAATGCGCTGATTACCCTTCCGGCACAGGCACGCCGCATTGCGCTGAGCCCGCGCCTGTGAGGGCTTACTTCGGCTGGCGCGGCAGGGCGGCGTAGTAATCGGCGATTTCCGCCATCTCGCTCTCGTCCATGCGGCGGCTCATCACCTTCATTTCCTTGTGCGGGCGCTTGCCCGACTGGAACGCCTTCATCTGGTTGAGCAGATATTCGTAGTTCTGCCCGGCCAGATGCGGCACGTCCTTGTCCTTCGCGATGCCGTCATCGCCATGGCAGGCCATGCATTGCAGGATCAGATCGCGCTGCTTGCCCTGCGCGAAGGCAGGCTGGGCGGCAACAAGGACAAGGGCAGCAAGAAGAAGGCGCATGATATGAAAACCGGAGCGTTGCGGAGGGCGTCTTGTCAGAGCGCCGGAGCGTTGAAGGTATCGCAGGCGGAGATCTGGCCGGTGCGCAACCCACGCTGAAGCCAGGTCGCGCGCTGCTCGGAGGAGCCGTGGGTGAAGCTGTCCGGCACGACATAGCCCTGGCTCTGCTTCTGCAGGCGATCATCGCCGATCGCCGCCGCTGCACTCAGGGCTTCCTCGACGTCGCCCTGCTCCAGAACCTGCCAGCGCTGGTTGGCGTGCTTGGCCCAGACACCCGCAAGGCAATCGGCCATCAGCTCGACGCGCACGGAGAGAGCATTGGCTTCCTTGCGCGACACCCGCTGCTGGGCGCGCTGGACCTTGGGCAGGATGCCGAGAAGGTTTTCGATGTGGTGGCCCATTTCATGCGCCACGACATAGGCATAGGCGAAATCACCGCCCGCCCGCAGCTTGGTGCGCATTTCCTCGAAGAACGACATATCGAGGTAGATCTTGGTGTCGACCGGGCAATAGAACGGGCCCATCGCGCTTTGCGCCGAACCACAGGCCGATTGCGTATAGCCCGAAAACAGCACGAGCGGCGCCTTGCGGAACGGCACATTCTGCTGCGCAGGCAGAATCTGCGTCCAGACATCCTCATTGGTCTTGAGCACGCGGGCCACGAAGGTCTTCAGCTCATCCGGAGCGCCGGGTAGCGGAGCGCGCTGGCTGCGCGGTGCCGGCTGGCTGACGACCTGCCCGCCGCGCCCACCCGTGAAGATTTCCGCGCCGCCAATGAGAATCGCCGGGTTGATGCCCAGCGCCCAGCCCACCACCGTCAGCAGCGCAATGGTGCCGAACCCAAGGCCGCCGCCGCTCGGCAGGCCAAAGCCACCACCACCACCGCCGCCGAAGCCGTCTTCCCCGCGGCGATCTTCGATGCTGTCCGATTCCTGAATATCGTCGAGGCGCATGGGGTTCTCCGTCAGGCTGTTCAAGCCGATGAATCGTTCAATAGTCGCGCGCGAGCGGCTTGCCTAGGCCTGTCGCGGTCCAAGCGCCTCCAGCTTCGCCTTCAGGGCGCGCAAATCACGCCACGCCAGGTTCTTCTGCGCGGGGGAGCGCAGAAGATACGCCGGATGCAGCATGGGAATGGCGGGGATGGCGCGCCCGCCAACCGTGAAGGACAGCCAGCGTCCGCGCAGACGCAGGATGCCGTCCTTCTGGTTCAGCAGCGTCTGGGAGCTGGGTGCACCCATGGTGACGAGAATATCGGGCGCGGCGAGTTCGATCTGGCGCAGGATGAAGGGCATGCACACCGCAATCTCCTGCGGGGTCGGGGTGCGGTTGCCGGGCGGGCGCCACGGCACGGTATTGGCAATATAGACCGAGGTGCGATCCAACCCGATCGCGGCGAGCATCTTGTCGAGCAACTGGCCCGCCCGGCCCACGAAGGGTCGCCCGATCTCATCCTCATCACGCCCCGGCGCTTCGCCGATAATCATGATGCGGGCCTTCGGGTTACCGTCGGCAAACACCAGACGCGAGGCCGTCTTCTTGAGGGCGCAGCCGTCGAAAGCGTCAAGCGCCGCGCGCAAGGCCTCCAGATCCAGCGCGGCCTTGGCGATCTCGCGGGCGTTGGCGGCAGCCTCTTCCGGGCCGGCAAGAGCCGGAGCCGCCACAATCTGCGGCTTTGTCTCAGTCGCCTCCCGCACGGGCGCGGCCGGAACAGGGGGCGGCGCAAGGCGGTTGACCGGTTCATCGCCCAACGGCAAATCCACCCCCGCCGCGAGCAGGAACTCGAGGATCTGGCGGGGCGAAGCTGTCTCGGACGCAATCACGGACATAAGCGAGGCTGTGCCTTTTGGTGGTCCCTCAGGCGGGGGGAGAGCCCCCTGATCTTTCACGTGCGGGCGCTGCTGGCAAGCGCGCGGGAAAACGCGCCTTGTCCGGCATGTGACAGGCGCGTCTGCGCCCGCTAAGTATGAAGCGAGAGGGGAGCCATCCCCATGCATATTAGTTTACATATGAACCAATTTGGCGCTAAGCTGCGCCTTGTCATACTGGGCTTGGTGCCTGCCTTCTTTTCCTTGCCTTCCCAAAGGCTTTGTGAAAGGGCAGAAGTTCAGTGAAATGACGCTTCAAGGATGGGGGAAACCATGGGTGAGCCGCTCGCCGATCTGCCCGAACGGGACGCGATGGAATATGATGTCGTGATCGTGGGGGGCGGGCCTGCTGGCCTCGCCGCATCCATCCGCATCAAGCAGACCAACCCGGACCTTTCCGTCGTGCTGGTGGAAAAGGGCGCGGAAGTGGGTGCCCATATCCTCTCCGGCGCGGTGATCGATCCCGTTGGCCTCGACTTGCTCCTGCCGGAATGGCGCGAGGATGCGGATTGCCCGGTCAAAACCCCCGTTACGGACGATCGTTTCTATTTCCTCGGCCCCTCGGGCGCGCTGCGCCTGCCCAACTTCGCCATGCCGAAGTTGATGAACAACCACGGCAACTACATTGTCTCGCTGGGGAGCCTTGCGCGCTGGCTGGCGGTTCAGGCCGAAGGCCTGGGCGTGGAGATCTACCCCGGCTTTGCCGCGCAGGAAGTGCTCTTCACGGAGGACGGCAAGGTCGCAGGCATCGCGACCGGCGACATGGGTATCTCCCGCGAAGGGGAGATGAAGGACAGCTACACCCGCGGCATGGCGCTTTATGGCAAGTACACCCTCTTCTCCGAGGGGGCGCGCGGGCATCTTTCCAAGCAGCTGATCGCCAAGTTCGGCCTCGACAAGAATGCGGATGTCGCCAAATTCGGCATCGGCATCAAGGAACTCTGGCAGATCGACCCGAAAAAGCATCAGAAGGGGCTTGTGCAGCACTCCTTCGGTTGGCCGCTCGACAATTCTACTGGTGGCGGCTCGTTCCTCTATCATTTCGACGAGAACCTCGTTTCGATCGGGTTCGTCATCCACCTCAACTATTCCAACCCGACGCTTTCGCCCTTCGATGAGTTCCAGCGCTTCAAGCATCATCCGATGGTGGCGGAGCAGCTGGAGGGCGGCAAGCGCCTCGCGTATGGCGCGCGCGCCATCACCGAAGGCGGCTGGCAGTCGGTGCCCAAGCTGGTGTTCCCGGGCGGTGCGCTCATCGGGTGCTCGGCCGGTTTCATGAACGTGCCGCGCATCAAGGGCAGCCACAACGCGATTCTCTCGGGCATTCAGGCGGCGGATGCCGTGGTGGCAGCGCTGGGCGAAGGCCGAGCGCAGGACGAACTCACCGCCTTCGATCAGGGCTGGCGCGCCAGCGAGATCGGCAAGGACCTGAAGCCCGTGCGCAACGCCAAGCCGCTGTGGTCGAAGTTCGGCACCGCACTCGGCATTCCGCTGGGTGGTCTCGACATGTGGACCAACGAACTCTTCGGCCTGTCGTTCTTCGGCACCATGAAGCACGGAAAGAAGGATTCGGAGTGCCTCAAGCCGCTCGCCGAGGTGAAGCCCAAGGTCTATCCCAAGCCGGATGGCGTGCTCTCCTTCGACAAGCTCTCCTCGGTGTTCCTCTCCGGCACCAACCACGAGGAAGACCAGCCGGTGCATCTGCGCCTGACCGATCCCTCGATCCCGGTGGCCAAGAACCTGCCGGTCTATGGCGAGCCTGCACGGCTTTATTGCCCGGCAGGGGTCTATGAGATCGTCTATGGCGATGAAGCGAACAAAAAAGACCCGCGCTTTGTGATCAACGCGCAGAACTGCGTCCACTGCAAAACCTGCGACATCAAGGATCCGGCCCAGAACATCACCTGGGTCGCGCCCGAGGGCGGCGGCGGGCCCATGTACCCCAATATGTAAGGGGCTTTGTTGCGCCCCATTTCAGTGCTAACCGAAGGGAAGCGGCAGCATAGGGTCTGCCGCTTCTTTTCGTATTCAAGGGCTGTCCCGGATGTCGTTCAAGAAGCGCGCGCCTGCGTCTTTCCCTCTGGCTCTCGCCATTCTGATGGCCGGGCTCAGCCTCGCTCCGGCCAAGGGAAACGCGCCGCGCCTGCCGCCCGCTTATGGCGCTTCGGGCAGCTATCTCGCGGCCATCGTTGCCAATTCCCAGCGTGATACGGGGTCTGCGGCGGAATATTACCGCGAGGCGCTCAAGGCCGATCCGCGCAACGCGACCCTGCTGGACCAGACCTTTGTGGCCGAGCTGCTGGACGGCAACCTGCCCGAAGCCTTCCGCTACGCCGAGAAGACCATCGCGCGCGATCCCGGCAATACGCTGGCGCAGGCGGTGTTGGGCGTGCGGGCCATGCGGGCCCGCGAATATGCCAAGGCCCGCAACCATTTTGACCGCGCGGCGGGCGGTGTGCGCGGGGCAGACCTCGCGCTCACCCTGTTCAAGGCCTATGCGTTGGCCGGGCAGGGCGAAGCCCAGACCGCCCTCAAATCGATTGATCGCTTCTCCGATACGGAATCCAAGGCACTGCGGGACTATTTCTCCGGCCTGCTGGCGGATGTCTCCGGCCTCGGGGCAGAAGCAGAAACGCGCCTGAAGAGCGCTTACGGGGCCGAAAGCGGCCTGATGCGCATCATCGATGCCTATGCCCGCGT
>JAIUNQ010000106.1 GCA_020161475.1 Pseudomonadota bacterium | reverse complement strand
GCCCCGCCATCGCGTTCTACCTGCTCTACCTTGCGGGCGTGGTCTATTTCGCGGTGCTGCCCGCGCTGGAGCAGGGCCGCGTCCTGCGCGCCGCGCTCAACGGTGCGCTGCTTGGGCTTGTGGCTTACGGCACCTATGATCTGACCAACCATGCCACCATGAAGGTGTGGTCCCCGCTAGTCACAGCTGCGGATATGGTCTGGGGCACGCTGCTCACCGCCACCGCTGCAAGCGCCGGTGCCTGGGTCGGCTTGCGCCGCGCCTGAGCTGCACCCCAGCTTAAAAAATTCAGCCGGGGCATTGCCCCGGCTTTTTTGTCTCCAAGTGCCTCTCTCGCGCCTCAGCCCGCACGGGTCGGCGCAAGGCGATAATGCCCCACACCCCAGACCTCGCCATTGGCATGGCCGAAAAGCCCTTCGGTTGCGAGGAAGAACAGCCGCCAGCGCCGCTTCCAGAGCGCGGCCTGATCACCGTAGGTTTCTTCCAGAATGGGCATCACGGCCTCGATGCGCGCATCGAAATTCTCCAGCCAGAGGCGCGCGGTGCGGGCGTAATGCGCGCCCGACCAATGCCATTCCTGCTCCACGCCGAAGAGGTCGCCAAACTGATGCGCGAGCTGGCGCGAGGGCATGATGCCGCCGGTGAAGAAGTGCTGGGCGATCCAGTCCGCCTTGTCCGCGTGATCGAAGCGGTAAGAAGCATGGGCATGGGTGAAGACATGCAGGAACAGCCGCCCCTCGGGCTTCAGCCAGCCCCGGCAGCGCGTCAGCAGCGCCTGCCAGTTCGCCATATGCTCGAACATCTCGACCGAAACGATGCGATCATAAGCACCCTGCGGCTCGAAGCTGTTCATATCGGCGGTGATCACGGTGAGGTTGGTCAGCCCGCGCGCAGCCGCCAGCGCCTCGATCGTCGCGCGCTGGGTCGCGGAATTGGACACCGAAGTGATCCGCGCCTTGGGGAAGCGCTCCGCCATGAAGAGCGAAAGCGAGCCCCAGCCACAGCCGAGTTCCAGAATCGATTGCCCATCGGCAAGGCCCGCGTGCACCGCCGTTTCTTCCAGCGCGATCACCTCGGCCTGATCGAGCGTCTCGCTCCCCTTGGGAAAGAGGCAGCAGGAATATTTGCGGCGCGCGCCCAGCACCTGCTCGAAAAACGCCGAGGGCACCTCATAATGCTGCGCATTGGCCTCCGCCGTGTGCTGCGCGATGGGAAAACGCGCCATATCGAGCGCAAAAGCACGCTCCAGCGCATCGCCCTGCCGCTCCAGCTTGCGGCGCGTGCGCGCCACCAGAAAATCCACGCCGGCGCGGGTGACAACATCGGGCAGAGGCAGGCGCTCGGCCTGCCCGATCAGGGCTTCAAGCATCATTTTTCGCTCCTTTGGCAGTGTTCGGGAAGGGGGCGCTGCGCGGCGGCAGCGGGAAAAACACGCTCACGCGGGCCTGATAGGCCTCGAACGCGGCCCCATGCTTGCGCAGCATATGGGCTTCGAGCGGGGGCACGCCCGAAACATGGGCGAGCAGCCAATACATCTGAAGCGGCGCAAGCAGGCTGAGCAGGCCGGGCCAGAGTGGCCCGCCGCCCGAGAAGGCGAAGAGCGGCAGCGCGCACCAGAACAGGAATTCGAAGAAATAGTTGGGGTGGCGCGACCAGCCCCAGAGGCCGCGCTGGCAAATGCGCTCACCCGCAGCCTTCGCCGCCTTGAGCTGGCGATCCGAGATCGCCTCACCCACCAGCGCGCCGAGCGCAACAAGAATAGCTACGCCGTCCAGCCAGCCGGGCGGGCGCGGGTTGAGCGCAGCCGCGAGCGCGGAGAGCGCCAGCACGAAACTCGCCACAGCCTGCACCTGCAGGAAGAGGAACAGGCGACGCGGCGCATCCGGCCCCCATTGGCGCATCAGGTCCGCATAGCGCGGATCATCCGGCACCTTGGCGCTGCGCAGGGCGATGTGCGAACCCAGCCGCAGCGCCCAGAGCAGCACCAGCGGCGCGATGATCAGGCTGCGCCAGCCCACGCCCGCGCCCCAGAGCAGCGCCAATGCGATGACAAGACCGGTGCCGAAGGTCCAGATGGTATCCACCCAGCCCGAATTGCCGGTGCGTTGCTGAAAAGCGAAGGCCAGCGCCATAATGAGGCTGAGCGCGATCAAAACGGAAACAAGCACGGCGAGCGACATAAATCCTCAGGGGATGTTCGGCCTTTAAAGCCTCGGTCATGCTGTGCTTACGCAGCAGGTCGCCTTACGGTTTGCCGAGGAAACAATTTTGTTTGCGCCGCCCGCTTTGGAAAAAAATCGACCGCGCCGGAGCAAACCGATCGGCGCGCTGCTGCGTAGAGACTGCAAAAGGACAGGTTCATGAGTGCTCTTGAGACGGGTTCGCGCATTGCGGTCATCGGTGCCGGCATTTCCGGCCATAGTGCGGCCTGGCTGCTCAGCCAGCGCCATGGGGTGACGCTTTTCGAGCGCGAGGGGCGGCTCGGCGGGCATTCCAACACGCGTGACATCATGGTGGGCGGGCGCGAGGTTGCGGTCGATACCGGCTTCATCGTCTTCAACGAGGCGACTTACCCCAACCTCATCGCGCTTTTCGCGCATCTGAAGGTTGAGACCTATCCGACCGATATGTCGTTCGCGGTCTCGCTCGACGACGGGCGGCTCGAATATGCGGGCAATGACCTCAAAAGCCTCTTCGCCCAGAAGCGAAACCTCATCTCCCCGCGTTTCTGGAAGATGCTGATCGACCTGATGCGCTTTTACCGCGATGCGCCCGCCTTGGCGGATGCGGCGGAAGACCTGACGCTCGATGCGTTCCTCGATGCCCACGGCTATGGGCGCAGCGTGCGCGAGGATCACCTTTACCCCATGGCGGCGGCCATCTGGTCCACGCCGAGCGCGGAAGTCGGCGCGCAGCCGGCGGCGGCCTTCATCCGCTTCTGCCAGAATCATGGGCTTCTACAGGTGTCCAACCGCCCGCTCTGGCGCACGGTGAAGGGCGGCAGCCGCGCTTACGTGGAGGCGCTGCGCAAGGCCTCGCGCGCCACGGCCCATATCAATGCCGAGGTTGTCCAGGTCAAACGCGATGCCGAGGGCGTCAGCGTCATCACCAAGGATGGCAGCGAAGCGCGCTTTGATCATGTGGTTTTTGCCTGCCATGCCGATGAGGCGCTCAGGATGCTGGCGGAGCCGACGGCCGATGAGCACGCCCTGCTCTCCCCCTTCCGCTACGCGCCGAACATCGCTTATCTGCACTCGGATGTGAGCCAGATGCCCAAGCGCAAGGCGGTGTGGAGCAGCTGGAATTATCTGGCGCGCGGCCAGGGCGATGCGCGCGAACTCACCTGCTCCTACTGGATGAACCGGTTGCAGGATCTGGGGACGGATACGCCGGTCATCGTCACGCTCAACCCCATGGACAAGCCGCGCGAGGATCTCACCCAAGCCGTCATCTCTTACGAGCACCCGCAGTTCGACATGGCGACGCTGGCCGCGCAGAAGGCGCTCTGGCGCCTGCAAGGCGTGCAGAACACCTGGTTCTGCGGCGCGCATTTCGGCGCGGGCTTCCATGAGGATGGATTGCAATCCGGCCTTGCGGTGGCGGAAGCGCTGGGCGGCGTGCTGCGCCCCTGGCAGGTCGAAGCGCAGAACGGGCGCATTGTCGCGCTCGCCGGGCGATAACCATGGGCGCGGCGTTTTATCTCTCGGATGTGATGCACCACCGCCTGCGCCCCAAGGCGCATCGGCTGGAGTATCGCATCTTCTCCTTCCTGCTCGATCTCGACCGCCTGCAGGAAGAGAGCGCCGCAACCCGCCTGTTTTCGGTCAACCGCTTCAATCTTTTCTCGTTTTTCGAAAAAGACCGGGGCGATGGGCGCAAAGCCGGGCTTGCCGCTTACGTACGCGAACAGCTCGCCCGTGCGGGGCTGGAGAGCGCCGGCGCCCGCATCCGCCTGCTCACCATGCCGCGCGTGCTGGGCTTGGCCTTCAATCCGCTGAGCGTCTATTTCTGCGAGGAGGCCTCGGGCGCGCTCAAAGCCGTGCTCTGGGAGGTGGACAACACCTTCGGCGAGCGGCACAGCTATCTCATCCCGGTCGAAGATGGGGGCGATCTCATCCACCAGACCTGCGCAAAGGGGTTTTATGTCTCCCCCTTCATGCCCATGGCGCTGACCTATCGTTTCCGCTTCCGCGCCCCGAGCGAGGCGCTTCATCTGCACATCACGGCCTCGGATGAAAAGGGCGCACTGCTGATCGCCAGCCAGCATGGCGCACGTCAGCCCATCACCGACAAAACTCTGGCCCGCCTGTTCCTGCGTCTGCCCCTTCAGGCGGCGCTGGTGGTGGGCGGCATTCACTGGGAGGCGCTGAAGATATGGCGCAAGGGGATCGCCCTGGTCACGAAGCCCAAGGGCCACACCGGCCTGATCAGTGCCTACACCGAAAAGAAGACAGGAGAAGCCTGATGCAAGCTCAACAGACCGTGCGGCTCGACACCCTCTGCGAGCCGACCTTCCAGACGCGCTTCTGCCTGCGCGAAAAGGCGGCGCGCTGGCTGTTTTCCTCGCTGATCGCGGGCACCTTGCGCTTGCATATGCCCAGCGGCTCGCGCTGGGTGATCGAGGGCGCGCTGGACGGCCCGGAAGCCGAGTTGCACATCAAGAGCTGGCGCGCGCTCTGGAAAACCATCCGCAAGGGCGATCTCGGCTTTGCCGATGCCTATATCGACGGCGATTGGGACACCCCGGATCTCACCAGCCTGATCCGCCTTCTGGGGCGCAACCGCAAGCAGCTCGCCGCGCGCATCACCGGGCTGCCGTTCTTCCGCTTCATCCCGCGCCTCAAGCACGCCGCACGCGCCAACACCAAGGCCAACAGCCGCCGCAATATCGAGGCACATTACGACCTCGGCAATGCGTTCTATTCGCGCTGGCTCGATGCCTCGATGGTCTATTCCTCCGGCATCTACGGGCCGGAAAACACGCTCGAAGGCGCGCAGAAGCGCAAGCTCGACCGCATCACCGAGCTTCTCGCGCTCAGGGACACCTCCTCCGTGCTGGAAATCGGCTGCGGTTGGGGCGCGCTGGCGCACCGCATCGGGCAGGCCACCAACGGACCGGTGAAGGGGGTCACGCTCTCCCCCTCGCAGCTGGAACATGCGCAGGGCGTTGTGGCCGGGCAGGATAATATTGCGCTGGTGCTGGAGGACTACCGCGATGTGAAGGGCACTTTCGATCGCATCGTCTCCATCGAGATGATCGAGGCCGTGGGCAAGAGCTATCTGCCCACCTATTTCGCGGCGATTTCAAAGGGGCTCAACCCCGGCGGGCGCGCGGTGCTTCAGGCCATAACGATCCATGAAGACATCTTCGACAATTACGAGCGCGATACCGATTTTATCCAAGCCTATATCTTCCCCGGCGGCTTCCTGCCCACCAAGACGCTGCTGGCGGAAGAAGCGAGCCGCGCTGGGCTGAAGCTCACGCATCGCGAATGCTTCGGCGCTTCCTACGCCAAAACGCTCGATGATTGGCAGACGCGCTTCGAGGCCGCCTGGCCCGAGATCGAGCGGCAGGGGTTTGACGCCCGCTTCCGCCGCACCTGGAATTATTACCTCAGCTACTGCTCGGCAGGCTTTTCCGAAGGCTTGATCGACGTGGGCCTCTATGTGCTTGAACCGAAAGGAGAAACACAATGATGAAAGCTCGTCTTAGACACGCAGCCTTGCTCGCGCCGGTTCTTCTGCTGGCAGCGCCGGCGGGTGCAAAAGAACTCCCTCTCGGCCTCTGGGCGCGCGGAGATGGCAACGCCAAGGTGCGCATTGCGCCTTGCGGAGATGCGCTTTGCGCCACCAACACCTTCATCCGCGACACCTCCGGCGGGGAAGCGGTGGGCGACAAGCTGGTGATGCGCGTGAAACCGGCGGGCGAGCGCAAGCTCACCGGCAGCGCCTTCGACCCCAAGCGCGACAACACCTATGCCATCACCATCACCTTTGACGATGCGCGCATGAAAACGCGGGGATGCCTGCTCGCCGTGCTGTGCAAATCGGTAAGCTGGCAAAAGATTGACTGAGGGATCATGAGCGGCAAGGTTCTCATCTTCGGCGGTGCGGGTGGCATCGGCGCGGCGCTCGCGCGGGTACTGACGGCCAAGGGGCAGGCGGTTCATCTGGCCGGGCGCGACGAAGCCAAGCTCGCGAATCTGGCGGGAGAAATCGGCGCGGGCTATTCGGTCGGCGATGTCGAAGAGGCGGGCAGTTTTGCGCGCATCGTGGCGGAAGCGGGCAGCCCGCTGGCCGGTCTGGTCTATGCGGTCGGCACCATCAATCTCAAACCGCTGGCGCGTCTCACAGCGGCGGATTTCGAGCGTGACTTCCGCATCAATGCGGCGGGGGCAGCGCTCGCGGCACAGGCCGCGCTCCCCGCGCTCAAAGCCAGTGATGGCACCCCCGGCATTGTGCTGTTCTCCTCGGTCGCAGCCTCCCAAGGCTTTGTCGCCCATGCCTCTGTTTCCATGGCCAAGGGCGCGATCGAAGGGCTGACGCTGGCGCTGGCGGCGGAACTTGCGCCCAAGGTGCGCGTCAACGCGATCGCGCCCTCGCTCACCCGCACCCCGCTTGCGGCAGGCCTGACGGCCAATGAGAGCATGGCGCAGGCCATTGCCCAGATGCACCCCCTGCCCCGCCTCGGCGAGGCGGAGGATGCCGCGCATCTTGCGGCCTTCCTGCTCTCGAAGGAGGCGGGCTGGATGACCGGGCAGATCATCGGGGTGGACGGCGGGCGCTCCAGCCTGCGCACCAAGGGCTGAACCATGCCCCCCATACGCCGCAAGGCCGATCTGCCGCAAAAATCCTGCGCCCATTGCGGGTTGCCCATGGTGTGGCGGCGCAAATGGGCCAAGGTGTGGGACGAGGTGAAATTCTGCTCCGACCGCTGCCGGCAGGACGCCAGGAAGCGCGCCTCATAAAAGCCCATGCTGTCCGCCCACGAGGGGCGGATTGCGAGCGGGATCAGGCGCTCTGCGAAACCTTGAGCGTGGGGCGCAGCTCCGCCAGCGGCTTGGGTTTGCCCAGATAGAAGCCCTGCACCTCATCACAACCCAGTTCGGTCAGCTCGCGCAGCTGGGCGTCGGTTTCCACGCCCTCCGCCACCGTGAACATGCCGAGGTTATGCGCCAGCGCAACAACCGTGCTGATGATGGGCCTTGCGCCCTTTTCCTGCCCCAGCGTGGAGACGAAGGAACGGTCCACCTTGATGCAGGTGATGGGGTAATGCTGGAGATAGGACAGGCAGGAATAGCCGGTGCCGAAATCATCCAGCGCGATACCCACCCCGAGGCTGCGGATGGTGTGCAGCACCTCCAGCGTCTGCCGGTCGTTTTCCAGCAGCACGCCCTCGGTGATTTCCACCTCGAAGCGATGCGGCGCCAGAGCGCTCTCCGCGAGCGCGGCACGGATGGTGCCGATCAGGCTCTCATGGCGGATCTGCACCGGTGAGAGGTTCACCGCCACGCTCACATCCCCGCCCAGCGACGCAATATCCGCGCAGGCCGTCTGGATGGCCCATGCGCCAAGGGCAACGATCTGTCCGGTTTCCTCGGCCAGCGGAATGAAATCGGCCGGCGAGATGAACCCCAGCTCGGCATGACGCCAGCGCATCAGGGCCTCCATGCGCGTCACGTCCCCGGTGTCGGCCCGCACGATCGGCTGGTAATAGAGTTCCAGCTCGCCTTTTTTGAGCGCCTCACGCAGGTCCGCTTCCAGACGGCGGCGCTTGAGGGCTGCCGCCATCAGCTCCGGCCGGTAGAGATGCGCGCAGCCACGCCCTGCCGCCTTGGCGGCATAGAGCGCCAGATCCGCCGCCACCATGAGATCGGTGGTGTTGCCGGCATCACCCCCCGCAAAAGCGACACCGGCGCTCGCCCCGATGCCCAGCTTGTGCCCATCGACATCGAAAGGCTCGGAGAGCACATGGCACAGGCGATTGGCCAGGGTCTCGATCCGCTCGACGCTTTGCCCATCGGCCACCAGCACCGCGAATTCATCGCCGCCGAGGCGCGCCACCAGATCCTCCCTGGCGCAGAGGGCGCGCATCCGCCCCGCCACCAAGGTCAGGATGCGATCCCCCACCGCATGGCCGAAGGTGTCGTTGATGGGCTTGAACTTGTCGAGATCGATGAGAATGAGCGCGGGACGAGGACCGATGTGATCGGGCGAGAAAACCGCATCCACCGCCTGCTGCAACTGGGAGCGGTTGCCCAAGCCCGTCAGCATATCATGCGCGGCCATGTAGTACGTGCGCCGGTCGGCCTCGGCGCGATCCGCCGAATGGCGCTCCACCAGCATCATGAAGCCGATCAGCAGGGCGCAACCGAACAAGCCGGACAGCGAGACGACAATGAGGATATTGCGGCTGCGCGCTTCCGCACCCGTCAACATCGGCTCGATCACGCGGGATGCCTCGAATACGGCCCGCACATCGCCCAGCTTCCAGTCTTGGGCTCTGAGTAGCAACGGAACAGAAAACACACATAAGCTTGCCTACAGGTCGTCGATTCCTGCGGTTCGGGGATCGCGCAGCGGCCTGAGTTCGCCACGCGCGATGATTTCCGGCAGTGTGAAGGC